>CAZSMU010000063.1:0-20415 GCA_964607915.1 uncultured Haliscomenobacter sp.
CCCCCCCCGCTCAAACCATCACCGTTGTCGTGGATATCTTCAAATACTCCGTCCTCGTCCAAACGGGGGACATCGTGATCAACACGGCTACCATGCCGCTGCACAAGCGCCACCGCACCAATATGCTGAAAGTTACGGTGGTGGAATAGGCTTGTGGCGAGGGGAATCGTCAAAGGGTCAAAAAGGCCCTTTTCTTCCTGCCTCGCTGCCCCTCGCAATAGGTCTAATAGCGCCTTCCCGTACAGCGGCACGGAATTCTGTGTCCCTTCTGCAACTCATTTCGCCTCTTGTACGTTTTAAAAATCGGACTTGTTGCGCGGGGCCGGCGAGCCTCGCCGGCCCCGCGCAACAAGTCGATAGTAAACGATGGATGGAATCCACGATGCCGGCCCAAACGGGATTGTGTGCCAACCGTTTTTGAGCAGGATGTCCCGTAAGCCAATCGGAGTTTTATCATGTCGCGACATTTCGAATTACGCTCCCTGACGTATAACAGGTTCAAGCCAATGTCAATTCTGTGCCTGTGCATAGCGCTCTCCGCCGCGCTGCAGGGCCAGAAGACCGTTGCCGCTGACTCGACGGGGCGGGAGCGGGAATTATTGCTGATAGACGCTGCCGGGCAGAAATTTGCCGGCAATAACGACAAGGCCGCTTCGCTCTACGAGCAAGTGCTCTCCCTTCATCCAGAGAATGCCGTGGCCGCGTACGAGCTCTCCCGACTGGCCGCTGGCAAATCGGATTTTGAAAAAGCGCTGCGGCTTGCCCGCCAAGCGGTTGCTACCGACCCCCGCAACCCCTGGTACCAGCGCCAGGTCGCCGAGGTACATATCGCCATGGGGCGCTTTGCCGATGCGGCTGCGGTGTATGAAAAGCTGAGCGTGCTGTCCCCCCAAGAAAAGACCTATTATACCGAATGGGCCGGCCTTTTGGAAAAAGCAGGCCAGTACCCCGCTGCTCTAAAGGCATACGACGCGCTTGAGTTGCGCTTTGGCGTACAGCAACCGACAACCGCGTCCCGTGCTGCCTTATACATGGCGATGGGAGATGTCAAAAAAGCGGGCCGCGAGTGGGAGCGACTCTGCGAAGAGTTTCCTAAAAACACCGCCTACTTACATTTATTAGCGGATTTTTATGTAAAAAACAACGACTTGGTTCTGGCAGAGCAGGTCTGGCGTCGCATCCTTGGCATAGACGCCCAGGATACACGCGCCCTGGCTTTCCTGGCCGACAAGCGCGGCGGGGCCGGCACCGATCCTCTGGCGGGATTGTCGGAGCTGGTGGCCAACCGAAGCGTAGAACCTGCCTTGAAGATAGAAAAACTCCGTCCCCTGCTCTCCGCGCCGGATATGAAGCCCAACTCGGCCAAAGCAGTGCAAATCCTCCCCCTGCTGACCGCCCTGGAAGCGACACACCCTGAATCTGCCGCCGCCTGCGCACTGCTGGCCCAGGGGTTGCTCCTCAACGGCAAAGCGGAGGAAGCTGCGGCAAAATTTCTGCGATCGGTCACTCTGGACGAAACCATATACGCCAACTGGGAGGAACTGCTGGCCCTATACCAAACCTTGGGCGATTGCCCTGCGTTGGCCCGCCAGGTATCCATTGCCCTGGATGTTTTTCCCAATAAGCCGCGTCTGTATGCTTTTCAGGCGCTGGCTGCTTACTGGAAAGGGAGTTATCCGGAGGCGCAACGCGACCTGTCGCAGGCCCTTTTGATAGCAGGCACCTCGGATGCAGGGCTGCGCGCCGAACTTCTCTCGCTTCAGGCATTGGTATGGACTGCCCTAAACGATGCGGCAGAAGCGGCTAAAGCTTTCGAGCAAGCTGCCGCTGCCAAAAAAGACCATCCTCTGCTTCTCGCCCGACAGGCGCTGTCGCTCGCCCTGCAGAATCAGCCGGAACAGGCAACTGCCCTGGCCCAACAAGTACTGCGCAACCACCCCGGCTCGCTGGAAGCCCGTCAGGCGGTGGCCTGGGCCAAATACCGAATGGGCCAGTTTTCGGAAGCGCGCCAACTGCTGGAAGCCCTGCCCTACGCCGGTAATCCGCAAATCCTGGAACAACTGGGCGACACTTGTTTTAAATCGGGCTTGAACGGCGAAGCATTGGAGTACTGGGAAAAGGCGAAAAGCAAAGGGGGGAAATCGCCCCGGCTCCTGAAAAAAATTACGGACAAACAATTATATGAATAAAAATGCCTTTTCAAGCTCCCGGCTGTGTCTGTTGTTGGGAGTAATCGCTTTTGCCGGCTCATCCTGCTCTGCGACGCGAAAGGGGAGCAGTGCATCGCGAAAAGACAGTCCTGAGTACATAGTTAGTCGGTTGCGGGACTATCAAACGGACGCCACCTGGTTTGAAGCCAAAGCGCGGGTGGATTACGACGACGGCCAACAGGCGCTGCGTGGAAATGCAACTATCCGCATGCGCAAAGACAGTGTAGTCTGGGTGGCCCTGCGGAAGTTGGGCTTCGAAGTGGCTCGTGTGCTGATTACCTCTGATTCCGCGTTTGTCATAGATCGCTTTAATAATGTGTTCAGCTCATACCGGCTCGAGGAACTCGCAGGTAAATATAAGTTGCCGGCACGCTTGGACTTGCTTCAGGGCATTGTGCTGGGCAGCCCCCTTTTACTGCCTGCCGATAGCCGCCGTGTAGAAGCCATTCCCGGAGGGTTCTGGTTGGAAGAGGGTTCACCCGGCCATACGATCCGGCACCGCTTGCGGGAAGGGAATTATCTGCCCGAGGCTATAGAGTACAGCGACCTGCAGACGGCGATGCAGGTGAAGTTAACCCTTGGCGAATATGCCGCTGTGGGCCGAAAAGATAATTTTTCCTACCTTCGTACCCTGATTCTTGAAGATCAGCAGTCTGGAAAAATCAATCTCGAAATAAAGTTCAGCGAAGTTGTGCTCAATGTTCCTAAAGACATGCCCTTTGAGATTCCCGAAAGGTACCTTCGCGTACAGTAAGCTCCTGGTTGTCGGGATACTGGTGTCAGCTCTCCTGGCCCCTGCCCTCGCTTTCTCCCAATCGCGCAAAGAACTGGAAGAACGAAGGAAGCGCCTGCAACAGGAAATACGCCAGACCTCTACCCAACTGAAGGCAACGCGCGATAAAGAAGCAGCTACTCTGAAGCGCTATCTGACTTTACAGCGACAGATACGCTCCCGGGAGGCACTGGTCGAAAACCTCCACCAGGAAATCGAATTTGTGGATCAACGCATCGTGCGCACCCTCGAAGTCCTCGAAGCCCTGGAAGGGGATGCCGGCCGGCTTCAAAAGGAGTACTCTGCCATGATGCGCGTCGCACTGCGGCAAAAACTCAACCAGAGTGCCCTCTTGTTTCTCTTTTCTGCCCAGAGTATGAATGACGCCTTTCGCCGCTGGCAGTTCCTGCGCCAATTCGAGCGTTACAGAGCCCGGCAGGCTCGGCTAATCCTCGAAACCCAGCGTACGCTGAGCGAAAAAACGACTTCGCTGGCCGAACGCCGCAAAGAAAAACAGCAGATGCTCAGCGCCCTCGAAATCGAACAGATCCAATTGCAGGGGGAACTGATAAAAAAAGACGGCCTCCTCAAATCGCTGAAATCGGATGAACGCAAACTCGCCGGCGAGCTCGGCCGGCAACAGGAAGCCCAAAATAAATTGAATAACGCCATCGAGTCTATTATCCAACAGGAAATCGCCGCCTCGAGAAGGAGAACCCGAATCGCTGAACCGGGCAGCAGCAGGGCTGAGGGCAGTGGTGTGGAGTCTTCCCGGTTCGGGCAATACCGGGGGAATCTGCCCTGGCCCCTGCAAGGCGGTACGATTGTGCGCTCCTTCGGCACCCAGCAACACCCGCGCTTTAAAGATGTGAAAACCCAAAGCAATGGAATAGATATCCGGGCAAGCAGCGATTTGGATGTCCGAGCGGTATACGACGGGCGCGTAGTGGGGGTACGGGCCATACCGGGGTCCCAGAATACCCTGATTGTACAACACGGGAGCTATTACACCGTGTACTCCAACCTGGCCGAAGTGTTCGTACAACGCGACAACCAGGTGTCGGCCAATCAGGAAATCGGCCGCCTGAGCCGCAGTGAGCCGGAACTGCATTTCGAAATATGGCGGGAGCAGTCCAAACTCAACCCGGCAGCGTGGATGTCGCGCAACTGAGAATATTAGACTTGTTGCACGGGGTCAGCGAGGAGGGAAAAAAGAGCCATTTTTTGTCGACCTCGCTGACCCCTCACAACAAGTTTGTTGAAGGAAATAGAATCAAGAAGCTATGGCAAAATCATGGAACCTGGGAGAAAAGAAACACGGCGGCCATAAACCCGGTACCGAATCGGCTGTATTGGTAGGCGTCGTACAGAAAGACCAAACTGAAGAACAGGTCATCGAATACCTGGACGAACTGGAGTTCCTGGCCCTCACCGCGGGTGCTGCTACCCGCCGGCGCTTCCTGCAGAAGTTGCCCCACCCAGACTCTCGTACCTTCATCGGAAAGGGGAAACTGGAGGAAATCAAGGCGTTTATCGAAAAAGAGGAATCGGTCACCATGGTCATTTTTGACGATGACCTGACCGGCAAACAGGTCAATATACTGGAAGAGGCCCTCAAGGTCAAAATCATTGACCGAAGTAGCCTCATCCTGGATATCTTCGCAGGGCGCGCCCAGACGGCCCAGGCAAAAACCCAGGTCGAACTCGCCCAGCTTCAATACCTCTTGCCCCGTTTGCGCGGCCTGTGGACTCACCTGGAACGGCAGCGCGGTGGCATCGGTATGCGCGGCCCCGGGGAAATGGAAATAGAAACCGACCGTCGTATCGTGCGCGACAAGGTAGCTTTCCTCAAGGAAAAACTCAAAAAAATAGACCAACAGAGCCTTACCCAGCGCAAAAACCGGGGCGAACTCATCCGCGTATCCTTGGTGGGATATACCAACGTAGGCAAATCTACTCTTATGAACCTGCTGAGCAAATCAGAGGTGTTTGCCGAAGATAAACTGTTCGCTACCCTCGATACCACGGTGCGGAAAGTCGTGTTCGACAATGTTCCCTTCCTCTTGTCTGATACCGTCGGGTTTATCCGAAAATTACCCCACCACCTGATCGAAAGTTTCAAGTCCACCCTGGATGAAGTGCGCGAAAGCGATATTCTCATCCATGTGGTGGATATCGCACACCCCCAGCACGAAGACCATATCCGGACAGTCAACCAGACCCTGCAGGATTTGGGGGCCTCGGAAAAGCCAACTTTGCTGGTATTCAACAAGATTGACCAGTACCGGGAGAAATACTACGATCCTTTTCTCGACCAGGAAGCCAAACAGGAAATCGAAGAAGGGCTGCAAGGTAACTTGCGGCACCTCTTTGATGCTGATAATATCTTGGTATCTGCCCGAACCAAAGAGAACATAGAACTTCTCCGCACCAAAATGCTGGAGATGATTAAAGAACAGTACAAATTGCGCTATCCTTATCACGCAAAATCCTGGTAACGCTGCTATGCAAGACATTCTTTCGCGATATGCCCAACTCCTCGTGGGCTACAGCCTCGATATCCGACCGGGCGACCGGCTTTTGATAAACACTACTCTCCTGGCAGAGCCGCTGGTGCGCGAAGTCTATCGCCATGCCCTGCGCGCCGGAGCCGCCGTAGATGTGGAGTGGGAATTCGACGGAATGTACCAAATCCTGCATGAGGAAGCAGGTCCAGCCCACCTCGGGCACGTTTCGCCCCTATACGACAAAGCGATGGAGGCCTACGAGGCCTACCTTTACATCATGGCGCCTTTCGAGGCTGTGCGCAGCTATGAAGCGGTGCCTGAAAAGGCCGCTGCCCGGCGCGAGGCGTACAAGGAAGCCCGGGAACGCTATACCCAACGCACCGCGAGCCGCTCCCTGAAGCGCAGCCTTTGCCTGTATCCCACCGCAGTGTCCGCACGGGAAGCAGGTATGCCCCTGGACGAATACGAGCGCTTCGTGTACAATGCTTGCAAGCTCTACGACGAAGATCCCATCCAAAGCTGGTTGAACGTGCGCAGCTCCCAACAGGGGATTGTGGACTACCTCAACCAGTGTACCCAAATACGCTATGTCGCTCCGGGTACCGACCTGCGCTTCAGTACCCGGGGGCGCACCTGGATCAATTCGGATGGCCAGACCAACATGCCTTCGGGGGAGGTCTATACCTCTCCGGTAGAAGACTCCGTAGAGGGGGTGGTTTATTTTTCCTTCCCCGCCACATACGAAGGCGCCGAACTCGAAGGCGTGACCCTATGGGTACAAAATGGCCGTATCACGAAGTGGGAGGCTCGCAAAGGAAAAGAGGTCCTGGACCACATCTTTGAAAAAGTGGAGGGGGCACGGTACTTCGGAGAGGCCGCCATCGGTACGAACTACAGCATACAACGCCAGACCCGGAACATCCTGTTCGATGAAAAAATGGGGGGTACCTTCCACCTCGCTATCGGGCAATCTTACCTTCAAACAGGCGGAAAAAACCATTCCGACATACACTGGGATTTCATCAGCGATATGCGCCAGGAGGGAGAAATATGGGCCGATGGTCGAAAAATTTATGAAAACGGCCGCTTTTTACCATTTTGAATCCTCGCAGCTATCTTTTTTTTATAAATTTCCCGCAACTTAAAATTTAAGTCGTAATTTTAGCGTCCGAATCACTCAGAAACCGATAGTACGCCGAAGGGCAGGCATGAACCACATTAAGCGACCCAATCAATTTCTTAACCGTGAACAACAAGAGCGTAGCATTCCTTGAGTTAAAGTACGGCAACATCTATGGTGGATACCCCAATTTCTATGCCATCAGCGAAATTGCCTTCCTCGTTTTTGAATACGACACCAACAAGATCTTCCTGGAAAGTTGGATCAACAACGCCTCAGTGGATATCATCACCGTAACGTCCAAGACGAACGAACTGGGGCATACCCTGGGCCGCGTCAAGGAAGTGGTCAACATGAAAACCCGACGGAAAAGGCCTTTTGACGAAGACTTTAAACTGGAAGAGCAGGAGCTCGCCCAGGAGTTCTCCAAGTTGCGCTCTTCAAAAGCACCTATCCGCAACTTCCTACTCAAAAATTTCAAGAAATACAGGTTCCGCGACCTCGTCGTGTTCGACGGCCGTAGGGATCTCTTCCTCTGCGAGCGCGCCGGAGCCAACTTCGATCGCTATAATGTCATTGACCTCCAGAAAGACCTCAACAAAGAGACAGAATACCTCTTCTCGCTCAACAAGCTCTCTGTAGTCATCAACTTCGAGCTCGACCAGTCGTACATACGCTCTAACAACCTGGAGTACTGGCTGCACCCCATCGCGGCGCGGCAAATCGTACCCAAGTCGGCAGCATACGACGCCATCCGCTTGATGATGGTCCACAATGAGTACCAGTTGCACCATTCTGATTTCCTTATCAAAGCGCAACTGGTACTCAACAAGATACAGACTACGAAGTAGGGCTTTATAGCGTTATTTCCTGCCCGAGTTCCGGAATGTCCACCGATTGGAAGCCAGCTTGCAGAAGTAAGCCCTTAAAGTTCCTTTGCGCCTCGTAATCGCCGTGTACCAGGAACACTTTTTTCGCGCTTGCCCGCTGGTTGTGGATAAAGTCCAGCATCTCTAGTTTATCGCCATGGGCGGAGAAGGAGTCCATAATCTCGATTCGGGCCCTCACTTCTTTGTTTTTTCCGAACATGCGTATGTTTTTCACCCCGTCGCGCAGCATGCGCCCAAGAGTGCCGGGAGCGCAGTACCCCACGATGAGGATGGTGTTGCGCGGGTCGTCCACGGTGTGGTAGATATGGTGTTTTACACGTCCGGCATTGGCCATGCCCGAGGCACTGATGACAATAGCCGGCTCTTTTGACAAGTTGAGCTGTTTGGATACCTCTACGTCGCGGATATAATGCAATCCGTTGAAGCCGAATGGGTTCTCATCAGTGAGGAGATACTCGGTGAGATCCTCGTCAAAACACTCGGGATGTGCCCCGTAGATAGTAGTGGCATTGACGGCGAGGGGGCTGTCCACATATACCGGGATGCGGGGCAGGTTTCCGAGATTCTCCGCTTGGTCGAGCAGATAGACGATTTCCTGGGTGCGCCCGACGCTGAAGGCGGGGATGATGAGTTTGCCTCTTTTTTCTATGCAGGTTTCCCCGATTATTTCCAGTAGGCGCCCGGTTTCCTCCGGTGCGCTCAAGTGTTCGCGGTCGCCGTACGTGGATTCGCAAATCAAATAATCCACCTCCGGCATGGGCTGGGGGTTGCGCAGAATGGGCCTTGCCGGCCGCCCAATATCCCCGGTAAAGCCCAGGAGTACGGTTTTCTGGCCCTCTTGAATTCGAAGCGTGACGCTCGCGCTCCCCAGGATATGCCCTGCATCGCGGAACAACACCTCGACAGCAGGGTGTATCCGGAACCATCGTTCGTAGGGATAGCTTACAAATAACTCCATAGTGGCATGGACGTCATCCACAGTGTAGAGGGGTGTTTCGAAAGGGATATCCTCGAAAGACTCCTTCTTCCGGCCGCGGTACTCGCTGTCCCTTTGCTGGATTTTTGCACTGTCGAGCAGCATGATGGTAGAAAGGCTGCGCGTGGCATGTGTGGCATGTACCGGGCCTGAAAAACCGGCCTGTACCAGGAAGGGAAGTTTGCCAATATGGTCAATGTGTGCGTGGGAAAGGACCACACAGTCTATTTTCCCCGGATCGAACAGCCACTGGCGGTTGAAGTGCCCCATGTCCGGGTCACCGCCCTGATAGAGCCCACAATCGAGAAGGATGGTGTAGCCATCTTCCAGGGTGAGCAAATGGGAGCTTCCGGTCACCTCTCTGGCTGCCCCGCAGAATTTTATTTTCATAAGCACAGGTTTGTTACGCCCCCTAAAATACAAAAGAATATTTATATCCGCCTTTTTCCCGGGCTGCTTTGTGCATTTAATATACTTTTCTATCTTAAAGCCCCAAATAGAGTATTATGCGCTATGATTTACCCATCTGGTACCTGCTGTTGTGCTGCAGCCTGAGTGTTGGTTTCACCGCCGACAGGCGCACCGAGCAACCGCCGTATTTTTCTATTTCTTTTCCGGCCTCTTTCGGGGCCTCCTTTGACGGGCGGTTGCTGTTGATGCTGTCGAACAACCCCAAGTCCGAACCGCGCTTCCAGATTACCGATGGCCCGGAGACGCAACTCGCGTTCGGGATAGACGTGGAAGACTGGAAGGCGGGCGAACCGATGAGGATAGATGCATCTGTGCTGGGCTTTCCTATTGAAAGCCTGCGCGATGTGCCTAGTGGTACGTATCGGGTACAGGCGCTGCTCCACAAATACGAAACCTTCAAGCGGGCCGATGGGCATGTCGTCAAGTTGCCCATGGATCGCGGGGAGGGGCAACAGTGGAACCTGGCTCCCGGCAACTTGTATTCCACGCCGGTCAATATCGAGTTCAACCCCCGCTCCACGAAGGTCGTGGCGCTGCAACTGGATAAAGAAATTCCGGCAATCGAGCCGCCTAAAGATAGCAAGTACGTCAAGCATGTCAAAATCAGGAGTAAACTGCTTTCCGAGTTCTGGGGCCGGGACTTTTATCTGGGAGCCCATGTCCTGCTACCGGAAGGTTGGGATACCCACCCCGGCACGCGCTATCCATTGGCGATTTTCCATGGCCATTTTCCCTACGACTTCGGAGGCTGGCGCACTACGCCTCCCGATACGACCATACCTTGTGAATACAGCGCTCGCTTTGATGTGGACTGCTACAACCGCATCGTACAACAGGAGGCATACGACTTTTACAAGATGTGGACGGGCCCCAATTTTCCCAGGGTATTGGCTATTGAAATCCAACACGCCAACCCTTATTACGACGACTCCTACGCGGTCAACTCCCAGAACCTGGGCCCGTATGGCGATGCCATCACCTATGAACTCATCCCTTACATCGAACAGCAGTTTCGCGGCATAGGGAAAGGATGGGCGCGCTTCACCTACGGAGGCTCTACCGGTGGCTGGGAGGCTTTGGCCGTACAGACCTTTTACCCCGATGAATACAACGGCTGCTACGCTGCCTGCCCGGACCCTATTGACTTTAGGGCAAACACCGTTTTTAATTTGTACGAAGATAAAAACGCCTATTACCTCGACGAGTCGTTCAAAAAGACCGAACGCCCGGCACACCGCAATTACTTAGGTCAGGTTTCTGCTACTGTCCGGGAAACGAATCTCCGCGAACTGGTGCTGGGGACCAAAAGTCGTTCCGGGCAACAGTGGGATATCTGGGAAGCGGTTTACTCCCCCGTTGGTAAGGACGGCTACCCGCAGCGGATATGGGACAAGTATTCCGGTACTATAAACCCCGAGGTCGCTGCCTACTGGCGGGAAAACTACGACTTAGCCTATATCCTGAAGCGCGACTGGCCGAAAATAGGCAGTAAGTTGCAAGGAAAAATCCACATCTATTGCGGCGATATGGACAACTTCTACCTGAACAACGCCGTCTATCTGACCGAGGCAATGCTCGAAGAAACCGCGAACCCGCACTACGACGGGGAAGTGGATTACGGCGACCGCGCAGAACACTGCTGGAATGGAGATCACACCCAGCCCAACTATATTTCCCGCTTGCGCTACCACCGGATGTTTATCCCAAAATGGGCAGAAGAAGTAAAAAACCGCGTGCCCAAGGGAACAGACTTGAAGTCCTGGCGGTATTAAATAAAGTTTCTAACCACAAGCTTAGCTTACCAGGAATGCCCTTATACGACAACCACGGCCGCTTGGTCAACTATGTACGCATCGCCGTTACCGACCGTTGTAACTTGCGCTGCTTCTACTGCATGCCCGAGCAGGGAATCCAGTACGTGGACCGCCACGAACTGCTATCTTATGACGAGTTGCTCCGCCTCGTTCGGATACTCGTCGGCCTGGGGGTTGATAAAGTGCGCATCACCGGTGGGGAGCCCTTCGTGCGCCGCGATATGATGTACCTGCTGCGCGAAATGAGCTGCATCGCAGGTATCCGCCAAATTAATTTGACCACCAACGGGACGACTACCGCTCCCCATGTGCCGGAACTAAAGGCCTTGGGTATACACTCCGTCAACCTCAGCCTGGATACAATTGACCGGGAACGCTTTTTCCGCATCACCCGCCGAGACGTCTTCCCCCAGGTCATGGAGACCCTGGAGGCACTTTTATCCCACGGAATTCGGACAAAAATCAACGCGGTAGTGATGGAGGGTCAGAATATAGAAGACCTCATCCCACTAGCAGAATTGGCCCGAGAAAAAAACCTGGACGTGCGTTTTATCGAAGAAATGCCCTTCAACGGGGAAGGCAGCCACTATCCTGTGCTGGTCTGGGATCACCGCAGGATACTCGACCACCTACGCCTCTCTTTCCCTGAGATTGAAAAAATACCCGATCCTCCCCATTCTACCTCCTACAACTACCGCGTCCCCGGTTTCCAGGGGACCATAGGCATCATCGCGGCGTATTCCCGCACCTTCTGCGGTACCTGCAACCGACTGCGCATCACGCCACAGGGCGGGCTCAAAACCTGTCTGTACGACAACGGCATATTTAATATCAAGCAGATTATGCGCGCCGGGGCAAGTGACGCCCAGGTGGAAGAGGCTTTTCTACAAGCCCTGGGGAATCGCGCTAAAGACGGTTGGGAAGCGGAAAAAAACCGTAATTTTGGGCTCCCGGTCACCGAATCCATGGCTACCATCGGAGGTTGACCTCTCTCTTGCGCTATTCCATTGCAAACAACATGGCAAAAAAGAAAAAAAGCCCTTTACAAGCCCTTAATGAGCAACATGCCGCACCCGAGCATACCGGCGAGCGCAGCCCTGAACGGTTCAGCGGACTAAAGAAAAAAGAGCCTGCTATCTATAGCGCCGGGCTCCCGGCGGTAAATACCGCCTTAAAGCATATCCGAACATACATGGCTCCCGGTGATGCCGGCAAAATCATGTTCCGCCTCAACCAAAAAGGCGGGATAGATTGTCCGGGTTGCGCCTGGCCCGACCCCGACGATGAGCGTTCCAAACTTGGCGAATATTGCGAAAATGGAGTCAAGGCCATCGCGGAGGAAGCCCAGCAGAAACGGATTGGAAAAGACTTTTTTGCCAAACACCCCGTCGCTGAACTTCAGAACTGGTCTGATTTTCAACTCGGCAAGGCAGGCCGATTGGCAGAGCCTCTTTTTCTCGCCCCGGGGGATACGCACTACCGCCCGATCTCCTGGTCGGAAGCCTTTCAGGTGTTGGGCCAGACGCTCGGGAGCCTCCGGTCGCCCCATGAAGCGATATTTTACACCTCGGGCCGAACGAGCAACGAGGCTGCTTTTCTATACCAGCTCTTCGTGCGGGAATTTGGCACCAATAACCTTCCCGATTGCTCTAATATGTGCCACGAAGCTTCTGGAAAAGCTATGAACGCCACCCTCGGCTCAGGGAAAGGCACCGTGGGCCTGGGCGATTTTTACGAGAGCGATCTGGTGATCTTGATGGGGCAAAACCCCGGTACCAACCACCCACGCATGTTGAGTGCCCTGGAGCGCTGTAAGGAAAACGGGGGAAAAATCATTGCCATCAACCCTTTACAGGAGGCAGGCCTCGTGCGGTTTAAAAATCCGCAGCGCACGGCCAAGCTGTTCGGCAAAGGAACGGCTCTGGCCGACCTCTTCCTCCAGGTGCGCATCAATGGGGATATCCCCCTGCTAAAAGCCATCATGTCGCTGTTGCTGTACGATGAAAAGACCCGGCCGGGATCTGCATTCGATATGGATTTCATCACGGAGCACACCGAAGGCTATGAGGAGTTTGTCATGGATTTACAGCGCTACGACTTCAACGTGCTGGCCGAGGCGAGCGGAGTAGTACGCGCAAAAATCATCGAGGCCAAGGAGTTGATCCGAAAATCTAAAAAGATAATCATCTGTTGGGCCATGGGCCTTACCCAGCATAAAAACGGGGTCGGGAACGTACAGGAAATCATCAACCTGCTGCTGCTCAAAGGCGCAATTGGCAAACCCGGTGCAGGAGCGTGCCCAGTACGCGGGCACAGCAACGTACAAGGGGATCGCACTATGGGGATCTGGGAAGATCCCAAACCCGAATTCCTGGATAAACTGGGCAGTACATTCGGGTTCAAGCCACCCCGTAAGCCGGGCTATTCTACGGTAGAGGCCATCTCTGCCATGGCGAATGGGAAGGCAAAGGTCTTTTTTGCTATGGGGGGGAATTTTCTTTCCGCATCTCCGGATACCGGGTTCACGGCACAGGCGCTCCGTAGCTGCGTACTCACCGCCCATGTCTCTACCAAACTCAACCGTAGCCATTTAGTACATGGGCAAAGTGCACTTATCCTGCCCTGCCTGGCCCGCACGGATGCGGACCGCCAGGCCTCCGGTGAGCAGTTCGTAAGTACGGAAAACTCCAGCGCCGTCGTACAAATGTCGAAAGGGGTATTGCCCCCGCCTTCGCCCCACTTGCTCAGCGAACCAGCTATCGTAGCGGGATTGGCCAAGGCAGTATTAGGCGAAAAAACGAAAGTGGACTGGGAAAAAATGGCTGCAGATTACGACGCTATTCGAACAGCGATTGAACAGGTTATCCCCGGTTTCGAGGATTACAACCAGCGCGTCCGCGAACCAGGAGGGTTCCGACTGCCCGTCCCGCCGCGGGAACAGCGCTTCACTACGCCCAGTGGGAAGGCCCTGTTCTCCGTGGTGCCCCTCGAAGTAATCTCCTTGCAGCCGGGTGAGTTCCTCATGATGAGCATCCGCAGCCACGACCAGTTCAACACTACGATTTATGGTATGGACGACCGCTACCGAGGAATCTTCCGCGAGCGCCGTGTCGTACTCCTCAACAAAAAGGATATGCAGGCGTTAGGTATCAAGGAGGGTGCAGCGGTTGATTTGGTCAGCGAGTACGACAAAGTCAAACGAACCGCACACAACTTCCTGGCCTGTGCCTATCCTATCCCTACAAAATGTGCCGCCACGTATTTCCCGGAAGCCAATGTACTGGTTCCCATAGCCGAACACGATCCTGCCAGCAAAACACCTGCATCAAAAAGCATCGTCATCCGAGTAGTGCCGGCTGAACGATAGGAGATGTGGTGTTTTTGAAATGACCGATTTATATTCGGTAATTTGCCTTTTATATGCCAATTCTTCTCAAAAATTCTGTTCGATGAAAGAAATTCGCAACATTATTCAGGCTTTTGACGCCTTAGACCATTCCCGGGAAAAGGCAGCGCTGGCCTCGGTGGTCAGCGTAGAGGAATCCTCCTATCGGCGAATTGGTGCGCGCATGTTAGTCCAAAGTTCCGGAACCTGGGTAGGCGGGATCAGCGGAGGCTGCCTGGAAGGGGACGCATTGCGCAGGTCCCAGGCAGCCATTTATAAAAATCAGTCTTCCCTGGTGGTGTACGATACGATGGAAGACGATCGCAACCAGATCGGCGTCGGACTGGGCTGCAACGGGCGTATTGAGGTATTGCTCACCCCGATTGACCCCGAAGACCCATACAATGAAATTGAATTGCTGCGAACCATCCAGTATGCCGATACTCCGAGCATCCTGCTCAAAGTAATCGACGCACCTGAAGACTCGGGCCTTCTCGGACAGCTAAAACTCATTCCGTGCGAGGCTACCGACGTGGACTTCGCCGGGATTGACCGGAGCGAACTCGCTGCTTACCTGGAAGAAAGCACCGCTAAGAAAGCCCCCAAAACATTCTCCTGCCCATCGTCGTCTTACGGCCCGGTAAAGATTCTCATCGAGTTCATCCGGCCGGAAACCCGCCTCATCATCGCAGGTGATAATTACGATGTCAACGCAATGGTCAACGTAGCCGCAGAGCTCGGCTGGGAAGTCTATGTGATCGGAAAAGCCAAGAAGCTATCGAAGCATATCTTTGCCCAGGCCAAACAGGTGCTGGACTATGAGCAAGCCAGCCAATTGCCGGTGCATGACTATACGGCCGTCATCCTGATGTCGCACGATTACCAGAAAGATTTGGCGCTTTTGCCCATATTCCATTCCAAAAAACCAGCTTATCTAGGGCTGCTCGGCCCCCGGAAGCGCTTCCTGAAAATGCAAAATGAACTCCCCGGCCTTCCTTTGGACAAAGCTGATTTCCTCTTCACCCCGACCGGGCTCGAAATCGGGGCTGAATCGCCCCAGGAAATTGCCTTGTCGATCGCGGCAGAAATTGTCGCTGCCATGCGAAAAAAGCCAGGAACATCCCTGCGCTTGAAAGAAGGGACTATCCACGAACGCGAATAGAAAAAATATGATTGACGTACAACAGGCTGTCCAAATCATCGCAGCACACGCCATCGGTTTCGGAACAGAAACAGTGGATCTTTCCGCCAGCCTCAACCGCATCCTGAAAGAGGACTGGGTGGTTGACCGGGATCTGCCCCCCTTCGACCGGGTTACGATGGACGGTATCGCCATTCGTTTTGCGGCTTTTGAAAAGGGGCTTCGCACGTTCCGCATCGAAGGGGTTGCCCCAGCCGGAACGCCCCAAGGTGTACTGCAGGAAGACGAAGGGTGTATCGAAGTGATGACCGGTGCCGTCATGCCTGCACAGGCAGATACGGTCATACGGTATGAAGACCTGGAAATCCACGAGGGAAGGGCTACTATCCTGATAGAGGAGGTCGTCTGCAAGCAGAATATCCATTTCAAGGGTATAGACCGAAAGGCAGGGGAGGTGGTCGTCTCGGCACACGCCCGCATCGGCGCCCCGGAAATCGGGATTGGATCCAGTTTGGGAAAAGCGCGGGTCACCGTAGCGGCCCTGCCCAAAGTGATGATTATCTCCACGGGGGATGAACTGGTCGAAATTACCCAGACTCCGGAGCCTTTCCAAATCCGGCGCTCCAACGAATACCGGATGCTGACCACGCTTCAGGCACAGGGCATACATGCCGACGCGGACCATCTGCCCGACGACCCATTGCTTATCCGGGAAAAACTGAGGGTCTATTTGGACCAGTACGATGTGCTCATCCTGAGCGGAGGGGTGTCCAAGGGGAAATTTGATTTCCTGCCCGATGCGTTGGAAGCACTGGGAGTCGAAAAATTGTTTCATCAAATCCGGCAGCGCCCCGGGAAGCCGTTCTGGTTTGGGAGTTATCAGGGGCGTTGTACCATATTTGCGCTGCCGGGCAACCCGGTGTCTTCCTTTATGTGCCTTCAGCGGTATTTTCTGGATTGGTTGAACCTGTGCCTAAGTGCTCCACCGACGCCCAGGCCTATGGCAGTCCTCACCCGGGACGTGCCCTTCAAGCCGGATCTCAGCTACTTTCCAGAAGTAAAACTCAGCTACAACGAGCAGGGGCAAATTCTGGCTACTCCTATGATTGGCAATGGCTCCGGTGATTTCTCCAATTTAGCCGAAGCCGAAGCATTCATCGAATTACCCCGGGGCAAGGACGTGTACCGGGCGGGAGAGGTGTATCCGATATACTTGTATCGCTGACCCCTCGCAACGAGCCTATCCGGGTACTGCTTTTGGTATGTACTTTTCGGGATCTTTTTCAAAACTGACTTTGCAGCCGTCGCAGCAGAAATACACCTTTTCGTTATCGTACACGAGTACATATTTGGCTGTGCTTTTCTGAACGGGGATTTTGCAGACCGGGTTGAGGTAGTAGTCGTCGTTGGGCAGTGCCGAGAGCGTATTGTCTGCTTTCAGGGTTTCTTGTCCCGCTTGTTTGGCGCGAAATTCCTTGATAATTTCAGCCAGGATGCTGATGGCTACTTCTTCCGGCAGTTTGGCCCCGATATCCAGTCCGGCCGGGGTGCGTATTTCTTTGAGCTGCTCCATGCCAATACCTTTCATGCGCAATTCCTGGAAGATGCCGTTGGCTTTTTTTCTGCTGGAGACGAAGGCTGTATAGGCTGCTTTTAGGGAAAGTGCAGAAAACAGGGCTTCGGTGTCCCCTTCACCCTGCGTACAGACGACTACATAGCTGTTTTGATAAGATTCACCACCGGGAAAGGCCGCGTGGGCAAAGAGCTGATCCACGGTGGGGAAAAGGCCTTCTTCGATAGTGGGGACGACCACCGAGACGCGGTACTCCATCGTTTTGGCGATGCGGGCCAGGGCCATGGCGATATGGGATTTTCCGAAAATCAGGATTTGGGGCTTGGGGATGACCGGCTCGATATAAACTTCCACTTCCCCTCCACTTTGGCAGGTCATAGTATAGCGTTTGGTTTGGCCGGAGGCACTTTCCCGTGCGTCCGGACTGATATGTACTACCCTTGGCTTGTAGTCGCATAAGGATTCCAGGGCTTCTTTAAGCACGATTCCGCGGGTACATCCCCCGCCGATCCAGCCGTATATTTTGCCGTCGGTGGTGATGATAGCCCGATCTCCCGGTTTTCCGGAAGAGGGGATTTGGCGGCGTACAATGGTGGCGGTGGCATAGGGTTTCCCATTGCGGTTGAGGGTCAAAGCCTTCTCCAAAAAAGAATCAAGCATCGGTCAAGATATTTTCCAGTTGTAACAAGCTTTCAAAATTGTGGGCGGAGCCAAAGTGGCTGAGTGCGGGCAAGGCAGCCTGCATACCCCGTTGAATCGGTTCATAGCCCTGCATCCCTTTGAGTGGGTTGAGCCAGACGAGCTTTCGGGAGCGCAACTTTATTTTTTGAACAGCCTCTTCCAGTACTTCCGGCTCCCCGGTATCCAGTCCATCGCTTAGGACAATCGTGAGGGTGTTTCCGTTCAAAAATCGTTTGGCATACTCCTCATTGAAGGTTTTCAGGCAGGCGCCGATCTGGGTTCCGCCCGACCAGTGGTTAGCGGTCAGGGACACGTTGCGCAGTGCGGCGGCCAGGTTTTTTTCTGAAAGCTCATCTGTAATTCGCATGAGCAGGGTGCTAAAAACGAACGCCTCAATGTGTTTGAAATGAGATTTCAGCGCCCAGAGGAACTTCAGCAAGTAAAACGAGTATTTATCCATAGAACCGCTGACGTCCAGCAATACCAGGAGGCGGTAGCGTTGTTTTTTGCGTTTCAGGCGGGACAGGTGGATGAGGGCGCCTCCATTCTGGATATTCTTTCGGATGGAAGCGCCCATATCTACGGCTCCTTTTTTTGCTTTTTTGCGTTTGCGCCGGATGCGCAGGCTCATTTCGCGAACCAACTGTTCCGCCAGTTCGTCCAGCAGGGTAGATTGCTCTTCGCTCAGATGGGCAAAGTCGGTCTTTTTGAGGGTCTCTTTGGCGTTAGCCCCGGAGGTGTTTTTCGATTCTTCCTCGTTTTCCCCCTGGGTCGTTTTGCCGGTTCCGACCATTACCGCGATGCGGTTTTGCTGTTGAAAAACCCGTTTTTGGTTTTTGTAATCGGTCTTTTGTCGAACCCTTGAGCCTTTGGGATTCCAAAAGCGGTTGAAGAGGATCCGGAACCGCTCGCGCTCGTCTTTATCCGTGCAGAAGAGGGCAGCCAGGGCGAATTCGAAATGTTCCAGGTCCCACCAAAGGCCGTGCAATGCAGCAGCTACCGCATCGTGACCGCACTGGATGCCGGATGAAAACCCGTGGGCACGAGCTTCCTGTACGAAGCCGACGAGGGCTCCGGTAAACGAAGAATAGTCCGTATAGTGGTCCACCGTTGGGTGAGGGGAGATTAATCGTGGTTGGGTAGGGCTTTGACCTTTTTCATCTCCTCTATGTGTGCCCGGATTTCTTCGATGTTTACGGTGAAGGTACGGGTGCCGGGCAGGTTGACACTTTTGTAGTGTTCAGCAGCTTCTTTGGCCACTTCCTGGCGGTTTTCTTCCTGTTCTTTGTATTCTTTCAATAAAGATGCCATGGCAAGATGTTGTTGGTTTAAAAAATTTCCTCCATTACGCGTTTGATGTCGCGGTCGGATTTCAGCAGGCAGGCCAAACTTTTCGTCATTGCGTCAGACGAGCCGTTGAGCAAGGCGATTCCTTTGGCCCAGTCGATCGTTTCGGCGATTCCGGGCGATTTATCGAGTTTCAGATGGCGGATGCGGTCTACGTAGGCGACGATTTGCTCGGCCAGGCGTTCTTCGACATCGGGCAGGTGCTTTTTGATGATGCGAATTTCTTTATCCATAGACGGATAATTGACCCAGTGGTACAAGCAGCGGCGCTTAAGGGCGTCGCCCAACTCCCGCGTTCGGTTGGAGGTCAGTACCACCAAAGGTTTGAAGGCCGAGCGGATCGTGCCCAATTCGGGAATGCTGATTTGAAAATCGGACAAAAGCTCCAAAAGAAAGGCCTCGAACTCCTCGTCGGCGCGGTCTATTTCATCAATGAGCAGCACGCAGGGCCGGTCTGAGCGAATGGCTTTCAGCAGTGGCCTTTTCAGGAGGTACTCTTCGCCAAAAATCAGATCTTCCTTTTCGCGTGCGGTTTTTCCGCTGTGCTCATGCAGTTTGATGGCTAGGATCTGCTTTTGGTAGTTCCATTCGTAGATGGCATTGTTTACGTCCAGGCCCTCGTAGCACTGCAGGCGAATCAATGGAAAGTCCATCAGGTCGGAAAGGATATATGCAATCCGGGTTTTGCCGACTCCGGGGTTTCCTTCCAGCAGCAGGGGTTTTTCCAGCTTCAGCATGAGGAACAGCACCGTTGCCAGCTCTTCATCAATGACATATCCCCGTTCATCAATGAGAGGAATCAATTCTTTTGGATGGTTGACCACGGGCTAATTCTTTTTTCCAAACAAGCTTTTGGCCATTGCGCCCAGCATCGAACCTGCCGAAAGGTCGTTTTCGACGGCTTCACCGGCCAGTTTGGCTTTGAAGTTGACGACAAACTGGTTGAGCAACTGGTCAGAAACGTCGTTGATCAAGCGCGAGCCAAACTGGGCGAGCATCCCGACGATGACGATATTCATCGAGAATTTCACATGGGTTTTACCGTCTACCTCGCTCAAGGTTCCGTTCATGATCATATCGGCACTTCCTTTTCCTTTGCTGTCCAGGCCTTTTCCTTTCAGCACCATGACGCGGTTGGCTTCATCGAGTTCCTGGATTTCGATATCTCCATTATAGGTAGCTTTGATAGGGCCGAACTTGGCCACCACCTCTCCTTTGAAGTTTCTGTCGTCCACTTTCTCGGTGAGGGAAGCGCCGGGCACGCAGGTAACTATGTAGGCCGGGTCGGCCAAGGCGTTCCAAACCAGTCCGATGGGCTGGTCAATATCAAATTCTTTTTGAATAGTCGTGTTCATTGCGGGTATTTTTAGTAAAAAGAGCAAATGATGGAGTGATGGGAGCAAGTTCTCATCACCCGATGGCCTCAGGCGAGTGGGTGGGGAATCTGCGAGAGGTCAAAAATGGCCTTTTTGTCCCCTCGCGGATTCCCTGTCAACAAGTCTAAAAGTATCCGACTGCTTTCAACTCT
>CAZSMU010000064.1:0-20069 GCA_964607915.1 uncultured Haliscomenobacter sp.
TAAAAGCCAAGGGATAAAATTGCAAGAAGTTTCGCCCATATACTTGCGCGGCATGGAATAAAACCTTTTATTTGCAACAGCTTTGAGTAAATGCCTTTTTGCAAAAGAGAGAGACGGATATTCCGCCTCAAAATATTCTTTTTGCAAAAGGCCCACACACGTCCAAAAAGAGCTTTCCGGCTTTCTTATCTACACAGGCTATCTCTGCATACCGCTTGTTGGTACTTCTCCAACACACTACAAGTCTTTTGCTTTCAGATTCTACGAGGTGTATACTTCGCGGGAGATGATAGTTTGTGGCGGGCAGGAAAGCCTTGACCGGGGGGACAATTGGCCCAATGCCCGCCCTTTTATAAAACTAAGGCCCTGCCGGTTTTTCGGCAAGGCCAATATCCAATTTAAGATACATCGTTCGGTAGCACCGGGCGGTCAGGGCCGATTCACTGGGGGGTAGAATCGGCCTGTTTTTTTATCAGGCCTATTGTAATGGGGATTTTCCGAATGCGATTTTCATGGCGGCCTCCTTCGAACCCGGTATCCAGGAAAGCGCGGGTTATGGCAAATACTTCTTCCATACTTACAAAACGAGCTGGTATGACCAGTACATTGGCGTTATTGTGCAAGCGGGCCAGACGGGAAATTTCCTCTGACCAGCACAAGGCAGCGCGGATTTGCTGGTGTTTATTGGCTGTAATAGCGGCCCCATTCCCGGACCCACAGATAGCTATACCGAGGTCTGCCTCTGCATTTTCGACCGCCTCCGCTACCGGATGGATAAAATCCGCATAATCGGCTGAAGCCTCCGAATAGGTTCCAAAATCTACGGTTTCAAGGCCTTTGCTGTGCAGCCAGGCTTTGAGGGCTTCTTTACAGGCAAACCCTGCATGGTCGGAACCGATGGCTATTTTTTTCATTGAACGGACGGGATAGAAGAAAGGAATGGGCTTTTTTACGAAGGGCTCTTCAAGGACAAAAGAGACTTTTGTCCTTGAAGAGCCCTTCGTAAAAAAGTCTATTGAATAGGTAGGGTATCTTCAGGGGTTTTTACCCTAAAGCGGGCAAAGCGTTGCTGAAGTTCTGAAAAGAACGCATCGTCTTTATTCCGCTGTGCATCCTGCATGAGTTTATTCATATTCTGCAGTGCCAGGTTGTACCTATCCTGATAGCTGCTGGCTAATATAGTTGGATCCAGGGAAGTCAGGTAGGCGGCCTGTTTTTCCGTTTCATCTGCGATGACCTTCATGATTGGCTTAGCTTTTTCATAGGCACCTGCTTCCAGATAGATATCCACCATATAGTACGCTCGATAGTCGTACGGGAAGTTTTTGTGCGGGAAGGCCTTAAAGTACAGATCTGCCAGTGCGATGGCTTTGTCTTTCTTATTTTCCCGGAGGAGTTCGCCTGCGGCGCGGCGCATACTCAGTTGCATACTTTGTACGCTGGCCAGGTAGGATTTGTCGACGAAAGTTTCCACTTTATCGAAGTTGCCCCAGCGGAATTTTTCGGTTACGTTTTTGTAGAACAAGTCTGTATCCACGCGCCCGCTGCCGATGATACCCAGGCCCGGATCGCTTTGCCCTCTCGAGGGGGTAATACGCAGGCCGAGGCCTTCGAGGCGCATGTAATCATCGAGGCCGAAAAACTTATCCTGCCGGGTCGTCACCGAGAAATAAATCGGGCGTTCCCACAAGTTGGAGGCGATGATATCCAATACTGCGAGATCGTCTTTCGTCAGGAATTCGCCGGAGATATTCAGCGGGATTCGATCTACCACGCTGGTGTCGCCCGGGGCAATCAGTCCTGCCTTGACGGCTGCTTCACGATCTACGGGGAGATAGACATTCTTCGACGGGATATAGCTATCTGTCTGACTTCCATTTTGTAGGGGGAGCGGATGGTATTCTCCTACGAATTTAATCATATCGGCGAGGCTCATTTCCCTATCCGGAACGCCAGGGGTCTGGCTTGCGTAGAACACCTGGTTTCGGCGGTTGCCTCGCAAGGCATCCTCCGGGATACTCAGCTTGATAGCCGGGGAATCGTTGACCTTTCTGCGCAGCAGGTTGATATACCAATCCACTGCAATCAAGCTTAGGTTGACGACGCGTACATCTTTCCGGATACCTTCGACTTCCTGTGCATACCAAAGCGGGTATGTATCGTTATCGCCAAAGGTGAACAAAATAGCATTGGGAGCACAGGATTGCAGGAAGTTGGAAGCATAATCGCGAGCTGCGAAATGCTCGCTTCGGTCCATGTCGTCGAAATTTTGGGTGCCCATCAGGAAGGGTGCCGACAAGACAATCAGTGAAGCGGCTGCGCCACTGGCTACAGAAGGCATTTTGATACGTGCCCGTAGGAATTCAAACAGCGCCAATACCCCTAGCCCTATCCAGATACAAAAGGTAAAGAAGGAGCCGACAAAAACATAGTCGCGCTCGCGGGGTTCGTTCGGCGGTTGGTTGGCATATACGATGATTCCGATACCGGTGATTACAAAAAAGGCGAGGACTCCCAGCCACTCTTTGGGCCTTCTGTTGAACTGAAAAAATACCCCAAACAGACCGAACAAGAGCGGGAGCATAAAGTACTTGTTCATGGCCTTGTCTTTCAGGGAATCCGGCATTTTTGCCAGATCGCCTCCGAGGCGTGCATTATCAATAAACGGGATACCGGATATCCAGTTGCCGGAAGACTTATCCCATGAGTAGTATCCCTGTTCCCCGTTTTGTCGGCCGGAAAAATTCCACATAAAGTAGCGCCAATACATCCAGTTCAACTGATAAGAAACGAAGAAGCGGATATTATCGCCAAGGGTAGGCCTGCCTGGCGGCAGAGGTTGATTCGGATCCATACCTATCCATTGCTTATACAGCGCCGGCCGTCCCTGTGAATTATCGCTCATGCGGGGGAATATCGTTTCCTGGCGTTTATCGAATACGTACGACAGTTTTTCATCCACGATTTCATAGCGATCGCCTACCCGTCCGTAGCGCTGTTCTGACTTCACATCTATGGGGCTTGCTTCAAAGTGCGGGCCGCGCAGCAGGGCGCGATCTCCGTACTGTTCCCGGTTGAGGTAGGAAATCAAACGCATTGCATCCGTCGGTGTATTCATATTGATAGGTGGGCTTGCATGCGCGCGCGTAACTACCATACCATAGGATGCATAAGAGATGATAATCAATGCCGTAGCAATGATTCCATTTTGCAGGGTGGGGTTCTGCTTTTGTTCTGCATAGCGCAATCCGAAAACGACTCCACCGACTACGAGCAACAGCAGCAGGATGAGGCCTGAGTTGATGGGCAGGCCTATTCCATTCACCAGAACAAGCTCCAGCCGGCCCCACAATTTGGGAAGACCGGTAATGATCAGCGACTGGATGGCTACGATCATAGCCACGCCGATTGCCGCAGCCGCTACTACTCCGCCAAAAGTGTGTTTTTGGTAGCGCTTGAGGTAGAAAAAGAACGTAAGTGCCGGGAAGGTCAGAATACTCAACAAGTGAACCCCTATGGACATACCCGATGCATAGAGGGCGAAAATCAACCAGCGGTCGTATTGGTGCTCGTTGGGCTGTGCGTACCAGTGGATAGTTGCCCAGAGCGTCATGGTCGTAAAGAACGTGGACATGGCGTACACCTCGCCCTCTACCGCCGAAAACCAGATAGAAGTACTGAACGCCGTAGCCAGACCAGCCACCAGACCGGCACCAGCCAGGGCAACCAGTTGCCCTTTTTCAGGTTCCTCTTCCCTGCCGACCAGTGCCATCTTGCCCAAAATAATCGTCACCCACGCTACGAACATCGCTGCAAACGCCGTACAAATACCCGACAACAGGTTTACCGCAAATGCAATATCCTGGGGGTCATCCGAAACAAGTTCGGCCATCCAGGCGAACATGCGCCCAACCAAAAGGAATACCGGGGCACCCGGGGGGTGTACCACTTGCAGTTTGTAGGCGCCGAGAATAAATTCTCCACAGTCCCAAAGACTGCCGGTGCGTTCCGCCGACATGAAAAAGACAGCGAATGTGATCAAAAATACCAGCCAACCTGTCAGGTTACTCACGCGTTTATACGAAAGCATAGGGATTAAAATATTTTATTAATTTGCATTAAAAGTCTATCAACCAAACACTTATGCTTTATTACAAGCAAAGTGCAAAACTAACAAATAATCTTTAACTGAAGGTTAGCAGGGCGTACTTTATTGCGGGGCGCGCTTAAAATATCGCAACCTAATCCTACTCGGGCTGGTTATAGCCACAGCGGGGTTTTGAATTACAGCCCAATTAAGCATACCTTTGCCCAAAGGACTTTTGTATGAAGTTAATTTTCACCCTTGTGTTTGTGTACCTGGCATACCGGTTCTTTTTTGACAGACCCAGGATTCGGTCTCCTTACCGGCCAAGCCAGGCACCTCCGCGGCAACAGGGCACCCGGCGGGCGAGCCAAAAAGCACAAGACCCCGACGAATATGTGGACTATGAAGAAGTTGAATGAAGAGATACCGCCTTTTAGGCCCGGTGACCATGTACTATGCAAGAACAACCAGTTCATTGCGTTCAATAAGCCTTCCGGGATTGCCGTACAGGCGGACCAGACGGGCGACAAAGCGCTGATTGACCTGGGAGCGATCTATACCAAATCCCGCTTGTTGCTCGTACATCGCCTGGACAGACCCGTTAGCGGGGCGGTCGTTTTTGCCAAGACTGTTTCAGCGCAGCAAGTCCTGAGCCAAGGGTTTAGGGAGCGGAGTATATCCAAAACCTACTTGGCTGTTGTAAAAAACCCTCCACCGGAGCAGGAAGCAACTCTTGTCCATTATCTCAAGCAAGATATAAAGACCAATCGGTCTATTATTCTGCACGAAGAGCAGCCGGACAGCCTGCAGTCGGTACTCCATTACAAGACCATTGCGCAGAGCGACCATTACTGCCTGCTCGAAATAGACCTGCAAACAGGTCGGCACCACCAGATACGGGCTCAGTTGGCGGCTATTGGATGTCCGGTCAAAGGCGACGTAAAGTATGGGGCAAGGCGAAACAACCCGGATCGATCCATCCACCTACACGCCTGGAAGCTCCGTTTTGCCCATCCTGTCGATCGCAGTCCTGTGCTCATCGAAGCCCCTCTCCCTCAGGAAGCCCTTTGGCAGGCATTTCAGAAATACATACCCCTGGAATCGTGAGCATAGATTGCATACTGCCCTACTTCCCCGCGCTGACCGCTCGACAGAAGGAACAACTCCAACAATTAGGGGATTTATATCTCGAATGGAACGACAAGATCAACCTCATTTCCCGTAAAGACACGGTCCATCTCTACGAACACCACATCCTGCATGCCCTCGGCATTGCGAAAATCCTGCAGTTCCGGCCCGGTGCAGAGGTCCTTGACCTCGGTACCGGAGGAGGGTTACCAGGCCTCCCGCTCGCCATCCTGTTTCCGGAAACCCGTTTCACGCTCATTGACGGTACCGGCAAAAAGATACAAGCGGTACAAGATATGGCCGCCCGCCTCGGTCTGGAGAACGTGCGTGCCCAGCATATACGCGCCGAAGAGCTCAAGCAACAGTTTGACTTCATAGTGACCCGGGGAGTAGCTACACTGGACAAGCTGCTCCTGTGGACGAAAAAACTTTTCGTCAAAAAGCAACAGCACGCCCTGCCCAACGGTCTGCTCGCTTTGAAGGGCGGGAATTTAAAAGGAGAGATTGAAACCATCCGGAAAGGAAATTTCGTACAAGCCTTCCCTTTGTCTGAATATTTCAAAGAAACGTATTTTGTGGAAAAATTCGTTGTTTATGTACAAGGCTAAAGCCCTACCTTTGTAACGGCCAACCATGTACAGGTGGGTTTTTCATTCTCGTTCACCAAAATACAAAGGTCTATGTCTTTTGAAATAGAAGGGAAGCTGCATAAAAAATACCCTGCGGAAAGCAAAAGCAGCACATTTCAGGCCCGGGAGTTCGTCCTCGAGATCAAAAGCGGAAATTATCCGGAGTATATCAAATTCCAACTGGTACAAGACAAGTGCAGCCTGCTCGACGACTACGAGGAGGGCGATATGTTAAAAGTATATTTCGACCTGCGTGGCAGGGAATGGCAGGGAAAATACTTTACCAATCTGAATGCCTGGCGCCTTGGAAAGCCACAAGCGAGTGCCGCGCCTACGGCAGGTACCTCTTCCCCGCCTGCTTCCGAACCGGGCAGCTTCCCGTCGGCAGCCGATGAGCCCGGGTTTGGGGCAGACAATGACGACTTACCCTTCTAAAGCTTTCAGAATTTGGGCGCTGTGGTTCTTGGTGTCCACTTTTGTGAAGATTTTCGCTATGTTACCTACCTCATCCACGACGAAAGTCGTGCGGATGACGCCCTCATAGCTTCGTCCGTACATCTGCTTTTCTCCCCAGGCCCCGTATAATTTGAGCAACTTCTGTTCGGTATCCGGTACCAGGGGAAAGGGAAGCGTGTACTTTGCCTTGAACCCTTCGTGTTTTTTGGCACTGTCGGGGCTCACGCCCAGAATGGCGTATCCTTTGGACAATAAGAGGGCATAGTTGTCGCGAAGGTCGCAGTTTTCAGCGGTACACCCCGGTGTATCGTCTTTGGGATAGAAAAAAAGAATGAGTTTTTTTCCGCGGAAATCTGAAAGGGAAATTTGAGCGCCCTTTTCGTCCTGAACGGTGAAATCAGGCGCCGGATCGCCTTCTTTGAGATGTGACATAGCAGGATATTTTTCACAGGTAACAAGAAGGCAGCCTTCTGGTTCACCGGGTGAAGTTGCGTGTAAATGTCGTGGTGTTGCCCATGGCGTCGCTCACTTGTAATTCCAACGTATGCGTTCCTTTCTCCATATCGGGCTCAAGCACATACTCTATGCGTCTGTATTTTTCGTCGTACGTCATGAGTATCCATTTTCCGTCTATTGCCGCGCGATATTTCAAGTTGGGGAGGTTGGCAGAACCTGAAAAATTATCTCGGATGCGAAAGCTGAAGGAATTGTAGCGGCGCATATCGGTGTAGAACCGCTCGGGCGTAATCGTTGGAGGGATGGTATCCACCATGACGCAGAAGTAGCCGAGGGAGCGTACTGAGGCCACCAACATACCATCTTCCTGCCATTGTCCGCCACAATTCGTCGCCGATGTGCCGATGCGCTGTGCGATGAATGCCTTGGGCCGAAGGGCCTCCGGCATATCGTACGGCCGGATACCAATCGTGTAGTCAGAGTGGACGGGTACCGTTGCACGGTGAATAGCATGGGTAGGTGAAAAAACGCCGGGCAATACCTGCTCCCTCACTTCGTACTGCATGTAGAGGTCCTCATAAAAAGTTCCTTTCGGGAAATTCAGATAGAGCATGTAGTCATCGATCAGATGGCTGCGGTCGTGGGCCAGGAAGTATTGATAAGGCGGTACAGGGTTGAGGGCGACTAGAGGGGGGGTACTGCTGCGCAACGAAAACTCCAAACGGGCGGCATTGCCCGAAGCATCGCGGGCGACGGTCTGTACCCTTACAGGAGAGCTGGGCTGGACCGGCAGGATTCCTTCTTTTCCCTCCAGATAAATACCCAGTTGATTTCCCGGCAAGCGGAAGCAGCGATGGAAGTATGCCCCGTTTTGCGTGTGTTCCTGGTAATCCAGATGAGCGTTCAGGGCACGCGTTTGATCAAAGCCGATACCCTCCATACGGAACCCGTAGGCCAGAGAGTCATTGGCAAACAAGTCAAGACTATAGACTCCATTTTGGTTGGAGACTCCATCCATTTGATCGTACACCTTCACTGCGACAGCGACGCGGTTGGAGGAGATTGCCAGCGTATCCGATGCGGGTCGGTAAGCTCCGTTTCGAAACGCAAGCGGCAAAGTACGGCTCCGGAGTGTTTGTCCACGCTCATCCAGCTCGTATACTTTCATCGCATAGAAGCGGGGCGGCACCCGGTCGCTGATAGAAAGTCCGAACAAAAGCGGATTGAGCGGCTTGTCGCTTTCCGTTTGCCGTATTTCAAAATGCAGGTGAGGTCCGAAAGAATGGCCCGTATTGCCCATTCTACCGATTCCTTGTCCTCGCCGCACCGGAAAGCGGGATGGTTCGGGTCGGACATCCAGTTCAAAGGTTTCCTCTGAAAATTGAAGGCTGCGCACATACTGCTGGATTTCCGGGGCGTAATCCAGCAAGTGCGCGTAGACGGTGGTATATCCATTGGGATGTTGGACATACAGGTGGTTGCCATATCCGTCGGGGGCGACGCGGATGCGCGATACAAACCCATCGCCAGCTGCGAGGATAGGAACCCCGATCCCTCCTTTGATATCAATCCCTGCATGGAAGTGGTTGGGGCGAAGTTCGCCGAACGTACCCGACAGGCGCAGGGCCGAACCGACTGGCGAGACGAAAAAGTCAATCGGATAGACAGGGTCGCCGGGAAGAGTGAAAGCGAGAAGCAACGCCACAGAGGCCAATCCGGCCAGAGAACGCATCATAGTGGTGGTCAATTTTGAATTAGAGAGCCCCAGTTGCCTTGCATCGTGGGCTCTGCTTCATTGGATTTGAGCAGGGCAGTGAAATAGGTACGAGGGATGGCCCGTGCCCCCAGGCTGCCGAGGTGGTGCGTTTCCTGTTGGCAATCAATCAGGCGGAAGCCCTTTTCCTGGAGGGTCCGCACCAGCGTGATGAAGCCAAATTTGGAGGCATTTCCCACCCGGGCAAACATAGATTCCCCAAAGAACATCTTTCCAAGGGAAATCCCATACAAGCCGCCCACCAAATGCCCGTCCTGCCAGACTTCCACAGAGTGGGCATAGCCTTGTTGGTGGAGTGCCACATATGCATCTATCATTTCCCCGGTTATCCAGGTCCCTTCGTATATTTCCCTTCGCACTTCCGCACAACTTCGGATGACCGAAGGGAAATCCAGGTCAAAGGTCACCTGGAACTTGCCCTGGTTGAAATACGGGCGCATGCTTTTTGACACTTTCAATTCATTCGGGAACAGTACGAAGCGCGGGTCAGGAGCCCACCACAGATAAGGGTCCGCCTCGTTGAACCACGGGAAAATACCCTGTTTGTAGGCATACAGGATACGCTCGCTGCTCAAATCGCCTCCGATGGCCAACAGGCCGTCTTTTTCTGCCATTTCCACCGGAGGAAACACTACTTCATCCTTTGCCAACCAAAAAACCGGCATATACAGCATTTTAAAAATGGTCGGATGGGATAAAAAAAGGATAATGACGAGTATATCTTGAAATTAGACAGTTTTTCCACATAGTTTTCCACATTTGGTTTATTGCGGTTCTTTTGTTACAAAAAAATTCACGCAAAGTACCGTAGAAAGCAGGATTAGTGCACCTGCCTGGTGAAATACTCCCCAGCCTACAGGCACCTTTCCCAGGCAATTCAAGACCGTTAGGATACCTAACAAAACTTGCACAAAAACGGCACCACCCATCCAAAGAGCAGCCCTCTGGAAGCTGCCCCCCGCACGGAGTTGCAGTACCTTGTAAATATACCATAAAACAATGATAGTCAGAATATAAGCTACTGTTCTATGCAAAATTTGAACTAGGGCAGGCATAAACAGATGGCGATCGTAATCCACCACATTGGCCATGCTCCAGTGCGTGGGGTCGAGGAGGGTTGTCGGCATCCATTCGCCATTCATAGTAGGCCAGGTGGGGAAAAAGAGGCCGGCTTTCATACCTGACATGACCCCGCCCAGGAGGATTTGGACGGCTAACAGTACTGCAAGCACTAAGGCCCAACGATTTAACAGAGAGCTGTGGAAAAGTTGTGGAAAAGGTTGAAAAGTTCCCAACATAGTCCAGAATAAATAACTAAAAAGGGTAAGGGCAATCCCCAGATGAAGGGTGAGTTTGTACGCATTCACCCATGGGCGCTCCACCAGGCCACTCGCTACCATAATCCAGCCGAAGGAAGCTGCCAACATGGCCAACAGGATGACTACGCCGAGCCGTCGCATCAGTTTTTTGTCTATCCAGCCTTTTCGCCAGAAGAAAAAGAACGGCAATGCGAATACGAAGCCCATCATCCTCGCCCATAGGCGGTGGAAGTACTCCCAGAAGTAAATGAACTGGAACTGGCCCATGCTCATCCCTTCATTGAGCTTTTGGTATTGTGGCGTTGCCTTGTACAAGGCAAAGGCCTCCTCCCAGGCCTGCTCGTTGAGGGGCGGGAGGGTACCGGTCACAATCTCCCATTTCGTAATAGAGAGGCCTGATCCCGTCAGCCGGGTCACGCCGCCGATCACTACCTGCATAAACACCAGGAAAACGCCGGTCGCCAGCCACACTTGCACCGCGCGTGGATACACAGTGCGCATTGTTTCGGTCTGCATGTTTTTTTTGTTTTAAGAAGGCAAAATTACGGGAAATAGTTTTTCCGTTTTCCACATCTCTGATAATATGGTTTTAATGATTTATTTTTTTTAAAAAAATTATCATGCCCCATCATCAGAAGCGTGGATATGTGGAAAAAAATGAGGTAAGCGTAGGGGGTTGGTGCTTTTCCACAAGGAAATGACTTTTTATCCACATTGTTGTGCCGGATAAAACGGGTGAGCAGGCTATTTTTCCACGAGATGTTCAGAAGTAGTATAAACATCCTTTCTTTATAGCGGCAATTGTGGGGACGATGTGGATTTCCTGGCTTCACATGGATAAAAAGGCTATTTTTTATGGAATAACTAGGTCTATTTTTGTGGATAAATACGACCCTTACAGGGCAATGTGGAAAACAGCCCGGATATGAACAGTTTTCCCCCATTTTGCATGTGGAAACAACGGAGATGTAAATAATTGTGTATCATTTTTTTGTAAAAAAAGCCTAAAATCGGGATGTGGATAATCGCGAAGGGCTTTTCAAAACAAATAAGAACCATGCGTGCAGTTATTCAGCGGGTGCTTGAGGCATCGGTGCGTATAGAGGGGCGGGTCAAAGCTCAAATTGGCCCAGGGCTGCTGATTTTGTTGGGGGTAGAGGAACCGGATACTCTGGAAGATGCAGACTGGTTGGCTAGAAAGATTGTGAACCTCCGCATTTTTAACGATGAAGCGGGCGTTATGAACCGCTCTGTACAAGAGGCAGGGGGAGGATTGCTGGTGGTAAGCCAGTTCACCCTGTTTGCCAGTACGCGCAAGGGAAATCGTCCGTCGTATATTCGGGCTGCGAGGCCGGAAACAGCCGTTCCCATGTACGAAAACTTCGTGGAACGGTTGCAGCTTGCGGCGGGCATATCGGTAGGAACGGGCGAGTTTGGCGCCGACATGAAAGTGGCGCTCGTCAACGACGGGCCGGTCACTATTTTGATAGATACGAAAACGAAGGAATAAAATGGATATACAGGAAGCCCAGAAGACCGTGGACAACTGGATTCGTACGGTAGGGGTACGCTATTTCAATGAACTGACCAATACGGCCATCCTGATGGAAGAAGTGGGCGAAGTCGCCCGTCTGATGGCCCGTTTGTACGGGGAGCAGTCGTTCAAAAAAATGGAAGAGCCGATGGATGCGCACGAGTCATTAGGCGATGAACTGGCCGATGTGCTCTTTGTACTGATTTGCATAGCCAACCAAACCGGAGTTGACCTGAACGAGGCGCTCTCCAAGAATCTGGAGAAGAAGACGAGGAGGGATGCGGATCGCCACCGCCAAAACCCCAAACTCGGCTGAAGGACAGACTTGTTGCGAGGACTCTTTTTTTCCTTCCTCGTTGACCCTAATGAATTTTGGCGATGCTCAAAATTCCCTAATTCTCGCATATATTTGCTATTGCGAAAGGAGGTACCTGGAGTGGCCACAAACAGCAAACAGGACGATGGTAGAGCAGAGCGAGCACCGGAATTATCTGTCGGCGATTGAATCGCTGAAAAATGAACTGCATCTGAAACAGTTGCAGATCAACCGGTTATTGAGCATCACGCAGGCTATCAACAACAATGTATCCGCTGCGGGTTTATTCGAAATGTACCGTTCTTTCCTGGGCTGGGAGTTAGGCATACGCCAGATGGCTCTATATGTAAAGGAAGACGACCAGTGGCAGTGTGCTTGCTCCATTGACATCCCCCAGGATCTTCTGGCGGTCGAGATAAGCGGTATTCTTAGTCAGTTCATGCGCCTGACCAACCTCGACGAGCCTGCTCATCCCTTGTTGAGCCTGTTTGATGTCGTGATTCCCATCCGGCACAAAGACCTCCCTATCGCGTATGTCTTCATAGGGGGCTTTCGCGGGGAGGAAGACGTGTACAATATTATACAGCTGATTACTACCATCACCAATATCATTGCCGTAGCTATCGAAAACAAGCGCCTGTTCAAACGCCAATTGGAGCAGGAGCGCCTGCGCAAGGAGATGGAGCTGGCCGCCGAGGTACAACGAATGCTCATCCCGAAAATGATGCCGGGCAACAATCGTTACGAGTTCCGGAGCATTTACAAGCCACAACTCAGTGTAGGGGGGGACTACTACGACTTCATAGAGTTCGAGGACGGGAAAATCGTGTTCTGTATCGGTGATTTTACAGGAAAAGGATTGGGAGCTGCCTTGTTGATGGCGAATTTCCAAGCCAACTTCCACACCCTGATCAACCGCAGGTTGGAGTTGGACGCCTTCATACGGGAAATCAACACCGCCGTAAACCAGATTACGAACGGGGACCGCTTCATCACGTTTTTTATCGGCGAGTACGATGTACATGAGCGCCGTCTGAAGTATGTGAATGCCGGTCACAACCCCCCTATTGTCATCTCGCGGGCGCAAAAATCTTTCCTCAACAAAGGATGTATCATGCTGGGGACTTATCCGGTCATCCCGGAGATAGAAATTGGTTATTGCCACATCCAGGAGGATGAGGCCATCATTCTTTCTTACACAGACGGGCTGACCGATATCCGAAACCGGGATGGGGATTTCTTTACGGAAGAACTGCTCTGCGATTTTGTAAAAAACCATTACAAGGAATCCGCCTCACAATTCAACCAGAGCCTCATGGATCACATAGACGCGTTCCGGGGCAAGGAAACCATTCCGGATGATTTCACGATCTTGACGTGCAAAGTCTATTAGGGCGCTGTATGTACCACTAATACGATAAAACAGACAATATGAAAGATAAAAATTTGGCGGGAATCTTAGGGCTATTTCTCGGCACGTTTGGGGTTCATCGCTTTTATCTCGGGCAAAAAGGGCTCGGCATTGCCTATCTGGTTTTTTTTATGACCGGCATACCGACGCTTCTCGGGATCATTGACGCTCTCGTCTTCTTTTCCATGGACCAGGACTCCTTCGACCTGCGCTACAACAAAGCCTATGTACAAGTAGTCAAAAACCGGTATCGGGAGCGCAACAATCGCGCGGGGCAGCGCGATGAACGCCCAGCGCGTACAGCACAGCGCTCGCAGGGCGCACAGGACTACATAGCCCGTGCGGCGGAGCTCAAGAAATCGGGTATTGCCAAATATAAAGATTACGACTTCGAAGCAGCTATAGAGGACTTCAACAAAGCGCTGGGGCTGACGCCCAATGATATTTCGATACATTTCAACCTGGCGTGCGCCTATTCTCTGACGGAAAAAGCGGATAGGGCATTTTACCACATAGACCAGGCCATAGGGCTGGGCTTCAACGACTTTGAACGTCTGAAAACGCACGATGCGCTGGCTTTCCTGCGGGTTCAGGAAGGTTTTGGGGATTTCCAAAAAAATGGATACCGGTTGGTAAACCGCCTGGAAAGCCCTTCAGAAGATAGCAATCTACTGGAAAAAATCACGAATACCGACTTGCTCGAACGATTGCGCAAACTGGATGAAATGCGCAAAAAAGGGCTTCTCACAGAGGAAGAATATATGGTTCAACGCAGAAAACTTACGGACCAATAGCCAACGTATCGCGTTTTTTGACGTTATTTACAGGACAGTATTTTCTGTCGGTACTACATAATGCGCACCCATGATTGCCGAACAACTCATCGCGACGTCCATTATTCCGCTCAAAAGCTCCGACACCGGGGAAACCGCAATGGAGATGATGTCGGAATTCGGAGTCAGGCATCTGCCCATAGTAGATAGCCAGGAGCTCATCGGTGTGCTTTCGGAAGAAGCAGCGCTGAATTTGGACATAGCCCCTATAGGACGATCGCACGGCAGCACTCCCTGGCCAAGGCCGCATGTCCGCTGGCGGGACCACATCATAGAAGCTATCCACCTGACCTCGGAATTCGAACTGACAGCACTTCCGGTGCTGGATGAAGAAGGGCAATACCTGGGGTGTGTCACCCTGGAGCACTTGTTCTTTCAGTTTGCCAAAAACGCTTCTTTTACCGAGCCAGGTAGTATTTTGGTGTTGTGGATAAATAAAAGTGACTATTCGCTCACGGAAATCGCACGGGTAGTGGAGTCTGAACAAATGACCGTGCTGAGTTCATTTGTGAGCAGTATCCCGGATTCCTCCCGCATAGAGGTCACCTTGAAATTGAACGGGCACTATATCCAACAGCTCGTAGCGACCTTAGAGCGTTTTCGCTACGAGGTCAAGGCCGTCTATCACGAGAATGAGCTGTTGGATGACCTTCAGGAGCGCTACGAGTCCCTCATGTCCTATTTGAACGTCTGATCCCCATCCGCAAAGAAGGAGCTATGCGGACAGTTACGCAGATTGCTTGCCGGTTGGTTTCCCCCTGTTGCCTGCGTGCGTTGGCCATCTGCTTATTGCTGGGAGAGATGAGCGCCCCACTTTTCTCGCAAATGGCTTCTATTCTGGTTATTGACTCCATCCAGGTCAGCGGGCAAAAAAAGACACGTGTAGAAAACATCCTCAGGGAGCTCCCTTTTCGCAGGGGCGATACCGTACCACAGGAGGGATTGACCACGCTACTGGCCGACGGGGAACGATGGCTGATGCAGACGGGCCTGTTCAACAGTGTCCAAATTGCTCCGCAATACCCGGGAGATGACGGGAACAGGATTCAGATATCCATATTAGTGTCGGAGGCCTGGTATATTTTTCCCGTCCCTATCTTCGAGCTAGCCGATCGCAACTTCAACGTGTGGTGGGTGGACCAACGACGCTCTCTGGACCGCATCAATTACGGCCTGGATTTTCGGCATCGCAACCTGACCGGCCGGCGGGATCGGGCAAGGATCAACTTCAAAACAGGATATACCCAGCTTTTTCAATTTCAGTATGTGCTGCCTTTTTTCAACCGCGCGAAAACCTGGGGTTTTTCGGCGGGGGCTTTTTCGGCGCGCAACCGGGAAGTCAACTATGCCACCATAGAAAACCGGCAGGCATTCTTCAGGATGGAAGACGGGTATGCACTTCGGCGCTTTTCCACGCAGATTGCCCTGTTGCACCGGCCCGGATTGAACCAATACCACCGATTTCAGTTGGGCTACGTACACAACCAGGTAGATGAAAAGGTCAGCCGCGAGTTGAATCCGGGATACTTTATGGACGGGCGGCAGTCGCAGCGCTTTTTTTCCCTGGCGTATGAGTATGTATTTGACGATCGGGACATACGCCCCTACCCTCTGTCCGGTTCCTTTTTCTCCCTGGAGTTGAAAAAAGATGGGCTCGGCATTTTCAAGGACAGGAATGCTCTCACGCTGTTTGGGGATTATCGCATCTATGCGGATATCGGGGATAGTCCGCTGAATCTCGCTTTCATAGCCAAAGGGAAGTATTCCCTGATCCGGCGCGCCCAGCCTTACAACGATAACCGCGCTATAGGCTTTCAGGAACGGACGCTTCGAGGCTATGAGTACTACATCATTGACGGGCCAGACATGATTCTGGCAAACGCCAGCCTGCGTATGAAAATATGGGAGAATCAGATTAACTTTGGCAAGTTGTCGCCGGTTGAGCAGTTGCGCAAGATGCCGATAAAAGTATTTACCAGTTTGAACAGCGACTGGGGCTACGTCAACAACCCTTGGGACCCGTTTGACAATTCCTTCAACAACCGCCTGTTATGGGGTGGTGGACTGGGTTTGGACCTGGTATTCTTTTTTGATTTCGCACTGCGCATAGAAGGTAGTGTAAACCATCTTGGGCAGGCAGGTTTGTATTTGAACTTTAAAACAGGGCTATAATGCAGGTCGTCGTGTATAGCAAGATTTTCAAGGAAAAAGACCTGTGCTATTTCCAGGCTTTGTTTGACGCGCTGCATCAGGCGGGGATTCTGGCCTATGTCTTTCGGCCCCTCTACGAGCAAATACGAGACCGTATCTCTTTTCCCCAGGATGTAGGGATATTTGAGGGGTATGTAGATTTTAGCCTGAAAAAATTTGATGCCTTGATAGCCCTGGGAGGAGATGGCACTATCCTGAGTGCGATTACGCACGTGCGGGATGCCCCTATACCCGTGATGGGAATCAACCTGGGCCGGCTTGGTTTTTTAGCGAGCATTGAAAAAACGCGCATCCCCGAGGCTATCCGTATGCTGGCGCTGGGTCGGTATCGGTTGGATACGCGTGCCTTGCTCTATCTGGAATCCAACCTGCCACTTTTCGGGAATACCCGTTTTGCGCTGAACGACTGTACCCTGTTGAAGCGGGACACTTCCTCTATGATTACTATCCATACCTATATCAACGGCTCCTATCTAAACTCGTATTGGGCTGATGGTATCATCATAGCCACCCCTACCGGTTCGACGGGGTACTCCCTCAGTTGTGGGGGGCCGATTGTTTTTCCCGGCTCCGGCAATTTCGTGATTACGCCCGTGGCACCCCATAACCTCAACGTGCGCCCGGTCGTGATATCGGACAGTTCGGTGATTACTTTTGAAATAGAAGGCCGTACGGAAAACTTTCTCTGCACGCTGGATTCGCGTTTTGAGAGCATCTCGTCGGCGCACCAGTTGGCATTGCGGAAAAATGATTTCAGCATACGGCTCATACAACTTGAAGATGTGGGGTTCATGGAGACGATACGCACCAAGTTAGCCTGGGGCACAGACAGCAGGAACTACTGATATGGCAGCAATAGACGCTTATCTGCAAATAGACGGGACGAAATACCGGGCTTCACTTGATAAGCCCCTGGATATCAGTATTCCAATACGTCCAGGGGAATTGGGGGTCAACTGTTTTTATGCCCCCATTCCGGAAGCATGGCCAGTAGAGGCCGGCGATTTTATTGGCGATACCCGCCAGGGGGGAGCGGTAAATTTTTTCAATGTTCGCATAAATCCCCATGGGAACGGAACCCATACGGAATGCGTCGGGCACATTAGCATCGAGCGATATGCCATTTGCGACTGTCTCCGAAAATTTCACTTTGCGGCTATTTTACATACAGTATATCCACGCAAACAGGAGAATGGCGATCGCGTCATAGCGGAAAGGGACGTGCGGGAGGTATCTATCCCAAAAGGCATAGAGGCTTTTATACTGCGTACTATGCCCAACGACGCGCGAAAACAGGAGGCGAACTATTCTGGTGCTAACCCACCCTACCTTGAAGCGGGCGCGGTGCAATACCTGTCAGATATGGGCATTTGCCACCTGTTGCTCGATCTTCCCTCTGTGGACCGCGAAGAAGATGGCGGGCAACTGGCGGCTCATCGCGCATTCTGGGGATATCCCGACCACATCCGTCCGGAGGCTACGATCACGGAATTGGTATATGTACAGCAGGATATACCAGACGGTCTGTATTTACTCAATCTCCAGGTTGCTTCTCTGGTGCTGGATGCGAGTCCCAGCAAACCGGTGCTGTTTCCCCTTTTGCCCACGGATTGAAAACTGCCATATGGAAATCCCTTGGTCCTCCTCCACTTACCACTCCCGGATTTATCGGGATTTTCGGGAAATTCCCGAAAAGGATTACCATGGGAAAATACGGTATTTCGAAAAAAAAGAAGACGATATCAAGCAGCTCGGTTTCGACGAGTTCCTGGAACTGACAGCAGCTTATACGGACGCCCTGTTCCAGGCGGGTGTGTATCGCAAACATGCGCTTATGGCAGAAGTTGTTCTGGAGCTTTCCATTCGGCACAATGTTTTTCGCTACAAGGGCGGGGATTTGTTCCGTATCACCTTGTTTCAGAAGGCGGCCTCACACTATAACCTTTTTGAATCGGAAACAGCAGAGCGCTTATTTTCCGAACTGATAAAGCTGGACCCCTCGGATAGGGACGCCGCTCATTTTTTCAGAAGGTGCCGCCAGCGCCGTTATCCGGGGCTTCAGAATGGGTTTCGGGCCACCAGTATTTTTTTATTCCTCATGGCTGCTGGTTTGGTAGCGCTGGAAATCCTCATCGTACAGCCCTTTTACGGCATGTATGCCCAGCTGCTGGAGTATTCCCGCAACACTCTGTTTTTCATAGGTTGTACAGGTATGGGATTGGGCTATATCTGGGTTCGTTGGCTAGCAGAGCGGGATTTACACCTCTTGCTAAGAGTAGCAAAAACCAAAAAGGCGGGCTTGGAGGATTAAAAAATCCTTACATTTAAGGCAAAATACAGGTAGTCACGGATTTCTTTTGGACAAGAGGGTGTTCAGAATGTTCATGTCGAGTAAGCAATGGTTCATTCTTTGCCATTTTCTATCTTTTTGAAGGTATGTAGCTCCGATTAGGCTCCTTCAAGAAGAAAAAAGGATGAAATTGTACCCGACAGGTGGTTTCGAATGCGCTCTAAAAATAACAGATACATGTCAGATCGCAGGAGTTTCATTCAAAAAAGTATTTTAGCCGGTACGGGTATAGCCCTGGGTACGGCAGCAGGGGCTATGACGCCCGAAGAAGGTACGGTGCAAAAGAAGGTGCCCAATAAAAATTCCAAACTACACCTTGGGTTCATAGGGGTTGGCTTGCGCGGTCAATCGCACGTGGATCTCGCTCTGGATCGCAGCGATTGCGTGGTATCCGCTATATGCGATATAAATCCCGATATGATCCAGCGCACCCAGAAAATGATCGCTAAAAAGTCTGCTCCGGCGGCAAAAGTATATGATCAGGGGCCCAAGGACTACCTGCGCATGCTGCAGCAGGAAGATCTGGACGCGGTGGTGATTGCCACCCCCTGGGAGTGGCATTCCGAGCAGGCCATCGCTGCCATGAAGGCAGGCAAATATGTAGGGGTAGAGGTATGTGGTGCATTTTCGCTCGACGAGTGCTGGGAGTTGGTGCGCACCCAGGAAGAAACAGGTAAGCACCTGTTCTTTTTGGAAAATGTGTGCTATCGCCGGGACATCATGGCCGTACTCAATATGGTCCGGCAAGGTTTGTTTGGGGAGATGATGCACCTGGAAGGCGGATACCAGCACGACCTGCGCGGCGTAAAATTCAACGACGGGGCGAGTCCATACGACAGCGGTGTAGATTTTGGGGAGAAAGGCTTCAGCGAAGCCCGCTGGCGTACGCAACATTCCATCCACCGCAATGGGGATCTCTATCCCACACACGGGGTTGGTCCGGTAGCCAACTACCTTGATATCAACCGGGGCAACCGCTTCACCCACCTGACCTCTATGGCCACTAAAGCACGCGGATTGCACGAGTACGTAGTCAACCATCCCAAAGGAGGGCCGGGGCATCCCAATGCCAAAGTAGAGTTCAAACTCGGGGACGTAGTCACGACGATGCTTCGTACGAGCAATGGGGAAACGGTCACGTTATTCCACGATACCAACTTACCCCGACCCTATTCGCTGGGTTTCCGGGTGCAGGGCACCCGGGGTCTCTGGATGGATGTCAATAAATCGCTGTACATAGAAGGCAAAAGTAAGCCCCACCAGTGGGAAGCGGCGGAACCCTATCTTAAAGAATACGACCATCCACTATGGAAGAAGTATGAGCAATCTGCCACTGGTGCGGGGCACGGGGGGATGGATTTTTTTCTGCTCAACGCGTTCATCGAATGTGCCAAGCGGAACGCCCCGGCCGTGATAGACGTCTATGACGCCGCTACCTGGATGGCGATTACGCCTCTTTCGGAAGCATCTATCGCCATGGGTAGCCAGCCGGTTGATTTCCCCGACTTCACCCGTGGGCGCTGGATGGCCCGCAAGCCGATATTTGCACTGGATGATGCTTATTA
>CAZSMU010000065.1:0-19909 GCA_964607915.1 uncultured Haliscomenobacter sp.
CCAAAGAATTCGCCACGCTCCTGGAGTGGAACAATATCTACTACGTGGACAAGGAGCAGCTCATCAACGCCCCTAAAGGGGTTGTGCGCCTGGGCCTCGTCCAGTGGCAGATGCGCCTCTTCGACAACTTCGACGCCCTGGCGGAACAGGTGGAGTATTTCGTGGACGCCATCAGCGACTACAAAGCGCATTTCATCCTGTTCCCGGCTCTTTTTAACGCCCCGCTCATGGCCGAGTACAACCACCTGGGGGAAGCCAAAGCCATCCGTGAACTGGCCAAATTCACAGAACCGCTCCTGCAGAAGTTCATCCAGTTGGCCATGGCGTACAACATCAACATCATCACCGGCAGTATGCCGATCGTGGAAGAGGGGCGGCTGCTCAACGTCACGTACCTCTGCCGCCGCGACGGGACCTGGGAGAGCTGCTACAAAATCCATCCCACCCCTCCGGAAGTGGCAGCCTGGGGCATGGTGGGCGACTACCGCCTCAAAGTGTTCGATACCGACTCCGGCAGGATCGGCATACTGATAGACTACGACGTCTGCTTCCCCGAACTGGGCAGGTGGTACGCAAAACAGGGCGCCCAACTGCTCTTCGTGCCCTTCCTGACCGATACCCAGAACGGCTACAACCGAATCCGCCTCTGCGCGCAAGCCCGCGCCATTGAAAACGAATGCTACGTAGCCATCGCCGGCTGCGTCGGCAACTTGCCCAAAGTGAACAATATGGACATCCAGTATGCCCAATCGGCCATCTTTACCCCTTCGGATTTCGCCTTCCCCAGCAATGGAATCCGCGCCGAAGCAACCCCCAACACCGAAATGACCGTCATCGCCGATGCCGACCTCGAACTGCTCAAAGAACTGCACGAGTTTGGTAGCGTCCAGATGCTGAAAGACCGCCGTCGCGACTTATACGAAGTCCGATTCAAGCGATAGCTATATAATGCATGCCGGATTTTAATTTTTTTTCACAAAATTTTTCCGGTTTCTTATTTTTCAAGTGGTTATCTTTGCGCTTCATTTTTAACCAACATGGACGTATGGAGCACAACGAAGTCATTCGATACTCTGATGCAGAACTGGAAGAATTCCGGGTACTGATCGAGTCCAAGCTCGAAAAAGCTGAAAAACACCTGGCGGAACTCCAGGAGCAAATCCTGGAAATCACAGAAAATACCAGCGACGAACACGGCGGCGATTGGGTGGACGACAGCAGCATCAACAACGATGTCGAGATGCTGAACAACATGGCCATCCGGCAGCGCATGCATATCCAGGACCTGGACAACGCCCTCGTGCGCATCAAAAATAAAACCTATGGGATATGCAGTGTCTCCGGCCAGCTCATTGATAAGCGCCGACTGCTCGCCGTGCCCACCACCACCAAAAGCCTCGCCGCCAAAGTGGCCGAACAGGCCGCACCGCCCGTCGAGAAAAAAGAAAGACCCGAACTGCCCGTCGTAGAGGAGCGCAAGCCCACCCCACAGGAAAAACCCACCCCCCAAAAGCGCATCATCACCACCGTCATCCGCAAATCCGGCGCCAAGAAAAAACCACAGGTAGAACTCGAAGACTTCGAAGAAGTGGACGACGACCTCAACGTAGGCCAGGATATGTTCTACGAAGAAGAACAGGAACTCCTCTATGGCTCCGCCTCCGATATTGACGACCTCATGGAAGACCAGGGCAGCAACAGCTCCCGAATGGATGAGGACGAAATAGAAGAAGATTATTAGAAAAAATTATTTTTCCTGCAAAAATTCCCCTATTTTTGCAGCCTCATAAAAATAGTAACAGTTCACTAAATCAATCAAGGCAAAAGAACATGTTGATTATTGACATCAAGGACGGCGAAAGCATCGACAAAGCACTGAAGCGCTACAAGCGCAAATTCCAAAATGCCGGAGTCATCAAGGAACTGCGCAAGCGCAAGGAATTCGTGAAGCCCTCTGTACAGCGCAGAAGCCAAATCCTCAAAGCCGTCTATCGCGAAAAAATCCGCAGCGATCAGGAGATGCCCACGATGTAAGCTCCTTTCGAACCGTTCATTCATAGCATTGCACCCGGTATTCTCGCCGTGTGTGCTCACTCAAAAGGCTATAGCCCGAAAGTCCCAAAAAGGATCCATCGGACTATAGCCTTTGTCATATCGTGAACTCATGAAACAAACTGCTCTGCTGGTCGCCTTTTTCGGGGTCGTTGCCTTGCAACCGTCCCTCCTTTCCGCCCAGCCCTACGACCTGATCATTCGCAACGGGCTCGTCTATACCGGTGAAACGGCCGGCCTGCAACCGCTGGAAATCGGAATCCGCGGAGAAAAAATCGCCCGCATCGCACCGAAAGTCAAAGGAAGTGCCCCCAGGGTCATAGACGCACAAGGCCTGGTCGTCAGCCCGGGCTTCATTGACCTACATGCCCACCTGGAGCCATTGACGTTGGACCCACAGGCCCAAAGCCATGTCCGCCAGGGGGTGACCACAGCCCTGGGCGGCCCCGACGGCGGCGGCCCCCTGCGCATCGGGTCGTACCTGGATACCCTGCAGGCGATGGGCATAGGGATGAATGTAGGCTATCTCATCGGACACAATACGGTGCGCAACCACGTCATGGGCCTCGTCAATAAAGCCCCCGACGGAAAAGAACTGCTCGAGATGCAGCAGTGGATCGAAAAAGGGATGCTGGACGGCGCTTTCGGCATTTCTACCGGATTGAAATACCTCCCGGGCACCTACGCCAAATTAGATGAAATCGTCGCCCTGTCCAAAGTGGCTGCCCGTTACAAGGGAATATATACCTCCCACCTGCGGGAAGAAGGCCTCGGCCTCCTGGAAGGGGTCGGCGAAGCGATTCAAATCGCCCAACTGGCCAATATCCCCGTGGTACTGACCCACCACAAAGCCATCGGAATCAAGATGTGGGGATCCAGCAAAAAAACCCTGGCCATGGTGGACTCTGCCCGCGCCCGCGGCCTCGACGTGGCCATAGACCAATACCCTTATACGGCGAGTTTTACCGGTATCAGCGTACTCATCCCCTCCTGGGCGCTCGAAGGCAATCCGGTTAGGGAGTTTACCCGCCGCTGCGAAGATCCCCTCCTGCGCGACAGCATCAAACAGGGCATTATTTTTAACCTGCTCAACGACAGAGGCGGCGGAGACCTGCGCCGTATCCAGTTCGGCAGCTTCGACTGGAAACCGGAACTCAACGGAAAAACACTGCACGACTGGGCCCTGCAGGAGGGCCTGGAACCCAACGTGGAAAATGGAGCGGAACTGGTCATTCAGGCGCAAATGCACCGCGGGGCCGGATGTATCTTCCACGCTATCAGCGAGGAAGACGTCCGGCGTATCATGCAACACCCCCAAACGATGATCGCCTCCGACGGCCGGCTGAGCCAGCCGGGAAAAGATCACCCCCATCCCCGCGCCTACGGTACTTTCCCCCGTGTGCTCGGACAGTATGTGCGCGAGGAAAAGGTCCTCTCCTTAGAGCAGGCTCTTTTCAAAATGACCGCCCAGCCGGCCCTCAAAATGGGCCTCTACGACCGCGGCTTCCTCCGAAAAGGCTATTACGCCGACCTCACCCTGTTCGACCCGGCCACCGTGCGCGACCAGAGCACCTTCGAAGCGCCACACCAGTATGCCACGGGCATCCCGTATGTGATCCTCAATGGCAAAGTGGTAGTGGACAACGGAGAATACCGCGATCTGCGGGCGGGGAAGGCGCTGCGCAGGCAATAGAATGGTTGGGGGTACGTACAATCTCCCTTAGAAAAAGCACTACAAACCACGGGAATGATTACCTTTCCTTAAAAAAAAGATGACAGACCAACCGATACTGCATAAGCCGGCCGATTGCAGCGGAGGCAAGGGAAGCCGCCTGTTGCGCGCTGTGTTCCCCACCGTTTTGCTGCCCTTGTGTTTTCTTTTTGCCTGCAAAGGCCCTGCGGAGGCACCTTTCGATGCAGCTGCCTACGTGGACCCGCAAATTGGCTCCGTACACGGACGCTGGTTCTTCTATACGCCTGCGGCGCTCCCTTTTGGGATGGCTAAGCTGGCCCCGCACACCAACGCGTATGGGAATTTCGGGAGCTGGGGTCCGGCGGGGTACGACGACCGCCATACTTCGATTGAGGGGTTTGGCCATTTCCATGAGTTTCAGGTCGGCGGGCTGGTGTTCATGCCTACGACCGGTCCCCTGCAAACGATACCGGGGCCTCTGGACAACCCCGACGGGGGCTATCGCTCCCGCTTCGATAAAGCGGATGAGCAGGCAGAAGCGGGCTATTACTCCGTCTTCCTTAAAGACTATGGCATTAAAGCGGAGCTGACCGCTACCGAACGGGTGGGTTTTCATCGCTACACATTCCCGGAGAGCCGGGATGCACACCTGATCATAGACATCGGCCACAAACAAGGGGAGAGTGGTACGGTTACCGATGCCTCCGCCCGCCTCGTGAACGGCAACGAAGTAGAGGGCTATATCGAGACCTATCCGGAATACCTCAAGTTCTGCGACCCCGGCAAGCGAGTGCCGATGTATTTTGTCGCCCGCCTCAGCAAAGCGCCCCGGAAAGCGGGGTCCTTCATAGACTCTCTCCAGTACGACAGCAGCTCTACGAAAGGAATCCTCAACGGTCTGTACCTCAACTTCGACATGAAGGAAAACGAAACGCTGGAAATCCAGACGGGCTTGAGCTATACCTCTATCGAAAATGCGCGCTTGAACCTGGAAACAGAAACCAAAGACCGGGATTTTGACAAGGTGCGCCGCGAAGCGCGGGAGGCCTGGAACGGGATGCTGGGCCGCATCCGCGTGGAAGGAGGCGATAGCCTCGACCGGGTGAAATTCTACACGGGCCTATACCACGCCCTGCTCGGGCGAGGCCTTTCCAGTGATGTCAATGGCCACTATCCGCTGGTAGATGGGAAAATAGGGCAAAAACCCCTCGGCAAAGACGGCAAACCGCTGTACCGGCATTTCAATACCGACGGCTTCTGGGGCGGCTTCTGGAACCTGAGCCAGTTGTGGGCACTGGCCTATCCGGAAATTCTAAAAGAGTACATACAGGCGAATATTGATTACTACAAAGACCGCGGCTGGCTACACGACGGCGTGGCCGCCGGGGCTTATACCAACGGCGTGCAGACTAACTTCCAGGGCCTGCTCATCGCGTCGGCCTACCATGCGGGCATCCGCGATTTCGACGTGCAGACCGGCTACGAAGCAGCCCTTAAAAATGAACTGGACTACCACGACCGGAACCTGGGCAACGGCAAATACGACCTGCACTACTTCGTGCAGAACGGCTATGTGCCGTACAAGGATACCCTCCTGCCCAATGGCTGGATTTTCAACTTCGGCGCTTCCCATACGCTGGAGTACAGCTTCAGCTCCTACGCGGTCGGCCAATTTGCCAAGGCGTTGGGCAAAACGAAGGACTATGAGGCGCTGATGCGCCAGGGTACTTACTACCGCAACCTGTACGACCCTGAAACGGGCTTTATCCGCCCCAAAAAAGAGGACGGTACGCTTCCGGAACCCTTCGACCCGATGAAAGCCTGGGATGGTTTTCAGGAGGGTAACGCATATCAGTACACTTGGTATGCGCCCCACGATGTCGCCGGCTTGATGTCGCTTCTGGGCAAGGAAGAGTTCAACCGCCGTCTGAACGAGATGTTTGAAAATGCCAGTAAGAGCCAGTTCAGCGGGGGCTCGGAGGAGATACACAGCTTTTCCGGCATCGAAAAGCTCTATAACCATGGCAACCAGCCTTGTCTGCACCAGCCCTGGCTATTCAACTACTCCGGGCAGCCCTGGTTGACGCAAAAGTGGGTGCGTGCCATTTGCGACGATTTTTATGGCCTGGAGCCTCTGCGCGGCTACGGTGTCGGACAGGACGAAGACCAGGGCCAGCTCGGCGCCTGGTACGTACTGGCCGCCCTGGGCTTGTTTGACGTGCAGGGCCATGCGGCTATGAACCCCACGTTTCAACTGGGCAGTCCCTTGTTCGACCGGGCCCGCATACTGCTCGACCCTGCGTATTACGAAGGCAGCGAGTTGATTGTCGAGACGAAAAACAACGGAAAACAGAAGCGCTACATACAGTCCGTGCAATTCAACGGACAGCCCGTAGCGGATACCTGGATACTCCGAAGCGCCCTGATGAAGGGAGGGACCTTGCAGGTCGAACTGGGGGAAACCCCCAATACCGCCTGGGGGGTAGGAACGCCACCGCCTTCCATGAGTACCGAAAAGCAATAGGGGTTATAGACCCAATCACGCCCAATCTCTCTATGGCCGGAATATATCTGCACATCCCGTTTTGTAAAAAAGCCTGTCACTACTGCAATTTCCACTTTTCGACCAGCCTGGGGCGAAAGGACGAAATGTGGAACGCCATCCTCTACGAGTTGGAAATCCGGCAAGACTACCTGCAAGGGGCCGAGCTGGAAAGCATTTATTTCGGGGGGGGCACGCCTTCGCTGCTTTCGGTAGCCGAGTTAGAGCGCTTTTTCGAGCTCATCTACCGTCAGTACCGCGTGCTCCCCACCGCAGAAATCACTCTCGAGGCCAATCCCGACGACCTGGACAAAGGCACCCTCCAGGCTCTGCGCCAAACCCCGGTCAACCGCTTGAGCATCGGGGTACAGTCGTTCTTCGATGCCGACCTGTCGTTTATGAACCGCGCCCATGGGGCGGCACAGGCCATGCACTGCATCGAGGACGCACTCGCCGTTGGGTTCCAGGACCTCAGCGTGGACCTGATCTATGGGGCGCCCACGACCACAGACGCCAACTGGGCATTCAACGTACAAACCCTGCTCGATTTTGGCATCCCCCATATTTCCGCTTACTGCCTCACCGTCGAAGAACGCACGGCACTGTGGCACTTTGTACAAAAGGGAAAAGCCCCTGCCGTAGACGAAGAACAGGCTGCCCGCCAATTCGAATACCTCAGCAACACCCTCGCGGCTGCCGGCTATGAGCACTACGAAATTTCCAATTTCGCCAGGCCCGGCCGCTATGCGCGGCACAATACGTCGTACTGGCGTGGAAAGCCCTACCTCGGGGTAGGTCCCTCCGCACATTCTTTCAACGGAAACTCCCGGCAGTGGAATGTAGCCAACAACGCCGCCTACATACGCCTGTTGGCACAGGAGGGCGAGCCCTGGTACGAATGCGAAACCCTCAGCCCCGAACAGCGCTACCGCGAACTCGTCATGACCGGACTGCGCACCATCTGGGGCTTTGACCCTGAAACCGTAGAACCGCTTTACCGGGAGCGCTTTCTAAAACTCGCCCAACCTCTGCTCGAAAAAGGTCTGCTCCTACATGCCGAAAACGGACACTACACCATTAGCGCCTCCGGCAAACTCCTTGCAGACTGGATTACCGTCGAACTGCTTTAAACTTGTGGCAAGGCACTCGCCCTGCCCCCCTGCAACAAGTCTTTTGAATACGGCATTTTTCCATACCTTTAGGGTTCATTAGCACTGCCATCATGAAATGTATTCGATTCGGCTTGCCCGGCGCCGAAAAACCGGGCATCCTCGATGAACAGGGCCTGCGTAGGGATGTTTCTGCATTCGGCGAGGATTACGACGAGCGTTTTTTTGCTACCAACGGCTTGCAGCGCTTGTCCGAATGGCTCAACAGCCACCTCGCCCTGTGCCCGGTTGTAAGCCCCGAAACGCGCCTTGGCCCACCGTTCTGCCGCCCCTCCAAAATCGTTTGCGTGGGGTTGAACTACGCACTCCACGCCAAAGAAAGCGGAATGGCCATCCCAAGTGAGCCCGTGCTCTTCTTCAAAGCTACCACGGCCCTTTGTGGCCCTTGCGACGACCTCGTCATCCCCCCGGGTAGCGAAAAAACCGACTGGGAAGTAGAACTCGCCGTCGTCATCGGCAAGGAAGCCAGCTACGTACCCCTCGAATCGGCCATGGAGTATGTCGCCGGCTACACTATTCACAATGATTACAGCGAACGCGCCTACCAGTTGGAACGCAGTGGCCAGTGGGTCAAGGGCAAAAGCTGCGATACCTTTGCCCCGATGGGCCCCGCACTCGTCAGCAGCGACGAAGTCGCCGACCCACAGCACTTGCGGCTCTGGCTGAAGCTGAACGGCGAGACCATGCAGGACAGCAACACCTCGGATATGGTGTATGGGGTTCCGTTCCTCGTCCACTACATCAGCCAGTTCATGCGACTGCTGCCGGGCGATATCATTTCTACCGGCACTCCTTTCGGGGTCGGGATGGGGCTTTCCCCCCAGCGATACCTGCGGCCCGGCGATTTTGTGGAACTGGGCATCGAAGGCCTGGGGGAATGCTGGCAAAAAGCGGTAGCAAAGTAAATGCTCCGCCACCTCTCCATACGTTGCATCGCCTTTTTGGGAGCTCTATGCTTTTGTGCGCCGTTGTGGGCACAACTCCACAAAAAAGTACAGGTCGTGGGGGGCTATATCCCGGCACCCGAGGCTCCCTGGCAACTCGTTTTCCACGACGAATTTTCAGGGGCTGCGCTGGATACTGCAAAGTGGATCACCTACTACCCCTACGATCCGCAGGGCAAAGACCAGTGCGCCTATTGTCGCACGCACGGCGCCGAAGGTCAGGTCTATCTCGACCGCAACGTGCGGGTGCGCGACGGCTATGCCCAACTCCGGGTACAACAGGAGGCCGTTGCCTGGATGGGCGAGCAGCGCGCCTATAGTTCGGGGATGATCCATACCCGGCCACCCTGGAAATTCAAGTTCGGACGCTTCGAAATGCGTTGCCGCCTGCCCCGCGGCAGGGGCTTCTGGCCTGCCTTTTGGCTCTATGGCTGGGGCGGGAACGAAATTGATATCTTCGAACTCGGTATGCAAGACCCCGACCTCCAGTACACGAATGTACACCGCGACTTCGAGGGAGGGCATTTTTACGAGGGCGACACCCACTACGGCCCTGATTATTCGAGCGATTTCCACGTTTTTGCCCTGGAATGGGATCCCTGGTCCATCCGCTGGCTGGTCAATGGCTACGAGGTGCGCCACATGACGCGCCTGCAGGAGCAGCGACGCAAGAGACCCGTCCTGCCCGGCACTTCCCTGGAGCCCGGGGTCTATCTCGAAAACCTCCTTATGCCCGAATGGCCTTTAGATGTCATTGCCAACGTAGCCGTAGGGGTAGATGGTGTAACTCCCTTCACTGGCTCGCCCGGCGCGGAAACCGTGCTGCCCGCGAGTATGGACATAGACTATGTCCGCGTCTATCAACGACAGCCGCAGCCAGGCATGAAGGACCTGTGCGCCACTGCCCGGATTACCGGTCCGGACTGGGTTGCCGGCCCGACCCTCTACCGCTTCGAAGGGCCTTTTGTCCGCCTGGACTGGAAAGTGAGCGAGGGCCTGACCCTCCTCGAACGCACTGCCGACGGCATCCTCATCGGACCGCTTCCCGGTGTGGTATTATCGCGGCAATGGGTGGAAGCTACCATAGACAGCGATGGCAGCGGGCCCTGCCCTGCCACCACCATCCGGCGTGCCGTGAGGAAGTAACGAATAGGCCATAGGACTCATGCGCTATTAACAGGGGCGCCGGGGCTGTGTAAAAATCTTTTTAAATGGAGCTATGGTTCTTCCATCGGTTTGGTTTTTGCCGTAGGTTGGGGCGGTGGCTTTTGCTGACGGGTTTGGGGTGCTGCGCTGTGCCGGGGCCGCTCTTGTCACAGATACGGGTGCAGGTAGAAAGTCCGGACCGATTGCCTGCGCACCTGTACCGCCAGAGGGTATTGGCCGACACTGCGGCCTTGCATGGCTATCTGCAAGGTCTCCGGGCCGACCTTAACCGCCGGGGTTTCCTGGAAGCCTCGGCAGACAGCGTGGTGCCGGGGGAAGTGCGTAGCTGGCAGGTGGTTTTCCATCGGGGGCCGCGCTACCGCTGGGAGCGCTTGGAGAGCGAGGGGCTTTCGGAGGGAGTGCTGCGCCGGGCGGGCTACCGGCCGGGGCAATGGGATGGCCGATGGGTTTCCGGCGACGCATTGCAGCGCCTCCAAAAAACGCTGGTAGCACAGGCAGGGGACCAGGGCTACCCCTTTGCAGAAGCAGGCCTTGACCGTGTCGTGTTGGACAATGGGCGTCTATCGGCGCGACTCTATTTGCGCACAGGGCCCAAAATCCAGTTGGATACCTTTTTATTAGAAGGCGACCTGCAGCTTAGGGCGGCTTACTTAAAGCGCTATCTCGGCCTTTCTCCGGGGGCGCCCTATTCGCAGTCGGACGTGCTGCGCATCCGGGAGCGGCTGCGCGCCCTGCCCTATGTACAGTTGGACCGCGACCCGGAGCTGCGTTTTTCCGGGAACAAAGCCACCCTTATCCTGCCCCTTTCCCCTCAAAGAGCGAGTCGCTTTGATTTTCTGCTTGGGGTATTACCTAACAATATCGCCACCGGACGCTTGTTTGTCGCGGCGTCGCTGATGGGCGATTTCGTCAATGCGTTTGGTGCCGGGGAGCGTCTGTATCTGCGTTTTGAGCAACTGCGCCCCCAGACCCAGCGCATAGAGGTCGAAGCGTCCTATCCTGCACTGCTGGGGCTGCCTCTCGGATTAGAGGTACGGGGCAACTTGTACAAACGCGACACCTCTTTCTTGGACGCGGACATCGCGATGGGATTGCATTATATGCTCTTTGGCAGGAATGCCTTAAAGCTATACTGGGCGCAGCGCAGTTCGCGCCTGCTCGGGTTTGACGCGGAGGAAGTATTGCGCCTGGGGCGCCTTCCTGCCAACCTCGACGTGCAAGCCGGTACCTTTGGAATAGAGCTGTTCTTTGAACACCTCGACGACCCTTTTAATCCCCGCCGGGGTTGGATGGTACAGGCGGATGTCGGGGTGGGGAGTCGCCGAATCGTGCGCAACACCCGCATTGCCAGTTTGGGGCTGGACACCCTGTACGACGTTCTGCCTCCCGTTGCCCCTCAATACCGCCTGGAGGCCGAGGCGGGGCTGTTTATACCGCTTTTTAAGCGCAGTGCGGTACTGGGCAAGGTACAGGTACGCAGTTTGCTCTCTCCGCAGCCCATTTTGCGCAACGAACAGTTCCGCCTGGGGGGGAATCGTTTCCTGCGCGGGTTTGACGAAGAATTTTTCCAGAGCACCCATGCGGTGATGAGCACTCTGGAGTATCGGATCCTCATCGGGGAAAAGTCGTGGCTCTACAGTTTTGCGGATGCTGCCTGGTTGGACAACAGCTTTGCCGAAGAAGTAGCAGTGCGCTACCCACTGGGATTAGGGGCGGGAATCACCTTTGAAACCCGGGCGGGCATCCTGAACATGAGCCTGGGGTATGGCTTTCTGCGCGGGCAGCCGACCGACGGGTACCGCCCCAGGGTACACATAGGGCTGATCAGTCTGTTTTAGGCGGGGCGAACGGGTCCAGTTGGATATCCATAGCACAGCGGAAATGCCCTTCAGGGCAGGTTTTGCGTCCGTGCAGCCCACAAGGTCGGCAGGGCAGGGGTGAAGGCGCTTCGACGATGCGCGCCCCGTCGGACAAGGGGCCAAAACCAAAGGAAGGGATGGTCGAGCAGAAAACAGCCGTCACAGGGGCATTGACTGCCGAGGCCAGGTGGACGGGTGCGGAATCATTGGTATAGTTCATGACTGCGTGCTGCATCCATGCTGCGGATGCCAGTAGGCTCAGTGTACCGGCCATATTCCATACCCCGCTGCGTCCGCTGCCGGCAATAATCGCATTGCAGGCCTCCCGATCGCCGGGTCCTCCGAGCAGGACGACGGACAACTCCGGGGGCAGGCTGTGGATGAGGGCGCTCCATTTTTCAGCGGGCCACTGTTTGGTGAACCAGACCGAGGTAGGGGCGATACACACATACGGTGTAGTGGGGCGGGCCACCGCCGCATCTGCGGGAGGATACAGTTTGGGCCGGCGCACGGGGTGTTGTATCCATCCCTCGAGCAGGGACAGGTTGCGGTCCACTTCGTGCAAGCCTTCCTGGAGGAGGTGGGGGAAACGGCGTGTAAAAGCAAAGGCGAGCGGATTCTTGGAGAACCCCCTGATTTCCCGGGCGGCGGACAGGGCTGCCAGCACCCCGCTGGAGGCGAAGCGATGCAGGTTGAGCACGAGGTCGTAGCGCTCGGCACGGAGGGCCTTTATCAATGCGAGTGCGCTGTGTAGTTTATTTTTTTTGTCGAATACGAGGATTCGGCGCAGGTGGGGGTGTCCGTTGAGTAGGCTTTCGTTACCCTTGCGCAGAAGGAAGTCGATCGCTGCATCCGGGTAGGCAGCGCGGAGGGATTCGATGAGGGGCGTTGCCAGCACGACATCTCCCAGGAAAGCCGTTTGAAGGATGAGGAATTTGGTGGGCATGAGGTCTCCCTTCCCTTAGGGCGAGGCTTTCTTTTTGAAGTCGCCATTTTTCCAGGCGTCAAAAAATTTCTTCCAGGCGATGGGGTTGAAGATATTCATAGGAGGACTTTGGCCGTAGTAGTAGTAGCTGCTGGCCTGGCGGCGCAAGTAGTAGTCGGCATTTTCGTTACCGTCGTATTTGACCGTTTCCTGTACGCGCGCCAGGGTTTCATTGGCCAGGTTGGCGGCGGCGACGCGTTGGAGTTCCGGTGTCACGTCCATAGCGAGGAACTCCAGTCGGAAATTCTCGCGGCTCGGCCAGGGGAAGACGACGGTTTCCGGCAGGTTGATGGTGTCCTGGGTCATGAGCTGGACGATGGAATAACGGTCATCTTTGAGGTCGCCGGGCAGTCGGAACTCGACGGTTTTATAGCCGATGGCGGAGAAGGTCACCCTTTCGCTTTTTCGGATGACGATAGAGAAAAAGCCCTTGAAATCGGAGTAGGTTCCCCGATTGGAGCCTTCTATATAGACACTTGCATACGGTACGGGGGCGAGTTGGCTGGTGGTGCCGTCCAATACCAGGCCGGAGAGTTGGACCAGGCTGGTATCGGATTGGGCATACAGCGTACCTGCGGAGGCCATGCAGGCCAGGAGCAGGTAGAGGGTAGGTTTCCATTTCATTGCAAGGCGCTTTACTACGTTAGACCGCGCAAGTTCGGCAAAGGTTTGTTGCTTTCGCCTTAAAGGTACGATTTTTTATGCTTTTAGTGCGCGTTTTAGCACTTCCTGCATATCATCCACATAATGGAACTGCAGGCCTTGCAGGTAATCGGGATTTACTTCCTCTATGTGTTTACGGTTGAATTTGCTGAGGATGATTTCCTTCATCCCTGCGCGTTTGGCGGCTAATATTTTTTCTTTTATTCCTCCTACGGGCAGGACTTTCCCGCGCAGGGTAATTTCGCCGGTCATGGCGACGTAGGGGCGAATAGCTTTGCCGGTGAACAAGGAGGTCAGGGCGCTGAGCATGGTAATACCTGCGGAGGGGCCATCTTTGGGGATTGCACCTTCGGGGATGTGGATATGCACATTGCTTTGGTCTATTTTCTCCTGTTCGATGCCCAGTTCGGCGCAGTGGGCTTTGATATAGCTCAGGGCGGTTGTTGCGGACTCCTTCATGACATCGCCCAGGTTTCCGGTGAGGGTCATGTGGCCATTGCCTTTGCTGAGGCTGGATTCCACGAAGAGGATTTCGCCGCCCACGCTGGTCCAGGCCAGGCCGATGGCCACGCCGGGGGCGTGGGGGTCCTGATAGAGTTCAGCGGGGAAAACAGCGGGGCCCAGGATTTTCTCCAGGTCTTCCGGTTTCAGGGTGGGGTCGAAGGCCTCTTCCATAGCTACGTTGCGGGCCACGCGGCGCATGACGGCCCCGATTTGCCGGTTGAGGGCGCGCACTCCGGACTCGCGGGTATAGTCCTGGATCAAGGCGCGCAGGACTTTTGGGTTAAACTTTACCTGATGGCCTTTCAGGCCATGTTCTTTGAGTTGTTCCGGTACGAGGTGGCGCTTGGCGATTTCAATTTTCTCTTCCGTTGAGTAGCCGCTGATTTCGATGACTTCCATGCGGTCGAGCAGGGCTGGCTGTATGGTGGACAGCGAGTTGGCGGTGGCGATGAAAAGGACTTTGGAGAGGTCGTATTCCAGTTCGAGGTAGTTGTCGTAGAACGTGGCGTTCTGTTCCGGGTCCAGTACTTCGAGCAAGGCGGAGGAGGGGTCTCCGCGGAAATCCTGACCTACCTTATCTATTTCGTCGAGGATGAAGACGGGGTTCCCTGAGCCGCTGCGTTTGAGCGACTGGAGGATACGGCCGGGCAGTGCCCCGATATACGTTTTGCGGTGGCCGCGGATTTCGCTTTCATCGTGCAGGCCTCCAAGGGACATGCGCACGAACTTCCGGTTCAGTGCGTGGGCTATGGAGCGGCCGAGGGAGGTCTTTCCGACCCCGGGAGGGCCTACGAGGCAGAGGATAGGTGCTTTGAGGTCCCCTTTGAGTTGGAGTACAGCGAGGTGTTCCAGGATGCGTTCCTTGACTTTTTCCAGTCCGGCGTGTTCCTGGTCGAGCACTTTGCGCACCCGTTTGAGGTTGAACGTGTCGGGTGTATATTCATCCCAGGGCAGGTCGAGCATGAGTTCCAGGTAACTGACCTGAATAGAATGTTCGGCGGCCTGGGGGTGCATACGGCGCAGGCGCGTCAATTCGCGTTGGAAATGGTCGCGGGCGTGTGGCGGCCATTTCTTTTGTTCGGCGCGGGCGCTGAGGCTATCCATTTCCTCTTCGGCGGGGTTTTGGCCCAGTTCTTCCTGGATGGTGCGGAGCTGTTGGTTGAGGAAATAATCGCGCTGTTGTTTTTCGAGGTCGCCGCGTACTTTGGTTTCGATGCGATCTTTGAGCTGCAGGAGTTGCAGTTGCGTGTTCATCTCCTGGAGGATAGTATCGGCTTTATCGCGCAGGTTGTCTATTTCGAGGATATGCTGTTTGATATCCAATTTCACGGCCATATTGGAGGCGATGAAATTGAGGAGGAAGTTGGGTTCGTTGAAGCTGCGCAGCATCACCATGGCCTCTGCCGGGATGTTGGGGGACAATTCGACGATTTTCTTGGCCAGGTCCAGGATAGTGGAGACGAGGGCTTCGAACTCCAGGGGGTCTTCCGGGGCGTTGTGTTCCAGGATTTGGATTTTCCCTTTCATGTAGGGGCGTTCCTGGAGGAGTTCCAGGAGCCGGAAGCGTTTCTGGCCGCGCAGGATAGCGGTGGTGGTACCGTCGGGCATGCGCAGCAGTTTCAGGATGCGCGCTATGGAGCCCACGGAATAGAGGTCGTTTATTTTGGGGTTTTCCACTTCCAGGTCGCGTTGGGACAGGACGCCGATGAGGCGATCGCCTTCATAGGCCTTTTGGATGGCGCGGATGGATTTATCTCTCCCTACGGTAATCGGGATGACGATACCGGGGAAGAGGACCGTATTTTTGAGTGCCAGGATAGGCATTACGTCGGGATAAGGCTCCTGGACCTGGAAATCCTCTTCTGCTTCTATAGAAAGCATGGGCAGGAAATCTCCGTCGTCCTCTATTTCTTTAGCGGTGAAATACTCTTCGAACATATATATGGAATATGATGGTGATGAGGGGTGTAGTCGTCGTAGGATGTGCATAGCGGGGAGAAATGTCAGGTTATGGCGCAAGCGCATCATAAATACTCTGAATTGCCATGACAAGTTTTATGCCAGGATGAATTTCCTGACAAAAAAGCAGGTTTGGGATGATCCTCCGCCAAAACGTCGGATATCAAGTTTATTGCGATTCCTTCATTTCTATGATGAGGGCTGTTTCTGCGGGGGCTTGGGGAGCTTCATCTTTTTCGACGCGCAGATTTTCGATGATGAAGTCCTGTCGTTCGGGAGTATTTTTGCCCATGTAGTAGGACAGGACATCGTCTAGGTCTGTCCGTTCGTTCATGAGCACCGGTTCCAGTCGGATTTGTTCGCCGATGAAGGCTCCGAACTCGTCGGGGGATATTTCGCCGAGGCCTTTGAAGCGGGTGATTTCCGCTTTGCCGCGCAACTTGCGCAGGGCGGCTTGTTTTTCCGATTCGTTGTAGCAATAGAACTTTTGGTTTTTATCGCGTACGCGGAAGAGGGGGGTTTGGAGGATAAAGAGGTGTCCGTTCCGCACCAATTCCGGGAAGAACTGGAGGAAGAAGGTCAGGAGGAGGAGGCGGATATGCATGCCGTCCACGTCGGCGTCGGTAGCGACGACGATGCGGTTGTAGCGCAGGTCGTCCAGGCCATCTTCGATATTGAGCGCATGTTGGAGGAGGTTGAATTCCTCGTTTTCATAGACTACTTTTTTGGTGAGACCATAGCAGTTGAGTGGTTTTCCGCGCAGGCTGAAGACAGCCTGGGTCTGCACATCGCGGGATTTGGTGATGGAGCCGCTGGCCGAATCGCCTTCGGTGATAAACAAGGTGGAGGCCAGGCGGAGATCTTCGGCGGTTTTTTTGGGGGGATCGCTGAGGTGGATGCGGCAGTCGCGCAATTTTTTGTTGTGCAGGTTGGCCTTTTTAGCCCTTTGGTTGGCCAATTTCTGGATATCGGCGATTTCCTTTCGTTCCCGTTCGGACTGGATGATGCGTTTTTCGAGGGCTTTTGCGACTTCCGGGTGGGCATGGAGGAAGTTGTCGAGGTGTTTTTTGACAAAGTTCCCCAGGAAGGTGCGGATGGTTTCCCCATCCGGGGCGATATGAGCGGAGCCCAGTTTGGTTTTGGTCTGGGATTCGAAGACGGGCTCTTCGATGCGGACGCTTACGGCGGCGACGATAGAGGTCAGGATATCTTTGCGGTCGTATTTTTTGAAAAATTCCTGGACGGTTTTGGCGACGGCGTCTTTGAACGCATTGAGATGGGTACCGCCCTGGGTGGTATTTTGTCCATTGACGAAGGAGTAGTACTGTTCGCCATAGTGGTTGCCGTGGCTCATAGCGATCTCCACGTCTTCCCCTTTCATGTGGACGATGGGGTAGCGGAGGACTTCGTTGCGCGTCTTTCGCTCGAGCAGGTCGAGGAGTCCGTTTTTGGACTGTATGATGGTTCCGTTATAGTTGATTTTCAGTCCTGAGTTCAGGTAGGCGTAGTTCCAGAGCTGGGATTCGAGGTGTTCGCGGCGGAATCGGAAGTTTTTGAACACGCTGTTGTCGGGGCAGAAGCGGACCAGGGTGCCATTTGGTTCGCCGGAGTTTTTGACCGGGTGTTCGGTTTGTAGCTCGCCCTGTTGGAACTCGGCGGTTTTTTCGGAGCCGTCGCGCACTGCTTTGACCAGGAAGTAGGAGGAAAGTGCGTTCACTGCTTTGGTGCCCACCCCGTTGAGGCCTACGGATTTTTTGAAAGCTTTGGAGTCATATTTGCCGCCGGTATTGATTTTGGAGACGCAGTCTATGACTTTGCCGAGGGGGATCCCGCGTCCAAAGTCGCGGATTTCGGCGGATTCCTCATCTATTTTTACGACGATTTCGCGGCCGTGGCCCATGACGAACTCATCGATGGCATTGTCCATGACTTCCTTGACCAGGACGTAGATGCCGTCGTCGCTGGAGGAGCCGTCGCCCAGTTTGCCTATGTACATGCCCGGGCGGAGGCGGATGTGCTCGCGCCAGTCCAGGGAACGGATGTTGTCTTCGGTATAAGCAGTTTTTGACATAGTCGTGTGCGTGTTTTGAACTTTCTGTTAAACAGGGGTGTATCCAAAAGGGTTAAAAAAAACGGGCGGCAGGGGAAACGGATGTCACCTTCCCCCGCGTTGTAAAATAAGGTAGGGCAAAGTATCGCATTATGAACAAAAAATTAAATACTTTTGCAACAAAGATAGGTCTTTTTGCCTAAAACAAAAAACAATTTGTTTTTAACCACATAATTTCTAAACTTGAGCCAGAAAAACCTATACCGGCATCCGGCGATGCAGCTTTTGGAGGGTGCCATCCGTCGGGAGGCGCAGCAGCAGGTTGCTGCCGGTGCGGCTCTGCTTCTTTTGGGAATCTACCTGGCGTATAACACCTTCCACAGCAATGTTCCGCTGATGGTCATCGGGTTGGCGATTGCGTTGATTTCGGCCAAGTTGCTCCATTATGCGGTGGTGAATTTGAAGGAAGGCAACAACCGCCTGTTGCAAATTCTCGAAAAGCAGCCCGGGCAGATTGTCTGGGTGTACTCCGTGGTCGTTGAGCGGGCGCCCTTTGGCATATACCTGTACCGCAGCGGGACGGTCTTTTTCAAACTTGCCGATGGGATGGAGCTCAGCGTACGGCTTCCCGTGCGCTACATGCGCACGATTTCCCGTTTTTTGAACCGTCTGCTGCCCCATGCGACCTTTGGGTATTCGGCCGACCGCGAGTATTCGTTCCGTCTGAGTCCGGAGAGTTTGCGCAAGGCCAATAAGGACTGATTGGTTCCTCATCACGCTCTAAAGAAAACAAGGAATGAACAGGAGGATTTTTTCCAGGAACATCGGTCTCGGAGCCTTTTTGCCCATCCTGGGCGGGCTTTGTTCGCCGCGCGGTGAGGAGCGCTTTGAAGCACCCTCCGCATTGGTCAAGCCGGAGCGCTTGCGCGCGGGCGACAAGATAGGTCTGGTTACGCCGGGCAGTTTCATTCCCGACCGCACATTGGAAAAGGCCATCGCCAACATCCGGGCGCTGGGCTTCGAGGTGGTGTTGGGCAAGCATATCCGCGCGAAAAACGGGTATATCGCCGGCACCGACGAGCAGCGCCTCGACGATCTGCACGCCATGTTCTACGACTCCGACATCCGTGGGGTGTGGTGTGCGCGCGGAGGCTACGGTTGTACCCGTCTGCTCCCCGACATAGACTACGGCCTCATCCGAAAAAACCCGAAGGTGCTGATCGGGTACAGCGATATAACCGCCTTGCATCTGGCCATACACCAGCGCACGGGATTGGTGACCTTTCACGGGCCAGTGGCGGGCTCAGATTTCACGGAGTACACTACCCGCCACGTAAAAGCGGTTCTGATGGACGCGGCCGCCCCGCACGTCATAGATGCGATGAGCGACTACGGCACGGTCAAAAACCCGGAGTTGTACAAGCCTTTGGTGATCCGCCCGGGCACGGTGCGCGGTCCGTTGTGGGGAGGCAACCTCTCCCTGCTGGCAGCGATGGCCGGAACGGAATTCGGTCTGGACGCCAGTGGTAAGCTCATCTTCATGGAGGATATTGATGAAAAGCCCTACCGCGTGGACCGCATGTTGACCCAGTTGCGCCAGTCGGCCAAGCTCGACCAGGCGGCGGCGTTCGGCCTGGGCGTCTTTGCGGGCTGTGTCCCCGAACCCGGCGACGAATCCCTCACGCTGGCCCAGACCGTTGCCGACCGGCTCAGCGACCTGGGGCGTCCCGCCGTATATGGGCTTACTTTTGGGCATATTGCCCACCAGTGCACCTTGCCCATGGGGATTTCTGCCGAGTTAGACACCGAGCAAATGCGCCTGACTCTGCTCGAACCCTCGGTCTCCTGACCGGGAAAAGGGTTGATTTTCCGCATTGTCGGGTAAGGGTTTTGTCGCTACCTTTGGGGAAATACCCTTGTCATGGAAGTACTCGAGCCTAAAAATCTGAAACAATTCCACCGCGACTTGCGCTGGTCCACCCGCATCTATACGTTAATCGCGCTGATTATCGGGGTGGGTGCTTTTGTATTCGACTTGTGGGGTACGCAGTGGGCCCTGCTCATGATGCTGGCCCTGGGGGTCGCCCTTTTCGTCGAGAGTTTCGCCATTTCCTTTCACCGGCACCCGCGTACCTGGCGCGTCATCCGCATCCTGATTATGCTGGCATTGGCTTTGCTGCTGTTTATTGGGTGATGTAGGGGTTCTTTTTCACCCCTCGGTTATTCCCCCCGCAACAAGTATGTTAGACTTGTTGCGAGGGGAACCATCGAGGGGTCAAAAAGGCCCTTTTTCGCCCATGCTGTGCCTTTTTTCGGTCATAT
>CAZSMU010000066.1:0-19906 GCA_964607915.1 uncultured Haliscomenobacter sp.
GACCACCTCACACTCCCACTTTTTGATGCCGAATACTTCCTCCGGCACGCGGATGCGCATATCCTGGCGCACCTTTACCTGGCAGGCCAGGCGGCGGTGTTCTGCGACATCCCTGCGGGTGAGGTGGTTCATTTCGGTAGGCAGCACATCGCCGCCCCCTTCGTCCACCCAGCACTTGCACATTGCGCAGGTTCCGCCACCGCCGCAAGCAGAAGGGAGGAAGACGTTTTGGTTGGACAGGGAGGAGAGCAGGGAGGACCCCGGCTTCACCAGGATCGGTTTGTCCTCTTCCCCATTGATGATGATTCTGACATCCCCTTGCGCGACCAGTTTCTTCTGGGCTACCAGCAGGCCGAACGTGAGCAGTAGGATGACCGCTGTGAAGGCGATTGCGCCGTATAATACCGGCATAAAATCGAAGAGCAGTATCATAAGTGATGCGGTTGTTTATTGCTGAAAATAAGTGGCCGGGTTGATTCCCATGAGCGACATGAACGCCATGCCCATCAGTCCGGTCAGGATGAACGCAATGCCCAGGCCGCGCAGGGGGGCAGGGATATTCGAGTAGCGGATTTTTTCGCGGATAGCCGCCATAGCCACGATAGCCAGCGCCCAGCCGAAACCGGAGCCGACGCCATAGACCACCGACTCGGAGAAGTTGTACGAGCGGGCAACCATGAACAAGGCTGCCCCCAGGATAGCGCAGTTTACAGTAATCAGTGGGAGGAAGATACCGAGGGCGTTGTACAGCGAGGGCGAGTACTTTTCCACGGCCATTTCCACGAGCTGCACCGAAGCGGCGATGCTTGCGATGAAGAGGATGAAGCGCAGGAAAGTCAGGTCTGTTTTGAAGATACCATTGGGGCCCAGGACCAACTCGCTGATCACCCAGTTGACAGGTATCGTCAGTACGAGGACGAAAATAACGGCAGCGCCGAGGCCGATAGCCGTTTTCACCGATTTAGATACCGCCAGGAACGAGCACATGCCGATGAAGTACGACAATACCATGTTCTCGATGAAGGCAGACTTGATAAAAATATTGAGTAGGTTTTCCATGTTTCTTTCTTTGAATCGTTAACAAAACAGGCACTTAGCCTTTATCAGGAAACATCTACCAATTTGGGATTGGCAGCGCGCTGTATCCAGATAATGATACCGATCAGGAAGATAGAAGATGCCGGCAGCACCATCAAGCCGTTGTTCTGGTACCAGGACAGCCAGGAGATTTTAGCTGTATTCAGCAAGTAAGCGTCGGTAGCCCCGATGATCTGGAAGCCTGCGATACTTCCTTTCCCGAAGAACTCGCGGATGACGGCCAGGGCAATCAGGATAGCCCCGTAGCCGGCTCCGTTGCCGAGGCCATCGAGGAAGGAGCGCCAGGGCTTGTTGGCCATGGCATAAGCTTCCAGGCGACCCATGACGATACAGTTCGTGATGATGAGGCCGATGAATACGGAGAGTTGCTTCCAAGTCTCGTAGTTGAACGCTTTTAGCACCAACTCTACGACCGTCACTAAAAAAGCGATGACCACCAGTTGCACAATCATCCGGATCTGTTTGGGAATCCCTTTGCGGAGCAAGGAGATGGCCAGGTTGGAGAACCCTGTGACCAAGGTGACTGAGATCGCCATAATCAGCGATGGCTTCACCATGGAGGTGACGGCGAGTGCCGAGCAGACCCCGAGTACCTGTACGGTCACCGGGTTGTTATCATTGAGCGGGTCCGAGAGGAGCTTTCGTTCCTTTGTGCCAAAAAATGGCTCCCTTTCTTCAGCGACGGCGGGGATGTTTGTTTCTGCCATAGTCTGTTTCGTTTAACGGGTTGTTTTTAAAGATTCAAAATACGGGAGATACGCCTGGATGCCCTCTTGCATCATTTTGGACACCCCTACGGAGGTGATTGTAGCGCCCGAGATTCCATCTACCTCGTGCTCCGGGTTTTTGACCCCTCCTTTCACCACAGCCACGGAAACATACGCATTTTCCTGATAGATTTTCTTACCTACAAACTGGGCAGCAAACGCGGGATTGTCTTTAATTTCAGCTCCCAAACCGGGGGTTTCTGCCGTATGGCCGAAAGATGCCCCTGTAATGGTGTTGAGGTCTTCGTCAATGGCGATGTAGCCCCAGATTTTGTCCCACAGACCATTTCCGCGCACAGTAAGCAAAAATACTTTACCCTTATCACCCTTATAGACAAACAGCGGATAGCGGCGTTGTGCAGCAGGCTTTTTTTCCTCAGCGGCCATATCTATATCCTCTGCTTTAATGCCCTCCACGACCGCGCCCTTTGCATCGAGGACGACCTGCTCCATCTTATCGTTGAACAATCCCAGAATCTCTTCACTGCCCATCTTCCCGAGATCGCCCGGAAGCTGAGAAGCGATAGAACCCAGAATATCCTTTTTCTTATATACCGCTTCATTCGTATCGTGCGTGGGCTTCAAGCCAGTGACCACGATGGCCAGCACTACCGATACAATGAGCGTCATGATGACGGTATAGACCGTGATATAGTTATTGCTGTGCATATTTCAAGCGTTTTTTGATATTGCCTTGTAATACGAAATAATCAATCAGCGGTGCGAACACGTTCATGAACAGGATGGCGAGCATCCAGCCCTCGGGGTAGGCTGGGTTCATCACCCGCACGATCATGCCCACGACGCCTATGAAGAAGCCATACAACCACTTGCCCCGGTTGGTAGAGGCCGCTGTGACCGGATCCGTTGCCATGAACGCCATAGCGAACAGGAAGCTGCCCATAGAGAAGTGGTAGTACCAGGGCACCTGCATATATTCATTGTACCCCCAGGCATTGAACAAGATAGCGGTGAATGCCATACCGATGACCATAGACAGCATGATGCGCCAGCTTGCTACTCCGGTGAGGGTCAGCGCCAGCGCACCGAGCAGGATCAGCGGTTTAGCTGTCTCCCCTACCGAGCCGGGGATAATACCCCAGAACATTTGTGTCGGCGTATAGACTTGGGTGACCGCATCCCAACCTCCTTTGGCGGCCAGGGCGAGTGGTGTCGCCCCGGTGTAGCCGTCCACGACCGCTGCGGAGGGATCAAAAGCAGACCAGCCCAGCGATTCGAAGAGCGGGTTGAGCACGTGGAGGGTGAACCAGCCGTAGTCTGCAACCCCTCCGACAGAAGCCTTGGTGACCCCTGCCACCCATACGTCATCGCCTGAGATCGTACCCGGGTAGGCAAAAAAGACGAATACCCGCGCCAACAGCGCGATATTCACGACATTCATCCCGGTGCCACCGAAGGCCTCTTTCCCGATGACGACGGCAAACAGGATGGAAATGGCCAGAATCCACAGCGGGAGATCCGGCGGCATGACCAAGGGGATCAGGGCACCCGTCACCAGGTAGCCCTCCTCTACGGCGTGGCCTTTCTTGGCGGCGAAATAGAATTCGACCCCCAGGCCGACCAGCATGGACACCACGTACATCGGCAGCAGTTTGACCAGGCCGTACGACAATTTAAGGTGGAATCCTTCCCAAAAGCCCAGGTGTTGCCCTAGGGCTGTGAAGTGTTGGTGGCCGATATTGTAGGTGCCCATCAGATAGCACAACTGCAAAGCGAGGACTACAAATACCATAAGGCGCTTCAAGTCCATACCATCGCGCACATGTACCCCGTCTTTCGTGACGTGGTTAGGCGTGAAGGCGAACGTGAAGAACGCATCATAGGCGGTATGGAGCAATCGCTTGCTTTTATCCGGTTCGATCCGGCTGAAAAAATTAAGCAATGCTTTTTTCATGGATATTTTTGGATTTCAATTGATCAAATCAGTGTGCCCTCTTGGGGGCGTTGTTGGGGTTGCCTGTTATTCTTCCGCTTGCATGAGGTCCAGGCCTTCGCGCAGGATTTTCTGCAGGGGCTGTTTGGAGGTGCAGGCGAACTCGCACAATGCGATGTCTTCTTCCACCATCTCCTTGAGGCCCAGGCCCTCCATGTTTTCGTAATCCCCGTTGATGACCGCCTTGAGTGCGTGCTGGGGGAATACGTTCATGGGCAACACATCCTCGTACTGGCCGGTGACCACAAAGGCACGGCGCTCACCACGCGTATTGGTATCAATTTTGTACCTGCGCTGGGGTGCCAGGAAGTTGAGGTACGTCCTGGATACGCTGGGACGGGATTTTTCTGGTACCAGCCAGCCGAACATATCGAAGTTATCGCCTTCGCGCACCACGGTCAGTTGATCGTCGTAATAGCCCAGGAAATCGTCAGCGCCCATTTTAGTTCCCGAGAGGACATCCCCGGATATGAAGCGCACGTGATCGTGCTCTAAGTTATCCTTGACCAGATCGGCCACCTTTGCGCCCTGGAAGGTACGCACATACTGCGGGTCGTCCACGTCGGCACCTACCACGGCGATAAGGCGGGAAGCGTCGAAACGCTGCTCTGCAAACAGAGCGCCCAGCGTCAGTACGTCCTGCACACCGAGGGTCCAAACCACGGCTTTGGGGCCGAGAGGATTGGTGTTATGAATCTGGATACCTACGTTCCCCGCAGGGTGTTTGCCGCTGAACCATACTTTTTCGACCCCGGTGGCCCCGGTGAAGACAGGAGAGGGAGCGTTTTTACCGTTGGCATCCAGGCCGAGGTACACCTTCCCGGGCGTCAGCTTGGCCAATACATCCAGGCCCTGCTGGAAAAGAGGACCTTTCCCTTCCACCACAAAGTTGAGGTCGGGGGCCAGGGGAGCCGTATCGAAGGTGCTGATGTATATATCGCGGGGCGTATCCTGCGGGTTGGCCACCGTATTGTACGGGCGCTGCCGGATGAGAGGCCAGGCCCCGGATTCCAGCAGGAAGGCTACCAGGGACTCCCGGCTCACAGACGACAGACTGGGCACGTCGAGCGAACGGTATTGTACCTCCTTGTCGGCGAGGATGACAATGGCCTTGATCGAGCGCTTTTCTCCCCGGCGGATCTCAATGATTTCCCCACTTACAGGAGCCGCGTACTTGACTTCCGGGCGGTTTTTGTCGAAAAAAAGCAAGTCGCCGGCTTTCACCACATCCCCTTCCTGTACCAGGAGTTTGGGGATGGGCGACATGCCCAGGAAGTGGCCCGGCTGCAACCCGAAGGTCGAGCCTTGTGCGTGGACTACTTCTTTCTTGGCCTCGCCCTTCAGAAGGACGTTGAACCCTTTGGTGAGGGCGACCAGTTTGCCGTTGCCCACATACGACGGGCCTTTCCCCGCTTTGGCAGGGCTGCCTTCGAATACCCGCATCAGGATAATCAATAGAGCCAACAGGGCGAGGGCCAGCAGGAGGGATACCAGGCCGCTTCCACCGCCGGCACCTTGTGCATAAGTAGCCTGGCATATAAGCGCGAGCCATAGCGCCAGGATTGTTTTTAGTGTTCTTTGTTTCATTAGAGATACCTTTTTTACAGGCCTTTGCAAGGATTTTTCACCCGCTTTTCCCGCTTTTAAAAAGACGGTGCAAATATATAAACGTTTTGAAGTTATTTATGAAATCCCCCTTTTACAAAGCGAGGCAAAACAGCTATTTAGATAATTTCTAAATAATTTTTTTAATATATTGAAAATCAAATTATTATTTAATTTATTATTTTTCTAGACGCATTGTGAGAGGTACCGTAGTACTTCATAAAGTCTGAAATGCGGTTTCAAGTCACCTGTTTTACGAAGGAGACTTTGCAGACAAAAGGAAAGTTCGCAGAAAGAGGGGAGTTTTTAGAATTTGCTGTACGCCTTACCCTTTTTTCCATTCCCGCACATCCAGATACGCCTTACAGAAGGCATAGTCTTCGGGGACATTAGAGGCGACGATGAGCAGCCGGTCTCCGGCGAAGTCCGCGATGAGGCCATGGTACCAATCCATGCCCTGGCGGTCGAGGTTGGTGCCTGGTTCATCGAGCAGGAGGACAGACGAAGCCGAGCAGATAGCCAGGAGCAGTTTGAGGCGCTGCTTCATCCCCGAAGAAAAGTGGCGGATTTCCTTTGTGGCGGATTTTTGGAACCCCAGGCGGGCGATGAGTTCTTTGGTGCCCAGGCCGGGCAGGAAGGGGCGAAATTTCCGGTGGAAATCAAGTGCTTCGGCGAGGGTGAATTCTTCTATCAGTTCGATGTAGGGTGCTGCGTAACTGATGTGCGCGTACACCTGTTCGGGGTTCAGTTTTTGTTCGTTTTCAAAAAACGAGACCTGTCCTTTAGAGGGGGTCAGATGACCGGACAGCAGGCGCAGCAGGGTGGACTTCCCGCTGCCGTTTGGGCCTGTTACGGCGTATCGGCCGGGCTGTTCGAACGAACCGCTCAGTTCCCGCAGCACCCATTCCTGCCGAAAGCGCTTTCCGACGCCCTTCAGTTCAATTTTCATTGATTTTGCTGCCGTTGATTCTCTGGAAACCTTTCATGATGCCCAGCGCGTCTGCTTTGCGCACGAAGGAGACGATCTGGTCTCGTTCCAGGCTAAACGGCAGATCTTGTTCTATGATTTCCAATGCCTTAGAGACAGAGTTGCCCTGTACATAGAGCACTCGGTACACGTCCTGGATAGCGGTGATTTGCTCCGGGCTGAACCCCCGGCGCTGCAGGCCTATCGAGTTGACCCCTGCATAGCTCAAGGGTTCGCGCGCTGCCTTGACGAAGGGCGGGACACTTTTACGCACCATGGAGCCCCCTGCAATAAAACTGTGGGTGCCTATGCGCAGGAACTGCTGGACGGCTGCCAGGCCTTCCAGGATGGCATAATCCTCTATTTCCACATGGCCTGCCAGGTTGACGTTATTGGCCAGGATGATATGGTCGCCCAGGATGCAATCATGTGCGATATGCACATATGCCATAATCAGGCAGTTTTTTCCGACGACTGTTTTTCCGGCGGCTGCGGTGCCCCGGTTTACGGTTACGTATTCCCGCAGGGTGCTGTAGTCTCCGATTTCTGCGGTCGTTTCTTCCCCCCGGAACTTGAGGTCCTGAGGAATCCCTGAGACGACGGCGCCGGGAAATATTTTGCAATGCTTCCCAATCCGAGCGCCTTCGAAGATCGTCACGTTGGGGCCGATCCAGGTTCCTTCCCCGATCGTAACGTTTTTGTCAATAAATGAGAAGGGGCCTATACTGACCTGCTCCCCGATTTGGGCATCCGGGTGTATGGAGCAGAGGGTGTTCATATTCATATCAGGAGCGCTTGATGATTTGGGCGGTGAGTTCCCCTTCGGAAACTATTTTATTACCTACCCAGGCTGTTGCCTGCATCTGACAGATACCCCGCCGTATCGGCGCCATGAGTTCCATCTTCATAATCAGGGTATCGCCGGGCACTACTTTCGCCTTGAATTTCGTATTTTCGATTTTGATGAAGTACGTGTCCCAGTTTCCGGGGTCTTCTACCTTGGACAAGGCGAGGATGCCTCCCGTTTGGGCAAGGGCTTCGATCTGCAGCACACCGGGCATTACCGGGTTATCCGGGAAATGGCCTGCGAAGAACTGTTCGTCGAACGTTACATTCTTTATTCCAACAACGTAGTTTTCGGTTAGTTCTATAATCTTGTCTACAAGCAGGAAGGGATGTCGGTGAGGTAGCCACCGGGAGATGGCCACGGTATCGAATACGGGTTCTTTCTCCGGGTCGTATTTGGGGCGTCCTTTGGATTTGCGCTGTTCCAGATATTGTTTTTTCAGCAATTTGGCGAACTCTACGTTAGCGGCATGGCCGGGGCGCGTAGCGATGATCCGCCCCTTGACCGGTTTTCCGATTAAAGCGATATCGCCCATGATATCCAGTAGTTTATGCCGGGCGGGTTCGTTTTGGAAATGCAGATCCAGGGTATTCAGTACCCCTTGTTGAGTGACGCGGATGCTGGGCTTGCCTATTTTTTCAGCGAGCTGGTCCAGAACCTCCTGCTCGAAGGGGCGGTCCACCAACACGATGGCATTGTCCAAATCGCCTCCTTTGATCAGGTTTTGGTTGAACAACTGCTCTACTTCGTGCAGAAATACGAACGTGCGGCAGGGCGCGATTTCTTTGGCATAGTCTTCCAGGCGCTGCAACTGGGCGTATTGCTGGCTCAGTACACTGGAGTTGAAATCTATCATGGAGATGAGTTCGAAGCCGTCGTAGGGCAGGGCGGTCAACTCGGACCCCGTGGCTTCATCCCGGAACACGATTGGCTCCGTCACTTCGAAGTACTCCCGCGCCTCGTCTTGCTCCTGGAGGCCAGCCGACAGAATAGCCTCTACAAATATACGGGCGCTACCGTCCATGATTGGCATTTCCGGTCCGTCCACGGCCAGCAGGACATTGTCCACCTGCAGGCCTGCCAGGGCCGACATCACATGTTCCACGGTATGCACCGACGCACCCTCCTGCACCAGGGTAGTGCCCCGCCGGGTGGTCGTCACCCGGCCTACATCGGCATGGATGACAGGCTGGCTCTCCAGGTCGGTGCGCTGGAATTTGATGCCATGGTTTTCGGGGGCGGGATGGAAGGTGAGCGTAACGGGCTGCCCCGTATGCAACCCAATGCCGTGTACGGAAACCGAACGGCTGATCGTGTGCTGTTTCATAAGCTATGGGCGCTGTAAAAAAGTGATTTAAGGTGTGTTGGATAAAACGCGTTGCTCTATGATATGGAAACGCTTGTAGAGGTCAGGAAGCTGCTTGAATACGGAATATGCTTTTATATACTGGGTATATCCGATGGCAGGCGTGCCGCAGAGCGCTGTATCGGGTTCTTTGACATGGGAAGCCACGCCTGTTTGGGCCTGTATTTTCGTGCCCTCGGCGACATGGATGTGGCCGGCAAAGCCGACCTGCCCGCCTATCATGCAATTTTTGCCGATTTTGACACTGCCGGCAATACCGGTAAGCGCGGCAATGACTGTATTTTCACCGATCTCGACATTGTGCGCGACCTGGATGAGGTTGTCCAGCTTCACGCCCCGGCGGAGGATAGTAGAACCAATACTCGCGCGGTCAATCGTAGTGTTCGCTCCGATTTCCACATCATCTTCCAGGATGACATTGCCGATCTGCGGGATTTTTTTGAACGGGCCGTCGGCCTGTGGTGCGAACCCAAACCCGTCGGCGCCCACCACTGCGTTCGCATGGAGGATACACCGCTGCCCTATCTGGCAATCATCGAGGATGCGTACGCCCGGATAAAGCCGCGTGTCGTTCCCGACAACCGCATTGCGCCCCACGTACACCTGTGCGCCGATTTGGCAGCCGTCCCCTATCCGGGCACCCGCTTCGATAACGGCGAAAGGACCGATGAACACATTGTTTCCGATGTGGGCAGCAGAATCCACGTGCGCTTTGTCCGAAATATTGGCCTGCATCGCTTTGGCCTGGTCGAATTTTTCGAGTAAAAAGCCCACCGCCGCATAGACATCATCCACTCGGATCAGGGTAGCCTGCACCGGTTCCCGAGGCACAAAGCCTCGATCCACGAGCAGCGCCGACGCGGTGGTGCTATACGCATAGTGTTCGTATTTGGGATTTCCCAAAAAAGAAATGCTGCCCTCGCCGCCTTCCTCTATGCGACTGGGTCGATTGATGATAACTTCCGGATTGCCTTCGATTTCCCCGTTCAACAGGGAAGCCAGCACGCGTACGCTTACTTCCATAGCACAAAATTAGGTTTTTTTTCAAAGCAGATGGCAATCAATACCTATCTTGCGCGAAAACGAAAAAATTGGAACGGATAGTACGCATTGGCGCCCAGACGGCCATGCCTTTCCCCGCACAACTGGCCCAGGCCCGGGCCGACCTGCGCGAGCGGGGGGTTGCCTCGGAAATTGTCCCTATAGATACCGGGCGGGAGAGTATTTTTGTCCTCGAGGCTCGGGCCGCGCTCCTGCGGGGGGATATTGACCTGGCCGTCTGCGAGCTGGCGACCCTGCCTACCGAACAAGAGAACGGTTTGGCCATCTGTGCCCTTTCTCCTCGCGCGAACCCGGCGGAGACCTTGCTCATCCGCCATAGTGCGCTGGATTCCCGAAAGCCGTTGCGCCTTCCGGAGGGTGCAAACGTCGCTTGTGCCGACGCGCTGGGCCAAATCCAGTTGTTGGCGTTCCGTACCGATCTGCGGTGTACCGCATGGAGCGGCGGCGACCCCGGCGCTATAGCTGCCGGATTGCCGGACAGTCCTTTCGAGGCCTTATTACTGCCCGCGGCTACCCTCGAGCGCAACAGCTTATCCGGCGATGCATTTCATATCCTGGAGTTCAGCCCCGAAGAGTTGGTCCCTGCGCCAGGCAAAGGAGTCCTGGCCTGGCTGGGACACCGGGAAGACCTCCCTGTACGCCGCCTCATGCAGGGTATACACCGGCAGGAGGTATCGGCTTGTACGAACGTAGAGCGAGGCATACTGCGGATTCTGGGCGGCGACCCTGCGATGCTGCTGGGCGCGTATTGCCGGCGCGATGCTATGGGGAATTACCACGTCTTTGCCGCCTGGTCGCCAGACCCCGCCGCGCCTTTGAAACGGGTGCGCCTCTCCTCGAGCACGCATTTCAAACTCGCCGAACGCACGGTGGACGCCTTAAACGCTTAACCCAAAGCGCGCGACGAGTTCTTCTCCCGGTTTTAGGCGCGCCAACCCTTCCCCGTTGTTGAATGCGTCGGGGCTACAGGTCATGGGTTCTATGGCAATAGCCTGCCGGTCTGGTGGGGTAAATACCTGCACCCAGTTGCATTTGCCGGGTCCTGTTTCCTGCCAGTAGCGCATTTTCCCGTTCGGCCCCTCCAGCCGTATCTCCATACGGCCCTCTTCCCCGGGCAGCGCGAAGCAGTTGTCCAACACGGTAGCGCCCACGCGGCGCAGACTGGCGAACTCGCGGTAGGGGTATTTTTTTCCCGTTGGGATCATGCGCTCGTCCACCCCGACCAGGTCTGTATCGGGCATCTGCATGGACATATCGTCAATGCGGGAGGCCAGGGTGAAATACGGATGCCAGCCCAAGCCCACCGGAAGGTCGGCAGTGCCGTCGTTGCGGAAGCGCATCGCGATATCCAAAGCGCCCGGCCGCAAGGTAAAATGGATGAAGAAACTGAACGGAAAAGGGTAATAATCCTGCTCTCCGGGATCGCTGTAGCGGCATTCCGCCGTAGCTTCTGCATCGCGCACGCTGAACTGATACGCCTGCATGGGCTTGTCTTGTCCAAACCCGTGCAGTGCCGTTCCAGAAATAGGCTCGTTGACGGGGAACTGATAGGCATTTCCATCCCAGTGATACGCTCCGTCGCTCAATCGGTTGGGGAAGGGGAACAACACTGTATTTTTGGCCCAGCGGTTGGCTTCCATCTCGACGGCCGTCTTGTAGCCGTCCAGCAGTGAAGTGCCGCCCAGGCGCAACTCCAGCACACAGGACCCGAAGCCGGGGACGAACGCCAGATAGTTATCGCCCGTGGAATCTTCCAGTGTGTGCAGCGTGTATGCGCCGAAAGGCGCGGTTTTGTGCATAAAGGACATGATGTGATATATTTTTGAAAGCACTTTGCCCCTGGCAAAGCGCCGATTTATACTCTTTTTAATCGAACAGGATATGTCTTGCCGGAATTCCATTGGGCTACATAGACATTTTCGTCGTCGTCCACACAGACATCGTGGGGATGCTGGAAGAGGGCGCTCTGCTGGGTCAGGGGTTGCAGGGTGCCGTCGCGATATTCGGGGGCATTGCCGCCGGGCACGGACACCACCCGGTTGTTTTTATCGAGGATGGTCACGAAACCGGAGCGGGAATCCCAGGGCATTTTACTGACCAACGTGGCGAGATAGACATTTTCCCCGTGTACTACGGGGCGGCAGATATACGCCCCCGGAAGGTCCACATGGCTGATGTATTCGCCGCCCAGGCTGAAGCGCTTGAGCTGGTTGCGCTGCCGTTCGGTAATCAGGAGGGTGGGGTTGGAAGCATCGCGCGCATCCAGGCATATACCGTGTGCGTTATCGAAGTGGGGGTTTCCGGGGCCACGGCCGCCGAAGACGTTTTTCAGGCGTCCCTGCGGGTCGTAGTGCAGGATGTACTGCGACCCGTAGCCGTCGGCAACATAGACATCGCCATTGGGCGCAATGGCCGTTTCGGTGGGGATATATTTATCGGCCGACTCGTACTTCCCGCTGTCTTTGGGCCAGGGGATTTCCAGTACGACCTTTCCATCCAGAGTTGTTTTGAAGACAGCATGCCGGTTATTGTCGGCAATCCAAAGGAATTCCTCTCCATTTTCATTGCTCAAGGTAAGTCCATGGGCACCGGGATATTCGTGGCCCCAGGCCCCCAGGCACTTTCCGGAACGGCTATAGATAATGATGTTGTTCTTGGTTTCGTTCGTCAGCAGGAACAAGCGGCCCTTTTTATCCACGACCATTTCATGGCAGTCGTTGACCGGCACTTTGGCGGGGTCCAGGGTTCCCCAGGAGGGGTCAGGCTTATAGCGGAACCCGCCATGCCCGATGATATTCGACGTGCTGACCGCTGCTGAGGCGCGGTTCCACAAGCCGAGGGCTGCCGCGCCCAGGCTTGTGCCCATAAAAGTCCTTCTATTCATAGTTTCAGATGTTTTTACATTCGTATCGCCCTTTTTTGCAGGCATTAGACTTGTTGCACGGGGATCATCGAAGGGTCAAAAAGGCCCTTTTTCGCCCACACTATGCCTTTTTTCGGTCATGTAGCCCAGCTATACTCCCTCAAAAAGCCTTCGTATGGACAAAAAATGACTCTTTTTTCCCTCCTCGCTGACCCCGCGCAACAAGTCTATTTAATCCATGCCAATTTCGTCCACAAAAAGCCAGGATTTAGCGCCGGCACCGGCATGCCAGGGAGGGCAAACACCCTGATTTTTGGCCTGTATGCGCACATAGCGGACGCCCGTCGCTTTTGACAGTGCGATGCGCAGCGGCAGTATCTTTGCGGAGTTAGGCGTTGCGGCATCCGGGGCTGTAAAATCGGCCCGCCCGGCCTCGGTCCAGGTTTTTCCATCTACAGACACTTCGACCGATACCCAGCGGGGTGGGAAAATCCAGGCGCCGAGGTCCTGCAAGAACTGCATATCGAGATGTTGTACCGTTTGGGCAGCGCCCAGGTCAATTTCCCCTACGAAATCCTGTCCTTCAAACCCCTGCCAGCGGCCGTCGCTGAACCGCTCGGACCCTTTTCGGCCGTCGATGAGGCCCAGCGGTCCGCCGCCGGTGTATTGCCCGGCGTAGGGGTAGCGATAGTTCAAGCTGTTAAAACGCGATTTCCGGAATTCAGCCCGGGCACCCGGGCTGAGTACTTTGCCGGCTTCGTAGGCTACGGCCCGCACTTCGCAGGTCTGGTCCAGGGCGATCGGCCCCTGGTAGCGCCTGGAGGATTGCCCGGGCGTACTGCCGTCGAGCGTATAGAAAATTTGGGCCCCCGGGGCTGCTTTCAGCTCGAGGCTAGCCTGTTCTTTAAAGATTCCTATGCTGACCCCATCTTTTCCCGGCAGGTGGAACGTGGGGGCTTGGGCTACAGCGGCGCGCGTGCCCTGTATATCGAGCACTACGGGCAAGGAGGCCCCTGCGGCCCCGGGCGGGAGCGCTACCTCCAGTCCCTTCGTTTCTGACCAGGACCACACGAGAGGCTGGGGGTCTCCCAGGGCGCGGATGAGGCTCCCCGCGTTGGGTTTGACATGGCGCAGGTGCATCGTCGTCGTCCCGGCCGCCGGGTAGCAAGCTGCGAGGATAGCCCCGGTTCCCGGTTTGGACACGTAGGCCGTATGCTCCTCCTCGAGGGGCACGTCCCACATGTCGGTGTCGTAGATGAACGCTCCGTTTTTTTGCATCCACTGCCCCATTTCCAGAAGGCGGGATACGCTTTCTTCCGGGATCAGGCCCTGTGCATCCGGGCCTACGTTGAGCAGGTAGTTACCGCCTTTTGCGGATATATCCACGAGGTTGCGGATGAGGGCGGCGCTGGATTTCCAGTTGTGGTCGTCCATTTTATAGCCCCAGGAATCGTTCATGGTCATACAGGATTCCCAGTCGAGGCTGGCTTTGCCTTCGGCGAGTACTTCCTGCTCCGGCGTGCCGAAGTCCCCGACATCGTCCGGGGAGCTGTTGATGCCCTGCATACCCTGGCGGCCTTTCCCGACGCGGTTGTTGATGAGGATATCCGGTTTCAGGCTGCGCACAAACTGATAGAGGTCTTTGCCCTGTGCTTCGTTCCATTCGTCAATCCATTCCCCGTCGAACCAAAGGATAGCCGGGTCGTACTGCGTGATCAGTTCCCGGAGTTGGGGCAGCATATACTGATCGCGGTACAGCGGGAAGCGCTCACCTTTGGCATCGGGGTGGTGCCAGTCCATGATAGAGTGGTAAAAGCCGAGTTTGATTCCGGCCTCATCGCAGGCATCTTTGAGTTCGCGCAGGATATCTCGTTTGAAGGGGGCGAAATCCATCACGTCGTAATCCGACACTTTGGAATCCCAGAGGCAGAAGCCGTCGTGGTGTTTGGACGTGATGACGATATAGCGCATGCCGGCTTTTTTGGCCACGTCCACCCATTGTTTGGCATTGAACAAGGTGGGGTTGAACTGGCGGGCAAAAGGTTCGTACTCTGGCACGGGTATTTTTGCGGTGAACATAATCCACTCCCCTGCCCCGTTCACGGTTTTGCCCTGATAGCGTCCGGCGGGTACGGCATACGCGCCCCAGTGGATGAACATACCGAAGGCATCATTTTTCCACCAGGCCATACGGTTTTCTTTTTCCGATTCCGATTCCAGCAGGTAATTGGCGTGGGGGCGGTGGAAGAGGGCGACTTCCGCGATGCGGGGGTCGGCCAGTGCACTGGTAAAGCGGATGCGCAGCCTGGAGGTGGTTGTGGTCGGCAGGTTGAGCCATCTCTGGTGTCCGATGGTCGTAGCGCCTCCGATAGGCAGCCAGGAGTTGTTGGACCAGGCGTCCACTTCCCAGGCTTCGACGCGTTGTCCCAGTTCGATGCGTTCGCGGATTTTCAGCACGTTGAAGGCATGGGGGCCGGGCAACTGCAGTTCCAGGGTGCGGGCATCTACCCACGACTGCTTTGCGCCGGCGGCGAGGTTGGTCGAGAAAGTCTGGTCTATGCGTTTTTTCAGGGCCATCATGGCTGCGGAGTCTGCCGGGTGCACCCGACCCCGGCGGTCAATCGGGATATTGAGGATGAGGTTGGTATTATGGCCTACCGATTGGTAGTAAATAGTTTCGAGGTGGTCGGGCGATTTGACGCGGGAATCCTCTTCGGGGTGGTAGAACCAGCCGGGACGAATAGAGACATCCGTTTCGGCTGGCCAGTAGATATCGCCTCCTTTCACGCCTTCCTGCAACAAGGGGATAGGCGCATCGGCGTTGGGATTGCGCTTTTTGGAATCGAAGGTAGCCCAGTTGGTAGTGGCGGCATATCCGCGCTCATTGCCCACCCAGCGCAGGTCGGAGTACCCTGCGCCGAAGATAACGGCATTGGGTTGCAGTTCATTGACGACGGCGCGGAAGCCCGTCCAGTCATACTCCTGGTATTTTTCGGGGTCGTTGCGGTCGCCGTTGGCCCCGTCGAACCACACTTCAAAAATGGGGCCGTAGTTGCCGAGCAGTTCGCGCAGTTGGTTTTTGAAATAAGCATTGTAGGCGGCATCGTCTTTTCCGTAGAGTGGGTTGTTGCGGTCCCAGGGGGAGATATAGACGCCCATTTTGAGGCCGTATTCGCGGCAGGCGTCGGCCAGGTCGCGCACCAGGTCGCCTTTGCCCTGTTTCCAGGGGCTGGAGGCTACGTCGTGGGAGGTATAGGCGGAGGGCCAGAGGCAGAAGCCATCGTGGTGCTTGACCGTGAGCACGATACCTTTCATGCCCGATGCTTTGGCGATGCGGGCCCACTGTCGGCAGTCGAGTGCGGAGGGGTTGAACAAGGCGGGATTTTCGGCCCCTTTTCCCCATTCCAGGTTGGTAAACGTATTGACGCCGAAATGGATAAAGGCGTAGTATTCCATGTCGTGCCAGGCCCTTTGCTGCGGGGTAGGCACGGGGCCGAAAGGCTTGTCCTGCGCGAAAAGGGAGGACATGAAAAGGGGGAAAGAGAGCAATAAGGCGAGGTGTCTGAACATGGTAGAACGTTTAAATGCTTTCCAAATATAGACAAATAAGCATGGTCTGATACCGTATCGCCTATTTTTTACAAAAGCATTTTTTGGTTTTTAAAAATAGTCCCTTGAAAAACAAGGGCAAATCCGAATAAAAACCTACTTTAGCAGAAAGCATTCACCTATAAACCTGTACGCACGATGAGCGACACCAACATTAGCCAACGCCTGTATTCACTAGATGCCCTCCGCGGGTTCGACATGTTTTGGATTATGGGGGCCGAAGAGATCTGGCACCGATGGTATAAAGCCACCGAGTCGCCCGTTTTGGGTGCGATAGCGAAGCAGTTCATCCACCCGGACTGGCACGGCTTTGCGGCCTACGATCTGATTTTTCCGCTCTTCCTCTTTTTGGCCGGGGTGGCCAGCCCCTACTCCGTCGGGCGTGCATTAGAGGGCGGCGAGTCCCGGGGCGAGTTGGTGAAGCGGGTCGTCAAACGAGGATTGCTATTGGTTTTGCTGGGCGTCGTGTTCAACCACGGGTTCAGCCAGTTGCTGCCCCTATCGGAGGTTCGTTTCCCCTCGGTACTAGGGCGCATTGGCCTGGCCTGGATGTTTGCCAACCTCATCTACCTCTACAGCGGCCGGAGGGCACAGGTGGCCTGGTGCGGGGGCCTGCTCATCGGGTACTGGCTCTTGTTGAAGTTTACGGCTGCGCCCGGCTTTGCGGCGGGCGATTTGAGTATGGAAGGCAATATTGCCTCGTACATAGACCGGTTACTTATCCCAGGCAAGCTCTACCTCGGCATCCACGACCCGGAGGGCCTGGTTTCCACCCTTCCGTCCATCAGCACGGGGCTGCTGGGTATCCTGACAGGCACCTTCATCCAGCACGGGGCATACAGCAAAGACAAAAAGGCCGCGTATATGGCCCTCGCCGGAGTGGTTCTCATCGCGCTGGCCCAATTGTGGAGCCTGGATTTCCCCATCAACAAAAACCTGTGGACCAGCTCGTTTGCCCTGCAGGTGGGCGGGTTCAGCTTGTTGCTGCTCGCTTTATTTTACTATATCATTGACGTCAAGGGGTATCAGCGCTGGGCTTTTTTCTTCAAGGTCATCGGGATGAACTCCATCCTAATCTACATGTCGGGCGTATTCATCGACTGGGAGTACACCACTGAAGCCACCTTTGGTTGGTTGGGGCCATTGCTGGGCCCGGTGGCAGGGCCCGTTGTGCTCGTACTCTGCTACCTCCTCATCAAGTGGCTCTTCCTCAAATTTTTGTACGACCGAAAAATCTTTTTGCGCGTATAAAGGCTCAACGCCTGCCGATGACCCAGGCTGCGCCAATCTTGAAGAAAAAGGGCGTACCCGGCGTGAAATGTAGTTCCGACACCGGCTCGGGCTCCGCGAATAGACGGGATTCGGTATCGAACTGAGCCTCGTTCCACTCACTGTTCAGTATGTTCTCGGCGCGCAGGCTGAATTCGCAGCGCGGCAAGGCGTAGCTCAAGCCCGCATCGAGCAGGAAATACCCCAAGGCTGTGACGCTTCCTTCGGGGTTGGCCGGGCGTGGCTGTACGCAGCGGTAGCGCACATGAGCATTCCACCCCCTGGGGCGGCTGAAGGTCAGTCCACCGCCCGAGGTCAGTCTCGGCGCGAGCGGGATAGCGTTGGCCCCTTCGGGTTCGTCTATGCTGCGCCCATAGGCGTAGTTGAGGTCGAAGTCCGCAAAAAGCGACTCGCCGACCTGATAGCGGGCGGAGGCATCTATCCCCAAGCGGCGGGTACGCCCGCTGGGCTCCACTACGGCTTCATCCCCGACATAGACGAATTCCTGGTCGAGTTGCAGGAACCAGGCAGCCAGGTGCAGGAACAAGCGCCGGGCAGGCTTGAGGTTGGCTCCCAGGTCAATCCCGTAGGCGGGAGGCAGGATATCCCGGCCGTTTTGCACCACGACCACGCGGGCGTCGTTGGAGTGGAAGCCGATGCCCGATTTCAGAAACCACTGCCAGTTGGGGCGCCAGTCGTAGGCCAGGTTGAACTTTGGGCCGAAGAAGGGCCGCTGTGCGGCCTGGGTGCCGTATGCAGGCAGCAAGCGATCGTTGTACTCCGCACGCAGGAAGTCGAGGCGCAGCCCCGCATCCAGGGTCCAGCGCTTGCTGAAGTGCACCGTCTCCTGCACGTAGGCGAACGCATTCACCTCGTTGATATCTCCCCAGGCCAGACGGCGCAGGGTCTCGGAGCGGTTGCGCGTGCGGGAAAGCTCGTTGCCGCGCACCTGGTCGTAGCGCAGCCCCCAGCCAGCTGTCCCTGTGAGCCGGAAGGGACCCAGCACCGAAGTTTTCTGGTACCGGCCCTGGTAGCCGAGGATACTGCGCTCCTCCTTCTGCCGGATTTGGTCTCCGTGGACGGGGTCGTGCAGGAAGAACGTGAAGTTGGAATACAGCTCAAAACCGTAGTCCACCCAATAGACCTGCTGGCTGAGGAAAGCATCGCCCGGCATGGGTTTCACGAATTCGATATAGACATTGCTGCGGCGGGTGGCCCCGCCTTCGGTATTGTCGATTGCGCCGAAGCGAGAGATGAGGCCGGCTTCTACCGCCCGCTGCGGGATTTGACCGGAGGCATCCCATTTGCTGCGAAAGGTCGAAATGCCCAGGCGCAGTACTTCGCCCCCCGGCATCCGGTAGGTATATTTTCCAAACAGGTTGAGCCGGTTAAAATGCTGTGGGCTTTCAAAAGGGCCGTCGCTGAGCAGAAACTCGGAGGAGAGGAAGGCAAACTGGCCGTTTTGACGGGCTTTTTCCCCCAACAATTCATTCATCGCCAATACGCGCTTAGTGTTGAAGCGCCCCGCCTCTACTTTGATCAACTCCTGCTCCAGGGCATCGGGGGTGCGGAACTCGACAAATCCTGCTGTATTAAAGTTTCCTTGACTGGCCGAATAGGGCCCTTTGCCAAATTCCACTTGCTGAACCAGCTCCGGGGTGAGGAAATGGAGGTCGGCGTACCCCTGGCCATGGGCATGCGAGACCATATTGACGGGCAGCCCGTCCACGGTGATGGCGATATCCGTACCGTGGTCAATGTCGAAGCCCCGCAGGAAGATTTGTTCTGCTTTTCCCCCACCCGCGTGTTGCGCGATGAGCAGACCGGGCACGCTGCGCAGGATTTCCTGGGCAGAATTGACGCCTCTCAGACGCGTGTCTATGCGCACCAGGGTCTTGAGCAGGTCGGGCGATTCGCTGACCGTGATCTGGTCGAGCTGCAGGGCCGTCGGCTGCATTTCGACCAGTATGCTGCGTTTCGCCGGATCCAGCACGACGCGCTGTGTCTCATATCCAAGATAGGAGACGATAATAACCGCTACAGGCGTATCGGCTACCAGCGTAAAGAAACCCCATTCGTTACTCACCGCTCCAAAGGGCAGGGACTCTGCCAGGATGGTAGCCCCTTCAAGGGGCTGCTGGGTGCGCATATCCACTATTTTTCCGGAATACGTCTCATGCGCCCACAGTGGGAAAACCCAGACAAATACCCAGAAAGCAACGCATAATGTTCTCATGACCAACTTTGTGTTAAATAAATAATAAAGTAGGCCCTAAAGCCCGTTTGAAAGGTATGTCCTCCTACAAGATATGCAACAACGCTATAAATTTGTCTCGCTGTCGTCACCAGGCTGGTGGTGAGCGGGATGGTCGAGGGATTGAAGTGACCCCTCGCTGACCCCGCGCAACAAGTCCAATAGACTTGTTGCGCGGGGTCAGCGAGGGGGGAAAAAAGAGTCATTTTTTGTCCACACGAAGGCTTTTTGAGGGAGTATAGCGG
>CAZSMU010000067.1:0-19798 GCA_964607915.1 uncultured Haliscomenobacter sp.
AAGCCATCCCTCCCGGCAATTATGAGGTATATCTCGTAAAAAAACAGGCGCGGAGTACCACAGGCAAAGGCCATACGGTATTTTCGGTCATAGAATATTATTCTTCTGTGAAAGCGGTTCGGGTTATTTGATTCTTTTTCACCCTTTCGCCAACCTGCTGTTGCGGAAGCTGTACAGGAAGTAAATGCCCAACCCGATCGCCATCCATCCGAAGAAGACCAGCCAGCTCTTGGCGGGGATTTCAATCATGAGATAGGCGCAGGACAGAAGCCCTAGCACCGGGATGAGGGAAAAGTTGCGCAGGAAAGCAAGGGTGGCAATCCAAACCGCCAGGGCGAGGAAAACCAGAAACAAGAGCTCCTGGTAGCCTTCGTGCCCGATGTTCGCTACCGCCGCCACCGTCCGGTTTCGGGTCAGAAACAGCACCGCTGCTACCAGTACGGGTATGATATACTTGCCGTTGATATAGGGCAGATTGAATTTTCCAGGCTCTTTCTCGATTCGTGGCAGCAAAAGGACGCCCCCGCAAACTAAGAAGAACGCAAACAAGGTGCCAATACTCGTAAGGTCGGTGACCAGCAGGTCATCTATGAACACGACCGGGATGCCCACGAGGAAGCCAGTGGCAATAGTGGCGAACCCGGGCGTCTTGTAGCGGGGGTGGATGGAGGCAAAGCGGCGGGGCAGCAGGCCGTCGCGGCTCATGCTCATCCAGATGCGGGGCTGGCCAAGTTGGAATACCAGGAGTACACTGGTGGCCGCTACTACTGCACTTACCGATACCAGGAAGCCGATGCGCTCCATTTTCAGTTTTTCAAAGACAAAGGCAATGGGGTCGCTCACGCCCTCGAATTCGGAATGGCGCACCATGCCCGTGATGACCAACGTGGTCACCACATAGATGACGGTACAAATCAACAGAGAGTAAATCATGCCCCTGGGCAGGTCGCGCTGCGGATTTTTGCACTCTTCGGCAGTCGTGGAAATCGCATCGAAACCAATATAGGCAAAAAATACGGCGGATACACCGCGCAGCACGCCCGTCATGCCATTGGGCAGAAACGGCGTCCAGTTCTCTGTCGTACCATTGGAAAAAATATAACCGAGGCCTACAATGGCTACAAAAACCAGGATGATAATTTTCAACCAAACCATGGCATTGGCGCTGTTCTTGCTCTCCCGGATGCCGATGAGAGCCAGCCAGGTGACCAGTACGACGATTAAAAGCGCCGGTAGGTTGATGATAAATTTGAAACCCATGATACCCGGAGCCGTTAGATAGGCCATGCCTTCTACCGACTCACCACTGGCCAGGGCGCGCTCGTAGGCTATTTTGGCGGGCTGATAGCCCACCGACAACCACTCGGGGAGCTGAATGTGCACCGCCTGCAGGATATTGTTGAAATACGCACTCCATGAAATCGCCACTACGATATTGCCGATGGCATACTCGAGGATGAGCGCCCAGCCTATGATCCAGGCTACGATTTCTCCGAAGGTCACATACGAATAGGTATAGGCACTTCCGGAAACCGGTACGCGGGAGGCAAACTCCGCATAGCACAAGGCGGTGAACCCGCAGGCCACTGCCGTGAGCATGAAGAGAAAAATCACCCCCGGCCCACCGTTGAACGCCGCATTGCCAATGGTAGAGAAGATACCGGCACCGATAACAGCGGCAATCCCCAGAAAGGTGAGATCGCGAACGCCTAATGTCTTTTTTAAACTGGGGCCATGGGCTTCGTCTTCCCGGTCCAGCGCGGCTATGGGCTTTTGGCGGAACAACTGTGTGTATTTCATGAAACGCTCATTTTTATCTCCGAAGAAACGGATTTTTTGGCGTTTCCAACCATTTATCCCGCTTTTTTTATGAATGCCCCAAGCCTGTTCTGTGCATCAGACTTACAGGGAAGGGTCATCGAGAGGCCAAGGGTCTTCGCCGACCCCCTTGCAACAAGCCTATTTTTTGAGTAGATCCCGAATTTCCGCAAGCAATTCCTCCTGGGTAGGACCAGCAGGAGCAGGTACTTCGGCTTTTTTCAACTTGTTGACCGCCTTGACTACAAAAAATAATGCAAGCGCTACGATGAGGAAGGAAAGGACAGCGTTGATAAACAGACCATACGCCAGGACAACACCTCCCGCACTGCGGATTTCTGCTACGGAGGACAGCGAGACATCTACCCCTTCCGGCGCCTTGAGCAGGATGAACAGATTGCTGTAATCCGCAGAGGCAGAGACCATAGAGAGTAGGGGCATCAAGATATCCCCTACCAAAGAGTTGATAATGGTGCCAAATGCCGCACCGATTACGATGCCGATCGCCATGTCGAGCATGCTGCCCTTTAGCGCAAATTCTTTGAATTCTTTGAGCATGGTTTTCAGGTTTTAGAACTAAATTTGTAGTAATTAGAAAATATTTTCTAAAATAAGGGGTAATTTGCCCTAATCGGAATATTATTGTAGCTCCAAGAGGTGGTGATGTGTGCCTATTGAAACCAAAATTACGAACATTTTTATGGAATATACAACAGTCCCTAAGTCCAACCGCAATGCCCGGGGCACGATAGCGTGCGACAACACGACCCTGCATCTGCTGCAGGCCAATGACTTTGTGGCCGAAGCCATTCGGAAGCAGATGGCAGAACGGGGCATATTGCTGGTCAACATCACCTCGTCGGCCGGTAGTGGCAAAACGACCCTTATGCAGGAAACGGCGCGCCGCCTGAGTCCCCGCATGAAAATGGCGGTGCTCGTCGGCGACCTGGATACGGAACGGGATGCGGAGCGCATCCGGCAGACCGGTATCGAAGCGCTGCAAATCGTGACGGGGGGCATCTGCCATCTCGAGGCACAAATGGTATGGCAGGGAATGCAATCCATTGATCTGGAAGGGGTTGAACTCCTTTTCATAGAAAACGTGGGCAATCTGGTCTGCCCGGCTTCTTTTGACCTTGGAGAGGATTTCCGGGTCACCCTGCTGGCCAGTACCGAGGGCGACGACAAGCCAAAGAAATATCCGCGCATGTTCCTCACCAGTGAGCTCATGCTCGTTTCTAAATCGGATCTGCTCCCGTATCTCCCGTTTTCGGTAGAAGCGGCTATCCAGGATGCCCGCGATGTAAATCCCGGGATAGAGGCCATCACCCTGTCCAGTACGAGCGGTGAGGGCATAGAGGCATGGTGCAACTGGCTCGAAACGCGGGTGCAGGCAAAAAAAGCGGGCTTGCTGAAAAGTGCCCCCGCGCAATAAGTCTATTAAACCAAAAAAAATCACATCGCTATGTGTTTGGCAATACCCGGAAAGATTCAATCCATAGAGCCCCGCTACAACGGCCTGGTGCGGATGGCGAAAGTACAATTTGGCGGCATCGTCAAAGAGGCAAGTCTCGATATGCTCCCGGAAGCGGCCGTTGGGGATTACGTGTTGGTACACGTGGGAGTAGCGATCAGTCTTATACACGAAGAGGAGGCACAAAAAACGCTGAGTTACTTGCAAGAGATAGGCGAATTGGACGAACTTACGCCCGGTGCGCATCTATAACGATCAAAACTACCCGTATGAAATACATCAGCGAATTTCGGGATGCCGATCTCATGGCGCAGTACCTCGAGGAAATACGGCATACCGTGACGCGTCCCTGGACCATTATGGAGGTCTGTGGAGGCCAGACGCATAGCTTGGTCAAAAACGGCATTCTCAACCTGTTGCCGCCTGAGGTGCAGATGGTGCATGGCCCGGGCTGCCCTGTTTGTGTCACCCCCCTCCATTTGATTGACAAAGCGGTTTTCCTGGCAGAGGAAAAAGGCGTCATTCTCTGTTCTTACGGGGATATGATTCGCGTACCGGGCTCCAGGCGCAGCCTGCTGGAATCCAAAGCGAGGGGGGCGGATGTGCGCATCCTCTATTCCCCCCTGGAAGCGGTACAGATTGCGCGGGAAAACCCGGACCGGGAGGTAGTGTTTTTTGCGGTGGGATTTGAGACCACAGCCCCTGCCAACGCGCTTTCGGTAGTGCATGCTGAGCGCGCAGGGGTGCGGAATTACGCCATCCTGGCTTCCCATGTGCTGGTGCCCCCGGCCATCGAAGCCGTGATGAACGACCCGGATTCCAACATACAGGGCTTCCTGGCGGCGGGGCACGTGTGTACGATTATGGGCATAGGGGAATACTATCCCCTGGCGGAACGATACCGTATTCCCCTCGTCGTTACGGGCTTTGAACCGGTGGATCTGGCGCAGGGCATTCTGATGACCGTGCGGCAATTGGAAAAAGGCCGGCACGAGCTCGAAAACCAGTACAGCCGTGTGGTGCGGGCAGAGGGCAACCCCGAAGCGCGCAAAGTCATCGAGCAAGTGTTCAGGATAACAGACCGCGAGTGGCGGGGAATCGGGGTTATCCCGATGAGCGGCTACGAAATGCGCCCGGAGTACGCCGATTATGATGCGAATGTCAAGTTCAATGTCAATATTGAAAAGGTACCTGAAAATGCAGAGTGTATCGCAGGCCAGGTTTTGAAAGGGATTAAAAAACCCCACGAGTGCCCACAATTTGGCAAAGGCTGTACTCCGCAAATGCCTCTGGGCGCGCCGATGGTATCCAGCGAGGGCGCCTGTGCCGCCTATTACCACTTTTCCAGAGCGATGGAAGAATTTAACGTGTCATGAACGAACGGATAAAAATGGAGTTGCAGTGCCCCATGCCACAACTCGATTTCGACATCATCACCCTGGGGCATGGAAGTGGGGGATTGCTCACCAACAAACTCCTGGAAAGCGGCGTCTTCGACCTGCTCAAAAACGATTACCTCGACCAGCGGCACGATGGGGCTACACTCTCCATACAGGGCCCTCTGGCGTTCTCGACCGATAGCTATGTCATTTCGCCTGTGTTCTTTCCCGGGGGCAACATAGGTGAGCTGGCCGTGAACGGAACGGTCAACGACCTGGCGATGTGCGGGGCCCTCCCGCAATATCTCTCCCTGGCGTTTATCCTCGAAGAAGGACTTGCCATGAGCGATTTCTGGAAAGTATTGGTCAGTGTGAAGTTCGCGGCCGAACGGGCAGGGGTGCAAATCGTCACTGGCGATACGAAAGTGGTGGAGCGGGGCAAAGGAGACCAGATTTTTATCAATACTTCCGGGGTGGGGCCATTGCACCCCCGTGCGCACATCAGCAAGCAGCGCGTCGCAGCGGGCGACCGCATCCTGATTAGCGGGCCGATTGCCGCGCACGGTATCGCGATTTTGAGTCTGCGCCAGGGCCTTGCGTTTGAAAGTACGATTCAAAGCGATACGGTAAACCTCAACCATACGGTCAGCGCTTTGCTGGATGTATTCGGAGAGGATATACATGTCTTGCACGACCCCACGCGGGGCGGGGTGGCAGCGGTACTGAACGAAATGGCGCGCGATACGCGCCTTGGTATCGAATTGTGGCAAAAGAAACTGCCCATCGCCGAAGAGGTGCAAGGCGCCTGCGAATTGCTCGGACTCGATCCTTTGTACGTAGCCAATGAAGGCGTTTTCCTCGCCGTGGTAGCCCCGCAAGTAGCGGATGCCCTGCTGGCGCATCTGCAACAAGACGAAAACGGAGCGCATGCGGCCATCATAGGGGAAGTGGTAGAGGGACATCCGGGCCAGGTATTGCTGCACAGTTCGATTGGGGGGAAGCGCGTGGTGAATATGCCGTTAGGGGAACAATTGCCTCGTATTTGCTGATGCTATATGTCGTATGAAGCTCTGAATATCACCCTGAAAGCAGGGGCTGCAGCAGGTGGCCCGGCAGAGGAAGCACCCTCACTGCTGCGGGATCAGAAGATCTTTATGGGGTCTCCGGATACCCCCCTGCTCGCACCGCGCGGGGTCTTTTTAGCGAACAATACCTTGTGGGTGGCCGATACGGCCCAGAACCGGATATTCGCATGGCACCATGCGGATGAACTGCCAACCCATGCCGTGCCGGATCTGGTCCTGGGGCAGGAAGAAGCGACGGCTACAGGCCGCAATGCAGGCAAAGGGGTAAGTGCGGATTCCCTTCAGTACCCATCGGCTATCTGGTCAGACGGTCAGCGCCTCATCGTCGCCGATGCATGGAATCACCGCGTATTGATTTGGCATTCGCTGCCGCAGCGAAATGGCCAGCCCGCCGATGTAGTACTGGGCCAGCCCGATTTTTTCCAGAACGAACCCAACGCGAAAGGCGTCGGCGCTGCCCCGGATGCGCGCACACTCTACTGGCCTTACGGGGTCTTCAGCGATGGACAGCACCTGTGGGTGGCGGATACGGGCAATCGCCGCACGCTTTACTTCGACCAGATACCGACCTGTTCCTTCAGTCCGGCGGATGCAGTCATCGGAAAAACGTCCTTTGAGGAACGAGACTACGACCACGAGGATGCCGTGTGGCCTTACTCCGTGAAAGTCAGTCCGCAGGGAGTACTGGCTATCACCGATACCCAGTTTTGCAGGGTACTGATTTGGAAGGACTGGAGGACAGCGCTGTCGCAAAAAGCGGATGGTATCCTCGGCCAGCCGGATATCCACAGCAACGGGATCAATCAGTACGGACTGCTTCCCGATGCGCACACCCTGAACTGGTGCTACGATACGGCATTTTTCAAGAATGGTATTTTGATAGCGGATACCGGGAATAGCCGGGTATTGGGATTTGGGGAAATCCCCGCTCAAAACGCTGCAGCGGCGCAATCGCTGTTTGGGAAGCCCCATTTCAGGATGGGGGGAGAACAAGCTGACCACGCGCCTGCGAGCGAAAAGTCCCTGTATTGGCCTTTTTCGGTGAATGTTGACCGGAACCGCCTGGCGATTGCGGATACCGGCAATCACCGCATTATTTTGGCAACATTAGAATAGCATATCCTGTATGACAAATGCACTACCCATTCTCTTTGCGGCGGCGGTCGGATTCGGCCATGCCTTTGAACTCGATCACCTCCTCGCGGTGGGCAATATGGTCACCCGCCGAAAAACCATCCGCGAGGCTATCCGCGATGGGGTGTATTGGGGACTGGGCCACACTTCCACCATTTTAATGATCGGGGCGCTCATCCTTTTGGCGCGGGTCGGTATCGCAGAACGCACGTTCCAGTATTTTGAAGCCGGGGTAGGGGCCATGCTCGTAGCATTGGGCCTGCACCGGATATGGAAGCGGAAATCGCTTCAACAATCCGACCTGCACGACCACCCGCACCCCCATGCAGACCGCCGCTTGGCCTACGGGGTGGGGTTGACGCATGGCCTGGCCGGAAGTGGCGCCTTAATCCTGCTGGTGATGACCGAGATAAAGGATACGCTCCCCGCAGTCTTATACCTCCTGGTTTTTGGGGTCGGCTCCATTGTGGGTATGATGCTGGCATCGGGGATTTTCAGCCTTCCTTTTTCCCGAAATTTTGCCCAGGCCGGTGCCTGGCGCCAGCGACTTACTTTACTTTCATCCCTGCTCTGTATTTTCTTTGGGGGAAGAATCATTTTTGAAAACCTGCTGGGCTCATGAGCATGGAAGCGGAACATGCCAGGGCCCAGTTCCTGGAAGCCGTCGCCCGCCACGGCCTAAAGGTGTTATCCGATGATGGACGCACTATAGAGCTGGAAAAAGAGTACTCTGTTGAAGTGGAGTCAAACGGCTTGTTGAAATTGCGCTCGGAAGGTTTGGTCGTCGCCCCGTTTTCGGATGCAGAGGAGTTGTGTCGGTTTATAAAGGAGACAACATGGCTATAAAGTGCGAGCTGGGCGTAGCTGCCCTGTCGAATAGCGAATCTCATCCGGGAAGTTTTTCGTTGATCATGGAAGACCTGGAGACGCGTCGGCGCATCCCGATTATCATCGGGTTGGCAGAGGCGCAGTCTATCGCTATTGCCATGGAGCAGATGCAGCCTTCCCGGCCGCTGACGCACGATTTGTGTGTCCACTTGTTACAGGCATTTCAGGCCCGGCTGAAGGAAGTGTTGATTCATTCTCTGCAGGACGGTATCTTCCATGCCAGCCTTGTCATTGCAACCGAGCGGGGAGAGGAAATCGCCATAGATGCGCGCAGTTCGGACGCGATAGCTATTGCGGTACGGGCCAACGTGCCGATTTACGCCTATGACCACGTCGTCGAAGAAGCCGGTTTTTTGACGGAAGTATTTCTGCCTCACCAGCGAAAGGGGTCTTTGGCAGAGTATTCGTTGGAGGAGTTGGAAGAATTATTGGTCAAGGTCATCCAAAAAGAGGATTACGAGAGTGCCGTCCGCATCCGGAATTATATTGACCGGCGAAAGGCCCGCGGAGGAGAAGTCTAATCCCGTAGCTCTATCCCGCTGATGAGCAATTCGTCCCCGCTGATGATTTGATTGCTGGGCGCGCCGCATTGCCTGCAACAGAACCGATAGCCTTCCACCTCTGATTCTTGCCCGCAGGATGGGCAAAGGATGCGGATTCGGGTCGTTTCGATATCCAGTACGGCCGACTGAAAGGCGGGTTGTTCGGTTTCCGTGACGGCGGCGAAGGCGTTTTGCATGAGGACGGGTTCCACGTTGGAGAGCGGCCCTACCCGCAGGGTAATTCTGGATACGCGGGCGAATTCTGCTGTGCCCAGATGCTCTTCCAGTGTGCGGAAAACATTCCGGATTAATGAAATTTCGTGCATCGGTTTTTACAGGTGCGCTTCCCGGGCCAGTGCTTGTCCCAGTTCTTCAAGTTTTTTCAAATGGTTTTCTGCTTCGGCGATGAGGGCGGGCTCACGGGTCAGCGTCCGGGCCTCTTCGGCAAAGGCGAGCATCTGTTGGTAGAGCGCTTTGCTGGCGCCGTTCTTATCGCCGAGATCGAGGTACCAAAGTCCTTCGAGATAGTTGAGCAGGGTCAGCGCCCGCTCAAAAGGGTAGTGCTCTGCGCTGCGGATACCAAGGGCTTCCTGGTAGTAAAAAACGGCTTTTTCCAGATTATCCGTGTGGATGGCCATGGGATACTTGGAGATGGCGTTTCCATAGTGGTTGCAGATCATGGCATATTCATACGGATATTGCTCCTTGGTGTAAAACTGGAGCGCTTCCTGGAAAGAGGATGAGGATACGGCAGCCCAGATGCTTTTTTTGCGCGCCTCATCGGGGATTTCCGAATAGATTACCCCCAGGTAGTGGTGGATTTCGGCAAAAGTTCCCGGGGCATCCTCGCGGGTAAAGACTTTTAGGGCTTCCTGGAAGCTTTCCATCGCGCCCTTGTAGAACTGCGGGTTGCCTTTCTGTGCCCAGGTGTAGAGCAGGCTGCCCCGGCGAAAATGCGCGTTGGCGAGCAGTTCGTCCATCTCCTCCCGTCTCAGCAAATCCACGGCCTGGTTGATATAGCGCAAGGACTCGGAGAAGCTTTCGCTGATATTGGCCACATGGGAAGCGTCTATGAGGGTGAGGGCTTCTTCGACGGGCCGGTTCTGTTGTTGGTAGGCTTGAAGCGTTTCCCAGAGCACTTGTTTGAGGCGGTCGAGGAGCAGGGTATCGTAGGGGGCGACTAATTTTTTCATCCAGACCTGGCAGAGGGCGGCTTTGAGTTCTGTGGCCGCTTCGTCTGATAGGTCATTTTTGAGGGCGTCTTCCAGCAAGTGCTCAGCGATCTCCGGTTCGTCCATATCCTGCAGAAAGGCGCTGTATTGTTTGGCAGTAAAGGCGAAATACTCCCCGTTTGGAGCGCTGTTGAGGGCTTCCCGGTAGAAATAGCGGGCTTTGTCGGGGTCGAAATCCTCTTCGGAAGCTGCGTAGTGGTGCAGCAGGGCAGCGTTGTGGCAGAAGCGGTATTCCTCAAAAGGGCTGAGGTCGGAGTTCAGGGATTCTGCCCGGGTGGGTATGCCCTGTTGTAGCCGCTGGATGAGGTTGATTTCCCTGCTGAGCAGAGGGTTGGAAAGCAGGAGTTCATAGCTGCGCGCGTAGTTACCCAAACGGGCGAAGACCAATCCGAGCAGGTGTTCGGGGCTGAACGCAATTTCTTCCGGCAGCAAGTACGGTGCCTGAACATTTTGCCAGTCTATGGGCTGTGCAATCCCATGTTGTCGGACGATCAGACTGTAGGCGCTCAGTACAGGTTTTTCCAGCAGGAAATCCTGGATTTGTACCCATTCATCGAGGCGTTCTTCGCGGGAAATGATTTCGCGCACCGCGCCTAGTTGTTCGGGGGTAGTATAGATGGTAATCATAGTCAAAACAGTACTTGAAGCAAGCTGGTGCCGGGAGTGTGGGAAAAGGCGAGATCGCGGTCGGAATCGTCGAGTTCGTGGTCAATGAGGAGTTCCTGCAGGGAGATGCTTTTATCCCCGTGCAGGTTTCTCGTTTTGAGCATCTGGAGCGCTGTCTTGTGGAGTTTGGCGAAGAACTCGTCGTCCATAGGTGCCAGGAGCAGGGATTTTTGTTGGGGATAATACACCGTATGTACTTGGGGGGCATCTCCAAAAACCGCTGCGGCGAGTGGGCCTTCGATGAGCAGATGTTGCGACCTCAGTTTGATCTGGCTCATACCTGTAATTCGTTTTCCAGTATTTCCACCAATCGCATACCTGCTTCCCGGACGGGATCGCTGAGCCCTACTTCGAGCCGTGTATCGCTGACCGCAATGAGATAGGCCCGCAAATCACCTGGAAAAGCGGGCCCCATAATTTTTTTGGTATAGGACAATGCCTGGTCCCATTTTAGGCTGTGCAGGAAGACCATTGGATCTTCCTGCACAGCAGCGGCCACCTCTTCTGCGGGTAGGGCGTAGAGGGTGCCGTCGGGTTCTCCGCTATGGATGACGGCATCTACGAAAAAGATGCGCTCGTGCCCCTGCAGCTGGAACAATACCTCGAAGGCCGAGGTGCCCATGTCGAGGACGCTGAGGTCTTCCCGCTCGCCTAAGCGCTTTTGTAATTCCTGTACTACGAAACACCCGATGCCATCATCGCTGCGGACGGGGTTTCCGAAGCCCAGGACTGCCGTTTTTTTCATTCAAAAAATCCTAAAGTTTGAATTTTGCCAATTGTTCTCCGGTTTTAGCATCGTGGGCATGTACGGTGCATACGAGGCAGGAGTCGAATGAGCGGGCTACCATGCCGACCTCTACCGGGTCGTGCGGGTCTTCGATTTCAATACCTTCCAGCGCTGCTTCGATGGGGCCGGGATTGCCCGACTCATCGTTGGGTCCGACGTTCCAGGTCGTGGGGGCGATTACCTGGTAGTTTTTGATGGTGCCGCCTTCTACTTCTATCCAGTGGGCGAGTGCGCCACGGGCAGCTTCTGTGGCGCCCCATCCGCGTCCGTCTTTTTCTTCCGGTTTGACGTAGAACTCGCCGTCCAGGTTGATTTGGCTCAGCCACTCGTTGATGTACAGATACAGGCGCGGTGCCTCGTGTACGCGGGCCAATGCGCGGGTGAACACACTGGGGCCCAGTCGGTGCATGATATCCAGGAACAGGGGGTCCTGGTTTTGGTGGGCCAGGTTATTGGGGTTGGCGTTCATGATGACGCGCGCCAGCGGGCCCACTTCAGCGGCATAGCCGGTATAGCGAGGTGCTTTTGACCAGGAGTACTTGTTGTTGAAATCTGTTTGTTCCAGGTTCTGCGAGGGCAGGGGAGAGGGCAGCGGCTCGTTCCAGGGATGGGCTGCATCGACGTCCTTGTACCAGGAATGCTTGACGTGTTCTGTAATCTGCCGATGGTCGAGGCTGTGGAAATGCTGGCCATCCCAGAACCCGCCCGGGCTGATAACGGCATCCTGGCGGCCTTCTACGGTAGGGTTGTTGTATTTGTCTTTATGCAGGTAGGTGCCATAGGCCATAAATTTGCCCACGCCCTGTCCGAACTTATCCAGGCCGAATTCGATGCCGGCCCGCAGAAACAAGCCGAGGTCGCTGTTGCGGTGTGACTCGTTTTCATCGAGCCAGGCCAGCATATCGTCCCAGGATTTGATTTGGAGATAGCGTTCGATGGAGCATCCCAGCCAGACCGTCTCCAGCCAATCAATGCGGAAGTGGTTCATGATGGCGTGGGCACGGGTAACGTCTTTCAAGGTCGGGGCACACATGACGCCGCCAGGGACCATGTAGGAAGAGTGGGGCCATTGGCCACCGAAGATGGCATACACTTCGACCGGGCGTCCGCTGGCGGTGACGCCTTTTTGGAAGGATGTACCCACGTATGCTGCCCATCGGCGCACGACTTCTTCGTAGAGGGGCTTGTTGGCAAATTTCTTATTGGCCATATCCGTAGCGAAGATAGCGTAGAACCAGCGAGGGATGCTCTGTATGGTCTCGGCAGCCTGGCCGATGGCGCGCAAGAGCAGCGCGTTGGGAGGCAGGTGGGTTTTCCAGGCTGTATCCAGCGCGGAGGAGGCGCAGTATAAGTGGGAGCCACCGCAAATCCCGCAAATCCGCGGGGTGACGATCAAGCCCGATTGAGGGTCTTTGCCCGCCATGATCTGCTCGAATCCGCGGAACATCGCCGCCTGCGTATGGGCGCGGGTGACCACGCCATCCTGCATATATACTTTTACGTCGAGGTCGCCTTCTACGCGGCCAACCGGCGAAATATTTAATTCCTTTACCATGGTCATGGCGATAATTATTTAGATGTTTCGAAATGAACCTTGTTGGTGCCCGTGATTTTTTCTACGCCGCCCATAGCCTTTTCGAAGCCGGCGCGGGTGTAATATGCCAGTTTGGAGGTGCCGGCGGGCACGTCTTGTGGCAGGAAACCCAGGTATTTGAGCGTTTTGAATACGCTGCCCTTTTTGAGGTCGTGGTGCGGGAACCCGGGTTCGGTACAACCGAGGCAGGGGTGGTTGGCTCGGGTTTTGCTCGACTGGCGGTTCCAGAGGATGCGGTTGCAACTGGCGCGCGTCATAGGGCCGCGACAGCCGACCTCATAGAACAAGCAGCCACCCCGTTTTCCGAAGCCGCCATCCACCTTTTGGGCGAAGCTGATGGCATTCGGACAACCCGTTTGTACGAAGTCGGTGAAAAACGTCTTGGGGCGATGAAACTCATCAATGCGGATGTCGCCAATGCGCCCGGTGGAGATGGCGACCAGGATTTGCGTTATCCAGTCGGGGTGGGCGGGGCAACCGGGGATATTGATGACGGGCAGACCGCCTTTGGATACAAAGTCGGGGCCCAGGAATCCTCCTTTTTTCTGCTTCAGGAATTGCATACCCGTAGATTCGCTGGGGTTGGGCGGCACGGCAGGTATGCCGCCGTAGGTGGCACAATCGCCGATGGCAACGACGAAACCCGCTACTTTGGACAGTTCGCGTACCCATTCCTGCATGGGGCGGTCGCAGAAATAGTTCATCGTACCGGTTCCATTAGGGCCTTGTACAATCGTCCCTTCAAATACAAAGATGTCCATCTGAACCTTCCCCGCCAGGATGTCCTCCAGGAGATTGCTGACCTGATGCCCTATTTCGAGGCCAATCGAGGGATGCCATAGGATATTGACCCCGAAATCGGTGATCAACTCCACGACGGTAGGTTCCTCGGCATTGAGGAACGACATGGTGTTGCCGCTGCAAGCCCCGCCCTGAAGCCAGAGTACGTTTGCCATACAATAATAATTTTTTGCGTTCTGGTAAAAAATCCGAATAATAGCGATGTGTGCGCCGTAACAACAAATATATACCGCGCATTTTGATTAGAAAATTATTTCTAAAAAAAATTAGAAAATTATTTCTAAAATAAGTCGGACTTATGTTTGGCGATTATTTCCCTCCGTCCACGAAGAGCGGGGAAATGATATTGGAGAACTCCTCCCAGCCCTTGTCGGTGAAATAGGGCTGGAACTGTGCCCATAGGGCACTTTTGAAACTGGATTCATCCAGAGGGAGGCCTTTGAGGACCTGCTGGGGGATCCAGAACGTGATGGTCATCCAGATATTATCGGCCAGGGTATCGTATAAACCTCGGGAAGGCTCGGGTACAAGTACGCCTCTACTCACCCCATACGCGATGCGGTGTCGGATCTGCAGGATCATTTTGCCCACAAACTCATGCCATTGGGCTATGATATCGGGGAAAGCGCGCTCGACGTCAAAGAGATCAATCAGATAGAAGCGATATTTTCCAAAAAAAGCATAGTAATGGCTCAGTTGATCGTCGAAATCGGTCAATCCGGGGCTCGACAGATAGGTGGACAATACCTGCTTGAGTTCTTCAAACAGGTATTCATATACAGCCGATACGATGGCTTCTTTGTTTTTGAAATGATAGGCCAGGTTGCCCACGCTGATTCCTGTCTCGTCTGCTATCTGTTGCAGGCGTACGTTTGCTACCCCTTCCCGGTTGAATAAAAAGACGGCAGCTTCCAGAATGCGTTGTTTTGTGCTGGCGGACATCGGCGGCTCAGTTGAGAGATAAATGGAATTGTTCGATGCGTACGCTGATGGTGCCTCGTTGGTCTTTTGCGGCAAGCCGGCGCATGTAAAAGGCCAGTTGTGCCGCCCGCTGCGGACTGGAGTGGGCGGTGATACGCCTCTTCAGGAAGCGCATGGGCAATACCGGATGGGCAAATACCAAATGTACTTCCCAGAGGCCACGGCGCAGGTACACCTGGTCTATTACGGCCGTGTCGCCCAGCCAGTAATCGTCAGCAATGAACTTCAAATCGCTGCTGAACCCGAGCTTGTCGCTCAGGTATAGACTGTTCAGCGCATCGAGCATGCAGGCATACGTTTTCTTGCACAATGTGAATTTAGGGCGCATGATATTTTGTATTCAGCCGAAATTTAGAATCTTTTTTCTAAAAAAGATTGAAATACACCCACATCAAGGCAATAGAACCCTAAAATCCATAAAAAAGTTGCAGGGATGGGCGTCTGAAATCGAGACCCATCCCTGCGATCGATAGGATAGACTTATATTAGAACGAGTGGGCCTGCCTTAGGCTACACCCATTTCCTGGCGGATTTTATTGAGGGCCGAACCGGCGCGCACCCATTCAATTTGTTGTGTGTTGTACGTATGGGCCACCTCAAACGCATCTTCGCTGCCATCGGCGTGGTGGAGCACGACGCGCAGGGATTTGCCCGGAGCCATTTCGTCAAAGCCGAGGATGGAGATAGCGTCGTCCTGGCGCACTTTCTCGTAATCCTCCGGGTTTGTAAAGGTGAGGGCGAGCATACCCTGTTTTTTCAGGTTGGTTTCGTGGATGCGGGCGAAGGACTTCACGATGACCGCTTTCACCCCTAAGAAACGGGGCTGCATGGCGGCGTGTTCGCGGGAAGAGCCTTCCCCGTAGTTTTCTTCGCCAAAGACGACGGTGCCAATCCCTGCATTGCGGTAGGCCAGTCCGGACTCCGGCACGGGCATATATTTGTTTTCCGCAAGGTTGAGCACCTGGTTCATTTCGCCATTGAAGGCGTTGATGGCGCTGATGAAGGAGTTGCGGGCGATGTTTTGCAGGTGGCCGCGGAACTCCAGCCAGGGGCCGGCCATAGAGATATGGTCGGTCGTACATTTGCCTTTCGCTTTGATCAGGATGCGCATGCCGCTGAGTTGTGCCTGTGTGATGGGCTGAAAGGGTTCGAGCAGTTGGAGGCGGCTGGACTCCGGGGCCACGCGTACCGAGATAGCCGCGCTATCGGTAGCCGGGGCTACAAAGCCGGCATCTTCTACTGCGAAACCCTTTGCAGGCAGTTCGGCACCTGCCGGCGGGTCGAGTTGGACGGCCTGCCCGTCTTCATTCAGCAGCGTATCGGTGAGTGGGTTAAAGGCCAGGTCGCCGGCGATTACCATAGCCGTTACGATTTCCGGGGAAGCCACGAACGAACGCGTTTGCGGGTTGCCGTCGTTGCGCTTGGAGAAGTTGCGGTTAAAAGAAGTGATGATAGAGTTGGCACGGGTAGGGTCGTCGGTATGGCGAGCCCACTGGCCGATACAAGGACCGCAGGCGTTGGCCATCACTACGCCGCCGATTTCTTCGAAAGCCGCGAGCTGGCCGTCGCGTTCTACGGTGTAGCGAATTTGCTCCGAGCCCGGGGTGATGGTAAACTCTGCTTTAGCTTTGAGTTTTTTCTCCTTGGCTTGCCGGGCTACGGAAGCGGCGCGGTCGAGGTCCTCGTAGGAGGAGTTGGTGCAGGATCCGATCAAGCCTACTTCCAGCTTCTGCGGGTAGCCGTTTTCTTTAACGGCGGCTGCAAATTGAGAGATAGGCCATGCGAGATCGGGCGTATAAGGGCCATTGATATGCGGTTCCAGCGTGGAGAGGTCAATTTCAATGACCTGGTCGAAGTATTTTTCGGGATGGGCGTAGCAATCGGCATCACCGGTGAGGTGTTCGCGGATGCCATCGGCCAGGTCTGCCACTTCGGCGCGGCCTGTAGAGCGGAGGTATCGGCTCATGGACTCGTCGTAGCCAAAGGTCGAGGTGGTAGCGCCGATTTCGGCACCCATGTTGCAGATGGTGCCTTTACCGGTGCAGGACATGGCTTCAGCGCCCGATCCGAAGTATTCTACGATGGCTCCTGTACCGCCCTTTACCGTAAGGATGCCTGCCACTTTGAGGATGACGTCTTTAGGCGAAGCCCAGCCATTGAGTTTGCCGCTGAGTTTTACGCCGATCAACTTTGGCATTTTGAGTTCCCAGGGCATTCCGACCATAACGTCCACGGCGTCGGCGCCGCCTACGCCGATAGCCAGCATCCCGAGTCCCCCGGCATTGGGCGTATGGGAATCGGTGCCAATCATCATGCCGCCCGGGAAAGCATAGTTCTCCAGTACGATCTGGTGGATGATACCGGCGCCGGGCTTCCAGAAACCGATGCCGTATTTATTGGAGACCGTAGCCAGGAAATCATAAACCTCCGCATTGATGTTTACGGCGGTGTCCAGGTCTTTTGCCGCGCCCAGTTCGGCCTGTATGAGGTGGTCGCAATGCACTGTGGAGGGCACTGCGGTAGCATCGCGCCCGCACATCATGAACTGCAGGAGGGCCATTTGCGCCGTAGCGTCTTGCATTGCCACCCGGTCGGGGGCAAAAAAGACGTAATCCTTGCCCCGTGCGTAAGATCGGAGCGGGGAGTCGCCGTGGAGATGGACGTAGAGGATTTTCTCCGAGAGCGTCAGTGGGCGGCCAAGGGCAGCACGAGCATCGGCCACGCGCTTGGGGAAGGCTTCGTACACCGCCTGTATCATCGAAAGATCGAAAGGCATACTATTTTTGTTTTATCTGTTTAAAAGAAAAAAGTGTGGTTCGGCAAAAGCCGCACAAAATTACGATGTTTTTTTCCAGGGAATTCTTTAATTTCAAAAAAATAAGACGGCGGCAGCAGGATTTTTGTTCGCTTTGCAAGGGGTGAGCCATGTATCAGACTGGTTACAAAACGCCAGGGGCAAAACAACGTTATCCATACATGAATAAGATACCAACCTGGACTATTTGCGCGGGGGTGCTCGCGCTTTCCCTTCTGCTGGGCTGCCGTCGCGATGTGCGCGAGCGGATATTCGACATGCGCTATCCGAACATACCGTTCACGATTCCCGCCGGGCTTTCGCCCGGCATTGCGCCCCGGACTCTTGTGCTGGACGACTTCCCCAGCAACTTGCGCTATTATCTGGAAACGTACAAAACGGATACCTCGGCGATAGGGGCTATTCAGCCTTTTTCCGCCAGCATCATTACGCTGGACGGGTCGAATCTGGACTTCATCTCCGAGATTTCCCTGCGCATCTGCGCGCAGGGTTCGGCATCCTGTGCGCGTTCAGACGAGGTATTTTACATAGACCGCTTGCAGTTTGAGCGCGTGGGCAACCAAATTCGCCTGTTGCCCACGCTCATCAATGCCAAGCGTTTGCTGTCCAAAGAGCGCTTCAAGCTGGAGTTGTGGTTTTATCTCTACCAGGTTTCCCCTATATCCATTCCCTGTCGGTTGGAGATGGAATTTGAGGCCGTGCGCTGACCACGGGCTTTTGTGAGGGGTTGTTGAGGGGCTTACTGAAAGCGCTGCAGGCTCGGCCCCACGCTGGTGCGAAGGGTAGCCAGTGCGAGCACACGAGCCTCTTCGGTACCGAAGCCTTTATCCATGAAAAAATCTTCGAGGCGTACGGCGGTCTGGTAAAACAGGATTTTGAAAGGGGCTATGAAGCGCCCGTGCAGGGGGTCGCGTTGTGCCCAATGCCCCAGGTTGTTCATGAGGGATTGATGCCATAGGTCCAGTTCCCGTTGCGTAGCGGCCCCGAGGGGACGTGAAGCGACATACAGGGCCGATTTTGCCGCAGCAGCTTGTGCCCACTGTGCCTGAGCAACGGCTTCCCCGCCTATATCAGAGGCTATGGCTTCCAGCATCTGCATATCTTCCCAGGCGCTGAAGGGGTTACAGGATTGCAGGATTTGCATAGCGCTATTCGTGCTGCTCAGCGCCGCCTGGGCGCGGGCGGTCTCCTGTGGGTATTGTTGGGAAAGCCAGCAGGGAACCGTATAGTTGCTGTTGGGCGCTGCATGGATATAGCATAGGTGTAGGATGAGTTGGTTGAGGTCGTTGTACGCATAGGTCGCCAGATAGTCGAAAGGAGCAGTCTGCCGAGTGGAGCGGGAAGCATACGCCTGGCGGATGGCATCGTTCATTAGTTGGTTTACTTCATAACCAGGGCCTGTCGAAACAAAGATTCGATAGGCCAGGTATGCTTTTGCGACGGGGTGGTCGTAGTTTTCCAGGGTTTGTGCCAGGCGGGTATCTTCTGTCAGATGATCAATGGCCTGTTGCAGGGCGTCGCCCGCACCGGATGTACCGGATGAGGGCGCATTGGCTACGAAAAGCCGGTATCGGAGTAGTTCCCGGTTGGAGGCCAGGGCATTGGAATAGGCCTGGGCGGTGGCAGGACCGTAGTATCCATCGAGGCTGCCTGCGTACTGATTGATCATCAGCAGCGCTTTTTGGAGTTCTATGGCGGAGCTGCGTTTGACGTTTCCCCGCAGGGGGCTGTCCACCCCTTTTGGGGTAAAGACGCCGTATTCTGTTGGGGGGGCTTCGCGGTTGGTCGGCACGGGCGGCAGTACAACCTCCGCAGGACGGGTAGGGTAGTCGTATGCAGGCGGGGTTTCCCGCGGGGTTGGAGTTGGCCGGGCGCTTATGGAAGGCGGGGTCTCCTCGTTCCATTTGAAGGCTATGAGGGGCTGTTTGAGTGCATTGCCCGATTCGAAGGTGCCTATCTTGATGAGGTACATACTGTTGATGGTACGCACAAACGCATCTTTGAAACCCCCTTTCTGGAAATCAGGCAGCGCCTTTCTCGCTTCTTCCGGCGAGTTGTACGGCCCTGCAGCAAGCCGTAAGTTATCCCCGCTGATGATGCCCCACAATTCGGGTACGTTCTCGTACCCTGCCCAGTAGATAGGCTTGCGGAAATCGGTGCTGGCCAACTGGACGATAGCAACGGTTTCCCCTGTTTGCAGGTAAATTTCCTGTAGGGCGGCCGCGGTATAGCCGGCTGCGTGGACGCGGGCCAGGGCATTCTGAGCCATGCTTTTTGACTCATAGCCGCCGAGATAGATTTGCGCATGGCTATTCTCCATGTGGGTAGCATATAAAAACCCTATGGAGTGTAGGGCCTGGAAATCGTCCCGCTTTGGTTCGGCAAAAATCCCCAGGTTGATGGTATAGTAAAGAGAAGCTTGCGCCGAGGAAAAGAAGGGCATCCAAAAAAGGGCCCATGCGATAAAAGGTATTTTTTTCATAAGAGCAGTTCTGTTCATCCGAAACACGGTGTATTTTCAATAGACTGGTTGCGCGGGGTTAGAGAGGAGGGAAAAAAGAGTCATTTTTTGTCCACACGAAGGCTTTTTGAGGGAGTATAG
>CAZSMU010000068.1:0-19615 GCA_964607915.1 uncultured Haliscomenobacter sp.
TTTCCTTTTAGAGCGTGTGCTACCGAAAACGCTGACCCCTCGCAACAAGTCTATTCAACTGCTGCCTGCATCAGTTCCCGGTAATAGTAAAATCGGGTTCCGGGCTCCTCGCCTTTGGAGAGGGCGAGCATGGCTTTGGCCACGTCGCGCGCATCAATCGGCTTCCAGACTGAGGGGATGAGGAAGGCAAACGCGCGCATCAGGACTTGGCCGATGTATTCAGCGGGTCGGGATTCACTTCGCTTGCCCAACAACATGGAGGGGCGCAGGATGGCTACCAGGGGAATGCCATAGGAACCGACAGCCTCTTCTACCGCGCCTTTTAATTGGATATAAAAATTGCTGCTCTTGGAATTGGCCCCCACCGAGGTAACTAAAAGGAATTTCCCACACCCGGTTTCTGCACAGAATTTTGCCGCGTGGGCGGGAATGTCGTAATCTACTTTTCGATAGGCGAGCAGATCCCCTTTGACATTTTTCAGCGTGGTGCCCACGGTACAAAATACCGCATCGCTGCCGGCAATGGCTGCTTTGAATGCCTTGTCATCCTCAAAATCGAGTACGATGACCTCCGTCTTGGGATTTTTAAAAGAGAGAGGACGCCGGCTGAGCACCCGGATATGGGCGTAGGTATCGTCCTGCTCTAAAGCTTCTACGAGAAACCCACCGATTAGGCCGGTAGCCCCGAGTACAGTGGCGGTTTTTTGCATTATAGAAGTAATTTAACAAGCGTTGATGTTTGCTGCCGATGGCAAAAATAGGTATATTTTTTGGTAACTATTTAGGGGGGTGTGTAAAAAGCGCCGTCGCCGCCCGAATGGCAGCGATGGCGCTTTTATACAACCCCAGGAATCAGCGAGGGGTCCTTTTTGCCCTACATCCGCCCCGCAGGCTAATATCCTGGATTTTGCGCGATATTCCCGGCGCTAAGAGCGATTTCCGTTTGAGGGATAGGGAAGAGCTCGTGTTTTCCGGCTACAAAATTTTTCCCGTGGGCTTTCATGACGGATGCGGCACGGCCGGTGCGTACCAGGTCGAACCACCTTTGTTGCTCCATAGCGAGCTCGGAGCGGCGTTCGCGCCAGATGGCATCGCGGAGTTGGTCTTTATTGGTCAGGGTGATGTCCGGAAGTACATTGCGGGTGCCGCGTGCGCGCTTGCGCACCGCGTTGAGGTGAACGAGCGCCTCCTGTGCTTTCCCGTTTTCGTTGAGGGCTTCTGCGGCGACGAGCAGCACATCGGCATAGCGCAACATGCGGAGGTTGCTCGGGCCATTGTCTTGCAACAAGGGATGGTCGGGCGTCCAGGCTTTTTGGTTGTAGCGTTCGCCTTCCATTTCTTTGTTGTCCTGAACGGTGTAAGAGCCGTCGGGCAGCGCTTCGCCTACTTCGAGCACAGTGGCATCACGTCGGGGGTCGCCGCGCTCGAAGGAGCGAACGAGGTCATCGGAAGGCAGGTTGAAGCCCCAGCCGAGGTTGGGGTCGCCGCGCACGCCCTGTACCATATTCCAGGGAGTAGAGCCTGCGTAGGTATCTTCGAGGGCGGTAGCCTGCACCTCCCACACCGATTCGCTGGAGTTTTCGCCTTCCGGTAGGAATATCTTAGCGAAATCAGGCAAGAGGGCGTATTCTTTGGAGTTGACGACTTCGAGGGCATATTTCTCCGCATTAGGGTAATCCTTAACGGTGAGATAGACCTTTGCCAGGATTCCCCGGACAGCTCCCTTAGTAATTCGGCCCATATCGGTGGGGTCGTACGCCGATTTTTCCGGTACGGCGGGCAGGGCTTCACTGAGGTCCTTTACGATTTGCACATAGACCTCTTTGACGGAGCTGCGCTTCTGCGTGTAAAACTCGTCCTGTCGAAGCGGGGTGAGTACTAAGGGGATATCGCCAAACCAGCGCACCAGGTTGAAGTAAAAGTGGGCGCGCAGAAACTTCGCCTCCCCCAACAGTCGCTGTCGAAGGCTTTCGTTCATGGAGGGGACTTTGGGGATGCCCTCTATGGCTATGTTGGCGCGGAAGATACCTTGATAATGCCCCTGCCAGGTCGCGCGGACATCTTCCGGGAATCGCGCGTCGTACGTGAACTCGTCAAATGTGGTAAGGCGCTGTGCATCGGCGGGGAAGCTGCCCTTAGTGGCATCGTCAGAGACGATATCCGTCATGGCCAGCCAGGGGAAAGCCGTCAGACTCCAGGTGCGGAGCTGGTTGTACACAGCATTGGTAGCCCAGACAGCATGGTCGCTGGTCTGGAAGTAATTGCCGGCGTTGATAACCCCTTGAGGCTTTACGTCGAGAAAGCCGGAGTCTTCACAGGCAGGGGCGCTGGCAAGCGCAAGGGCCAGCACCGCGATTCGGAGCATAAACGGTCGAGAGGCCATATTATATTTGTTTTTTATACATTTTTTAAAATAAAAATTAAAAACCAACCTGTAAGCCAAATAACATTGTTTTGGCGATGGGGTAAATACCGCCGTCAATCCCGACGCGGGTGACAGCCCCGCTGCCGATTTCGGGGGAATACCCGGAATAACGGGTCCAGGTTTGGAGATTGTTGGCACTGGCATACACCCGAAGGCTGCTCAAATATACTTTTTTCAGTAATTTTTGAGGGATGGTGTATCCCAGGGCCATGCTGCGCAGGCGGATGAAAGAGCCGTCTTCTATATAGTTGGTCGAGACGGAGAAGTTGGGATAGCCACCGTTCATGATGCGCGGTTCGGTGTTGCTGGTGCCCGGGCCGGTCCAGCGGTCGAGGAAGGAGGCTTCGTAGTTGGGCAAGCCGAACCCGCGTGCCATTTTCTTGGAGTTGAGGATTTTGTTGCCGCTTACGCCGTTGACATCTGCTGAAAAATCAAAGCCGGCGTATTCCAGGGCGAGGCTGATCCCGAAGATAAATGTAGGAATGGAGCTGCCGAGGAAAGTGCGGTCCTGGCTGTTGATTATCCCATCGCCGTTGATGTCTTCGAAGCGAAGATCGCCGGGCTTGACCGTTTGCTGGCTGGGGTATTGTTTGACTTCTTCTGCATTTTGATACACCCCTGCGACTCTGTACCCATAGAAGCTCCCAATGGGTCTGCCGATGGTGGTGAGGGTAGCAAACTCGCCTGTGATCGCTACATCGGGGATGGTGTCCTGGCCGGTGCCGAGTGCGAGTACTTCGTTGTGTACAGTAGAGCCCAGCACGCCGATGCGGTAGTTGAATTTCTTCGCCTTGCTGGCATAATTCAGGGTGAAGTCCAGGCCTGAGTTGAGTACATCGGCGGCATTGACGTAGGGGTCGGAGGCACTGCCCACATAATCGGGAATGGGTACCGGGACGAGGATTTTTTCGCTTTTCCGCTGGTAGTAGTCCATTTCCAGTGTCAGGCGGTTATCCAGAAGGCCGAGTTCGAAGCCTGCGTTGGAGCTGGTAGTTTCTTCCCATTGCAGCAGGGGATTGGCCAAACTGATTACGGAGGCGCCGAACAACAGGCGTTCCTGGATACCGAATACGGCGCTCAGGTTGTTGGTGACGGTTGGGATAGCCGCGTTGGAAGGGAACTTATCGTTGCCCAGTCGCCCCCAACTGGCCCGCAGCTTGAGGTTGTCTATGACGTTTTGGTTTTTCAGAAAATCCTCTTCCGTGACGCGCCAGGCGAGTGCGATGGAGGGAAAGCTGCCGTAGCGGCGTTCGGAGCCAAATTTGGAGGAGCCGTCGCGGCGCCACGTTGCGGTGAGCAGGTAGCGTTCTTTGAAAGAGTAGTTGCCCCGGAACAGCACCGACTCGTAGCGTTCAGGGGTGAATCCATAGCTGTAGTTGGTAGCGGTTTCGCTATCGCCGGAATTGAGGTAGAAAAATTCTTCGGTATCGCCGATGAGGTTCAGGCGGGCGCCACCGATGACCTCACCTCCGCGGGCCTGTCGCGTAAATCCGGCCAGGGCGTTGACGCGGTGTTTTCCAAAATCCCTGGCGTATTGGAGAGTGTTCTCCCATTGCCAGTCGTAGGCGCGCGACATCTCGGCATTTACCCGGCTATTGGGGTTGCGCTGGCGGTTATCCACTTCGAATTTGGGCTCAAAGCTTTTTCCGCGGCTGTTGATCAGGTTGAATCCGAGGCTGCTGCGCAGCGTCAGGTTTTTGAGCGGATAGACTTCCGTAAACAGGTTGCCGTTGAATTGCTGACCGTAGTAGCGGTTGTAGCTATTGTACCTCAGCTGGGCAGCGGGGTTGCTCACGTTTGAGGTGAACGAGGTGCTGCCAAATTTGCCCAGGCTGTCTATGGCGGGTACGCGCGGGTCGGCGGCATAGGCGTTGAAGACGATGCCACCGGGCTCGTTGTTGCCCCGGTTGGCGATGAAGGCCAGGTTGTGGCCTAGTTTCCATCCTTTTATCAGGTTGTATTCGTTGTTTACGCGCAGTGAGTAGCGTTTGTAATAAGACGATTCGATAATCCCGTCCTGCAGGAATGCATCGCCGCTGATGCTATAGGTCATGGCCTCTGACCCACCGTTGATATTGAGGTTTACGTTTTGGATAGGTGCCTGGCGGAAGATGACATCCTGCCAGTCGGTGCCCTCTCCAAAGACGCTTGGATCCGGATAGGTGGGTTTCCCCCCTGCGTTCAGGTTGAACTCATTGACCAACTGCGCGTATTCCGTGCCGTTGGCCAGGTCAATTTTGCGGGCCACCTCCTGGGTGCCGTAGTATGAATTGAGGCTGAAACGCGCCCTTTGTCCCCGCGTGCCTTTTTTGGTGGTGATGAGGATGACGCCGTTTGCCCCCCGCGTTCCGTAGATGGCGGCGGCGGAGGCATCCTTCAGCACTTCCATGCGCTCGATATCGTTGGGGTTGAGGAAGTCGATGTTGTCCAGGATGAGGCCATCCACGACGTAGATCGGACTGGCGTTGTTCAGTGTACCGGTGCCCCGGATGCGGATGACGGGGGCTTCGCCGGGGCGTCCGCTCCCCGCCGTGACCTGCACGCCGGATATTTTGCCCTGTAGTGCCTGGGCGACGTTGGCCGAAGCGAATTTTTTGAGCTCTTCTGATTTTACGCTGGCCACAGAGCCGGTGAGATCGCTTTTGCGCTGGGTGCCGTACCCTACGACGACCACTTCGTTGAGCAACTGGGATTCTTCGCGCATGACTACATTGATTTCGGACTGCCCTTTGAGCAGGATTTCCTGGTTGCTGTAGCCGGTATAGCTGAAGACGAGCGTGGCGTTGGGATCTGCCACCTGTAGTTCGAAGTTGCCGTCGAGGTCTGTGACCGTTCCTTCTGTGGAGTTTTTGATGAGGATATTGACTCCGATGAGGGGTTCCCGGTTTTCGTCCATCACCTTTCCTTTCACGGCTACCTGGGCCAGCAGGCTTTGGCTAAAAAGGATAATGAACAAAAAGGGGAGATACTGAAAGCAGGTGCTATGGCTGCTGTTGGCTTTCATGATATGGTTGTTCCGTTTAGAGGGTTACTTCAATTCAATAGCAGTGGTCAGGCTGGCGTCGGAGCTACCCCCTACAAAGAGGTCAAAAAATCCCGGCTCTGCGCGGAACTGGAGGTCGTTGTGGTAAAAGCGCAGGTCGTCGGAGCTCAGCGCAAAGGTGAGGGTTTTGCTTTCCCCGTTTTTCAGCAGGACTTTCTGGAACCCTTTCAGCTCGCGCAAGGGGCGGGTGATGCTGCCCACGCGGTCGCGCACGTATAGCTGTACCACCTCCTCTCCGTCGTATGGTCCTTTATTTGCGACCGTAACGCTGATGCGGACGGTTTCGCCCATAGCGAAGGTTTTCCGGTCGGTCTGGAGGTTGCTGTATGCAAAAGTCGAGTAGCTGAGCCCATAGCCAAAGGGATAAAGGGGCGTATTGGGCATGTCGAGGTATTTGCTGGTGTACTTATTGCCCGGGTCCATGGGGCGGCCGGTGTTCTTCATATTGTAGTGCAGGGGGATCTGGCCGGTGCTGCGCGGAAAAGTTGCGGTGAGTTTGCCGGAGGGGTTGTAATCTCCGAAGAGCACATCGGCGATGGCATTGCCGGCCTGGGTGCCCAGGAACCAGGTCTCGAGCAGAGCCGGGGCATTTTCGGCGAGCCAGGGTATGGCCAGGGGGCGTCCGTTCATCAGTACGACGACTACGGGTTTACCCGTGGCCACGAGGGCTTTTACCAGGTCCTCCTGTACGCCCGGAAGGCCCAGTTCGGCGCGGCTGGCAGCCTCGCCGCTCATTCCAGCACTTTCCCCTACTGCGACGAGGATGACGTCGGCGGCTTTGGCGTTGGCCAGTGCGGCTTTGAAGCCGCTTTTGTCATTGCCTTCGATGGTACAGCCTTCTGTATGCAATATCTTTGTGTTGCTGCCAAGTTTGTTCTTGATACCGTCTAACAGGCTGATGGCCTGTTTGTAGTCGCCTGCGCCCGACCAGGAGCCTATGAGTTCGCTTTGGTTGGCAGCTAGCGGGCCACACAACGCCAGTGTTTTGATTCCTTTGGAAAGAGGGAGTGTCCGGTTTTCGTTGCGGAGCAAGACGATGGACTTTCGGGAGATATCGCGGGCGGCTTCGAGGTGTTCAGGGGCAAAGACCCGGGCTTTTTCGCGTTCGGGGTTGCTGTACCGGTAGGGGTCGTCGAAGAGGCCTAGCTCAAATTTTATGCGTAGGATGCGGCGCACGGAGTCGTTCACCCGCTGCACGCTGATACGGCCCTCGCGTACGAGTTCCAGGAGGTGGTTGTAGTAGGTCGCCCCCTGCATGTCCATATCCATCCCAGCGTTGAGGGAGAGTTCTGCGGCTTCTTTATCGTTGGCGACCACTCCGTGCGCTACCATTTCGTTTATAGAGGTATAATCGGATACGACGAACCCGTCGAAGCCCCATTCATCGCGCAGAATGTCCGTCAGTAGAAAGCGGTTGCCCGTAGCAGGAACCCCGAATAGCTCGTTGAAAGAAGACATGAACGTCCGTACACCGGCGTTTTTTGCAGCCAGGAAAGGAGGCAGGTAGGTTTCGCGGAGTACCAGCTCGGACATATCCACAAAATGGTAGTCGCGGCCCGCCTGGGCTGCTCCGTAAGCGGCATAGTGCTTGACACAAGCAGCAATGGTATTGTCTTTGAGTAAATCATCGCCCTGGAAACCGCGCACACGGGCCTCGGCGATGCGGGAACCCAGCCAGGTATCCTCGCCGGCACCTTCGGAAATGCGGCCCCAACGAGGGTCTCTGGCTATATCCACCATGGGGGCGTAGGTCCAGTGAAGGCCTGCGGCAGAGGCTTCTATGGCTGCGATGCGCGCAGACAGTTCCATAGCTTTGAGATCCCAACTACACGATTCACCCAGAGAGATAGGGAAAATGGTCTTATAGCCGTGGATGACGTCAAATCCAAACAGGAGCGGTATGCCCAGCCGCGTCTCTTCCACGGCGATACGCTGGAGTTCCCGGTTGTAAGCCGCCGTGTGGGCATTGAAAATAGCTCCTACTTTGGCGCTCTTGATATCGGCTTTGTAATTTTCGCGAAGGGTAGGACCGGTGACTGCCCAGTCGCTGGTGAATAGGGTCATTTGACCGATTTTTTCCTCCAGTGTCATAAGCCTGAGTACAGAGTCCACTCGTTCTTCCATCGCTTTGGCTACGGGGGGCTCGCTGTGCGCCAGACTGGTATCCAATCGGAACGCATGGATCAGAAATACGATCCCGGATAGCCCAATTATTTGTAAAAATTTCATAACGTTAAATTTATATATTTTTAAAAGTCCGGATGTCCTGGATATTTGACTTGTTGCACGGCTCGGTAGCAGGCAGGGGAAAGAGTAGACTTGTTGCGCATTCAAAGGCTTTTCGGGAGGGTCCAGCCACGCTACACGGAACCCCTGTTATCGAGGGCTTTTGTCCAGCCAGCCTCCGCTGAAACCTGCCTTTCTAAGACCTGCGATAATGTACGGATTTTTTTTCATAATATTCCAAACGAGCTCGCTTTGATGATTTTCGATTTGCAGGACGATAGGGCCTTGGTCAATGCCGATATAGTCGGGGTCAAACCAGCCTTTTTCTTTATCTTTTCCCCAGACGTAGGTGAGGTTGAACGCATCGCGGAAGCCGTACTCGTCCACCAGGTCGTGGTAATGGGTTTTCCACATGTATTTTAGGGCGGGGATGCAGATTTCCGGGGCAAAGGGGATGGAGCCAGCGGCTGCGGTGGGCGCGATGGTGCCGTCATCCACAACTTGTATGGAGCAGGCGCCGCGGGCGGAATAGTCGCGGAACTGAATCGTTTTGCCGTTCACCTGGCGCTGTTCGTAAGCGGGGCCGTCGCAGGCGGTGAGTCCCCACTGGTTTTTGGAATAGCCTTTAAAACCACCGGGGTTGGCGATACAATAGGCTCGGTTGGCATAGGTTGCACGGCGTGAATTTTCGAAGTAATCTATGCCTTTCGATTTCATGTAGGGGTCCTGGATGCCGCGGAAGTCTATGTACATTTGGCTGTACTGGTGTCCAAAGAGAGGATCGAAGTTGAGGTGTTCCTGGCCCTGGTAGGTAGCCCATTGGTAGGGCCTGCACCATTCCTGCCAGCTTTCCGCGGGGATGGGGTGGGTAGGGGAGCCCATGGCCATGATAAGGAGTACCATTGCTTCGTTATAGCCTACCCATTGCGCTTTGATGAAACCGGACTCGGGGTGCCAGCCCATGGACATGGTATTTTTCCCATCCATGGCCCAGTCCCACTCCACGCGGCGGAAGAGGAAATCGGCCAGTTCCCGGATTTCTTTTTCCACGGGGGTATCCTGGTCAAAATAGCTCATAGTGCTCAACACGCCGGCCATGAGCAGGCCGGTATCAATCGTGGACAGCTCTACGTTTTTAAAGCGCAGTGCTTTGTCGAGTGTCAAAAAATGGTAAAACAGACCTTTGTAGCCTGAAATACCGCTCGCATCAGGACCCTGGGGCAGGGATTTGAGTACCCGCAGCGTGTTGAGTACGCGTTCAGCGGCCTGTGGGCGGGTGACGTAGCCATTTTCGGCACCGACAATATAGGAGGTCAGCCCGAAGCCGGTGGCTGCAATACTGGAGAACGTCTTTGCCGGATAGCGGTCGAGCACCTGGAAGTTGACCGGGTCGGCCAGGTCCCAGAAGTAGCGAAAACTTCGCTTCTTCAGCTCGTGGAGGCTAAAAGGCACCGGCTTTTCGGCGGTATGAGGCCTGCTCGTCGGCGCAGCACACAGGGTAAATACCGCGAGCAGCAGGCAGAGGCGTAATAGGTGCATAGTAGTACGGTAAGAAAGAAAAAAGGCCCGGGGGGTGGTATGCCAACCCCCCGGGTATTAAAAGATTATTGCTTGATAAAGCGGGCATTGGCGCGCAGGACACCCTGGCGGTCATAGCCTGCGAGCAGGTACATACCGCGGTCCAGCCCGCTGAGCGGGATGGTAATAGCGGCCTGGCCGGTAGCCACATAGGTTCCGACCCGCTGTCCTACTGCGTTGAAGATTTCATAGCGGAAGAGGCTGGCGGCATTGTCCACGGTCAGTTCATCGCTGGCCGGGTTCGGATAGATAGCCAGGGCATCGAGCTGCAGGTTGTTGACCGGCGTAGCGGGCGAGCAGTTGGCATTGCCTATCGCGATATCGTCAAAGTAGTACTTCTTGGTCGTCGTCGGGGTGTTGTCGAAGTCCATGATGAGGGCCAGTACGGTGGCGATGGTGTTGTCGGCGAGCGGGATGCCGCTGAAGTCCCAGGTGAGGGTCTGCCACTCGTTTGGAGTGGTGTATTTCACTTTGGTATCGCCGGTATTCAGGCCGATGGCCGGGTTTTCGAGTTTGAACACCACCTCTGCGGCATGGTCCATGAGCACTTTCATGGTGATCTTCTTGTTGGTCTTCATGAATACCTGTGCGGGCAGTCCGTTGTTGAACATACCGGCGAAGATATTTCCGCCCGGATCTTCGACGAACTCGGCTACCTTGTTGGAGGTGTTGATACCCGATTTTTTCGGGTTGTCCACGACGATATCCACTTGTTTGCCGTCGAGTGCACCGTTGGCGAAGTACTGCCACTTGCCGAGGTTATCGGCGGGGGTTTCGAAAGAGGAGATACACCCGGTGTAGGGCTCGCGGCGCCATTCGACATCGTCGATATAATAGGTATCGCCTTCAGCAGATGCGTTGCCTGCATTGAAGAAGATGCCGAACTTGGAGTTTTTGGATCCGGCGGCGGCCTTGAAATCAATTTGGTACTCGACCCATTTGTTCAAATCGGCTGCTTTGATGTCCACTTTGACCTCAAACGCTTTGGTTCCGCCTTCGAGTTTGAACAGTACCGGTACGGCTTTGGAGGCGTAGATCTTCACCGCGAGGGTATTGTAGCTGCTCAGGTCAATTTCCCTGCCCATATCCCAAAGGACGATAGACCATTCCTTGCCGGCCCCGGCGGGATCGACGTATTTGGCCACTTTATCGTTGGCATTCGGGTTGATACCGCCCGGGAAGGGGTTGCGGAGTACTTCGAAGACGGGGTTATCGGTCAGCAGGATAGATTTTGCGTTGCGCTGGCAGTCGAAGTCGTCTATGACATTGACGTTGGCCACGGTGCCTTCGCAGGGATCTACGGTAGCTTTCGTCTGGGTCAGGTTGTCGAAGTACCAGGTTGCCGTAGATTCCAGGTTCGGGTCGAAGACGATTTCCACGCGCTCGAAGTCCTTGATGGCCTTTACGTTATCGAAGTTGAACGAGACGTCAATCCACTTGCCGGTCTCGGCGATGGGGCGGTTGATTTCCTTGGGACCTTCCACTACGCTCACGAGCTTCATCGTGATGGATTTGGCTCCGGCGGGCGCCCAGACCTGCAGGTTGACCTGTGGGAAGGTAGCGAGGCTGAAGCTGCCGGGCAGGAGGGCTTTCAGGCCTCCCAATTTGGAGGTACCTTTGGTGTAGGAGCCCACTTTTGCGCTGGTATTGGCCCCTGTTTTATCGGGGTTGTTGATTCCTCCGTTGAACTTGCCGAAGACGGCCTCGGCACCCAGCGATTCCCAGGTCTGTTTGGGGGTGGGCTCAAAATCTTCGAGGGTCACGCTGCCCTGCGGTTCGAGGCGGATATCGTCGAGGTAGTACACGCTGTCCACGCCGGGCTGTTTGCCGGCGTTAAAGAAGAAGACCAGTTTCTTGTAGGTGTTAGCCGAAGCGCTGGTGAAATCTACGGAGTATTCGACCCATTTTTTGATTTCGGTGATTTGGCGGTCGATTTCCACGGGGGCGGAACCGTCTTCCACTTTGAATTTCAGCGTACCGGCTACGGGTGCCCAGACCTTGATTTTTACAATCGGACGGTCGCCGAGCGGGATGGGCTGTCCGTCGAAGTCGAGGACCATAGCGTGCCATTCGCCGGGGCGGTCGTAGTAGCGGCCTACCTTGGCGCTTTCGTTGGCGCTGGACTTGTCGGGGTTATCTACTACGGCGATATCGGCGAAGCCCGGGTTGGCGTAGGCGACGTTGCGCTGGCACTCGAAGTCGTCGAGGATGGTATTGTTGACGGCTACGCCGCTGCAGGCACCGGAGGGTTCGATGACGATATTGTCAAAGAGATAGGTTCCCCCGCTGGTATCCACTCCCGGGTCGAAGAAGAACAGGATTTTGTTGAGGTCGTCGAAGTCCTTGGCGGCGCTGAAATTGAAGGTATATTCAATCCACTGGCCGGTGACGGCGATATTTTTCTTTTCTTCTATGCGCTTGGTGTTGTTGGCGTTTTCCAGTTTGAGGATAAAAGAGGTGGGCCGGTCGGATTTCACCATGACGCGGAACTGGTTGAAGGTCTGCATAGGTAGCGGGGAAGGGAGCTGTGCCAGGAACAGGCTGTAGCCAGAGCCCTGTTTTTTGGTATAAGCCCCTACTTTGCCACCGGCATTGATTTGGAGGTCGTTGCCGCCGGCGGGGTTGTCCACTACGGAGAAGGCACCTTCGATTGGGTTCCAGGGAAGTTTTGCCCCGCCCTCAAAGTCTTCCAGGACGATAAATTTAGGGGCGGTGAGCAGGCGCATATCGTCGAAGTAGTAGATATCGTTTGCCCCCGGCAGTACGCCGCCGTTGAAGAAGAGGACGAGTTTCTGGTACTTTTTACCGATTTGCGAGGTGAAGTCGGCTTCGATCTGCACCCATTTCATGGTATCGTTGACGTTGACCCAGACTTCGCTGCCGCCGCCGGTTCCTTCCAGTTTGACGAGGAGCCTGCCTTTTTTGGGAGCCCATAGCTTCATGCGAAACAAGCTGCGCTGGTCGAGGGGGATGTCTTCTCCGAAATCGACGACCATGGCGTGCCATTCGCTCAGGGTGTCGCGGTAACGGCCTACTTTATTGGTGGTGTTGATACCCGATTTGTCGGGGTTATTGACCACAGTAAAGTCGTTGATACCTGGAATGGCGTACGATACGTTGCGCTGGCACTCGAAATCGTCGAGGATGGTCGGGTCAAAAGCGATGCCGGAGCAGGCACCGGAGGGTTCGGCAACCAGGTTGTCGAACAGGTAGGTGTCGCTGCTGGCATCCACGCCGGGGTCGAAAAAGATCAGGATCTTGTTCAGGTTGGTCCTTGCGGCGGCCGCGCTGAAGTTGAAGGTGTATTCGACCCACTGATCCGTGAGGGCGATGTTTCTCTTCTGCTCGATGCCGAAGCCAGGGCCTTCGAGCTTGAAGATGAAGGCGGTGGGGTTTTTGGCCCTCACCATGATGCGGAACTGGTTGTTGACGCTCAGGTTGAGCGGCTGTGGTAGTTCAGCCAGGAAGAGACTGTACGCAGCCCCGGCTTTTTTGGTGTAGGAACCCACCTTGCCGCCGCTATTGAGCTTGAGCGTGTCCCCTCCTGCGGGGTTGTCCACCACAGAGAACGTGCCTTCAGCGGCCGTCCAGGGAAGTTTTGCCCCCCCTTCAAAGTTTTCCAGTACGACCTGGCTAAAGGCAAGTACCGGAAGGAGGGTCAAAATCAGGTTAGCAAGTAACAAACGATACTTCATAGGTTTCGTTTTTGATGAAGGAAATTATGGTTGAAGAATCAGTGTCAAGGAGTGCTGGCGTCCTTCGGCGCGAACCTGCAGCGCATACGCGCCGGACGGGATACCCGGGAATGCCAGGGATATCGAGTGCGAGCCTGCGGGGAAGGATTCGCTCCGGGGAGTCCAGGAATGGACGGGACGCCCCTGAAGGTCGAAGAGCCGGAGCTCCAGTTGCCCGGCGCTTTCGAGATAGACCTGCAGGATGGCGCGCTCGCTGACGGGGTTGGGATACAGGCTGAGCGCGACGGGTGCGGGCTGCTCCCGGATGGGGGTAGCGGTGGGCGTGAAGCCGATTTTGCCCAGTGCTTCCTGGATTTCGGGGTTCTTCATAAAGTTCTTCCACAGCAGGGAGCTGCGGTGGTTCTCTATCATCCCGATGATGGGCCCTTGGTCTATGGCCAGATAACTGTCGGCATACCAGTTGAGCGATAGGTTGAAGGCATCGTAAAAGCCAAGAGGCCCCCAGAGGGATGCGCCGAGCTCCCGGTAGAAATATTTGAGGGCTGCCATGGATTCCTCCGGGGTGTAGGGCATGGAACTCAGTGCCCCGGTCGGGGCAACGGTGCCGTTGTCGCGGTTGCTTTGGGGTTCGTGGGCGAAATACCCGACCAGCGGGTCGTCGCTTGCGGTCAGACCCCAGCAATTGGCCCCATATCCGGCATGTTGCCGGGGGTTGGCGATGCAATAGGCGCGGTTGAGGAGCGACTGGTTCCGGTTTTGTTCGAAGTAATTGACGTAGGCGTCTTTTTTGCCGCGCGGGTCAAAGCCCATAAACGAATAGTGGGTAAAAAAAAGAGGACCGCCCAGGCTGGTGCCCAGAGGCAGGGTTATCCCAAAGTACTGGTTCCCGTTGCGGATGGCACCGTTGTTGGCCCAGCCAGTATGCCAGAGGGATGCCGGGATAGGATAGGTGGGCGATGCAATCCCGAGAAGGTAGGCAATCATGGTCTCGTTCCAGCCTTTGAGTTGGAAATTCATGGCAAACTGGAAGTTGGGAGACCAATGCCAGTACAAGACATTTTGATTTTGTTGCCGGTGCCAGTTCCAGTCCACATCGCGCCATAGGGTCGTTATTTTGGCGCGCAGAAGCTCCTCTTCGGTGTTGTTGCGGTCGAAATAGGCGCGCACGGTCAGCAGCCCTTGGAACAGAAAAGCGGTTTCGACGAGGTCCCCGCCGTTGTCCTGCGTGCTGAAAGGGATGACGCTGCCGGTAGCGCCGTCCATCCAGTGGGGGTAAACCCCTTTGAAGCGGTTGGCCCTTTCGAGGAAGGCCACGATTTTGTGTAGGCGGGCCAGCCCTTGTTCGCGGGTGATCCAGCCGCGCTCCACGGCGACCAGAATGGCCATTGCCCCGAATCCGGACCCACCTGTCGTCACGACATTTGCAGAAGTGTTCCGCTCTCTCGACAAGCCGGAAACCGGGTGGGCAAAATCCCAAAAGTATCGGAAAGTATGGCGTTGTACCATGTCGAGCAACTGCTCGTCGTTCATGGGGGAGAGCGCGGCAGAGGCGGTAGGGGAGGGAGGTGACTCGGCACCTGATGCATTGACCGCAACCACGCGGTATTGAAAGCTCTGGGTGCCTGCTGTTTTGTGAAAATCTATGGCGACGGTATCGGCGCCGTTCAGATTTTTGAGGGGGGCAAAACTCGTGCCGTTATCCGCTGAGCGATAAATCCGCCAACTGGCGGGGGGAGTGGCTACAGAAGGCCAGCGCAGCTCTATGTGCCGGTCGTAGCCGGTGGCGGAGAGGGAGGCCGGGGGCGTCATGCCGCTGCCTTGGGAGCTGGCGCGAAACGTTTTCACTTCATCTACCAGCAAGGTGTGTTCCTGTCCGTCGGCGCTGGCCTGGCCAAAGATAATCGCTTTGATTTGGTTGAAAAGTATGGGCGTTTGCGAAGGGTCGTTGAAAAAAATGCGCAGCGGTACTTTGACCTGAGTCCAGGTACCGGGGGCCAGATCGCCGGCATAATCCGACAGGGGGTATTTGCGCGACTTGGTGACGCCGGGGGCACCTTCCATGAATACGAACGGCCAGTGCGCCTTGAGCAGACCTTCCGGGGAGTATGCCCAGAAGGAAAGCGTATCTGTGGCGGTGATGTTTTGGAATGGCCACCCCGGGGCGATGACCAGTGCCGACCAGTCGCCGCCCGAGCGGGACACCCATTTGATGCGCAGGCTGTTGCTGCCAAAGTACGCCGTGCTCGAAGTAGGAATTTTATCCCCGCTGGGGCCTGTTTGCTCGATGGAACTGGGGGTGGTCTTAAAGGCCAGGCCGGTATCGTAATATCCGGGGTTGTTGCTGTCGCGGAAGAAGAACACTTCCTGGCCATTCAGGAAAAAGGGAGCGATTGCGGCTATGCACAGGAATCGTATCCTGTGCAGGACAGTGCGTTTGGCGAGATGCACATCTGTTGTATTCCTTCGAGGTAGAAGTGTTTTCAAGGTATGGTATTTTGAAAAAAGACGTATTGCGAGAGGCCAGCGAGGCAGGAAAAAGAGTCGGTTTTCACCCTTTTACAGTGCTCCTCGCAACCAGTCCATTGAAAATAAAATTTTACTAAAACATATATGATAAAAATTAAAAAGGGCAATCGCGCTATGGAAAGGGCAAACCATGCGGTTGGGCATATTTTTCCATGAACAATATTACTCAAAGGAAACGGGATATATGCAATTACCCACCTCATTACTACTACGCCAATGACGAAAATCATTCTTATAAAAAGTCTATTTATTTGCTTATAAATATCTTTTTATCAGAAAATTATGAAAATTATTGGACTACGCCATTCGTTGCGCAGCATAAAATATACCTCATTAGTACTGCATGAGGAATTCCGTGAGGTTGGCGTCGTTATCCAAATGGAGTTTTTGGCGCAGGCGGTAGCGCTTGTTTTCCACGCCCCGCAGAGAGATATTGAGTAGGGGGGCGATTTCTTTTGAACTGAGGTTCATTTTGAGGTAAGCGGCCAGGCGCAGGTCGCCGGGGGTGAGGTCTGGGTAGCTGGCTTTGAGCTTGTGCAGGAAAACCTCGTGTACCTGGTTGAAGTTCGTTTCAAAGATGAGCCAGTCTTGTTCGCTGCCGAGGTGGCTGTCAATGAGTCGTAGGAGGCGGGAGTGGTAGCGGTCGGGCAAGCGTTCGCCCATATCTGCCTTCACCCGGGCGAGTTCTTCCTTGATTTGGAGGAGGGTTTCGTTTTTCCGGATGAGGTTAAAGGTGGAGTTGGCCAATTCCTGGCTTTTGTTGAGCACGTCGGTTTGGAGTTGTTCAGCCTTGGCCTGGAGCCGCTGGTCGTTCAGTTGCCTTTCTTTTTCTACGATGAGGCGTCTGCGCTGGATGCCGAGCCGATAGCGGTGCAGGCGGTACATGAGGTAGAACAGGGTTGCCCCAAAAGCCAGGAGCAGGGCGATGGCCCACCAGGTTTGGTACCAGCGCGGCTCAATAAAAACAGAGAGGCTGCTCACGACCGGGGAAAGGCTGCAAGCGACCTGTATGTGGTGTTTGCCGGGAGGCAGGTTGGCGATTTCTTTGTATGGCTGCGGACTCCAGGGCGACCAGTTGTCCTGCCAACCGGGGATTCGGTATCGAAACCCCGGCGACTGCGTGTAAATGGCAGCGGCGAAGTGGATAAAAAAGCTGGTGCTTCGGGAGGGCAGCGTCAGTAAACCATCGGATGAGCGGACGCTGCCGCCGTTGAGGGCTTGTCCGTTGCGCATAGGTTGTACCGCGCGGATAATCGGTGGGGTCCGAGGGCTGGAGAGAGCAGAGGCACCAGTTTTCAGGATGGCATAGCCATTGTCAATACAGAAGAGATATTTTCCGTTGGGTAGTTTTTCGATTTGCTCGTTATTTTTGACCAGGGCTATGGGGAGCCAGGCCTTGAATCCCTCCTTGTCGTACCAAGCCGTGCGTTGGGCATAGGACTGGAAAAGCTCTCCATCGGGCATGCGGATTAATTTTGCCCCCTGGTTTTGGGTCAACTGGCTGCCGCGGTAGGGGCTGCAGCGCCTGGTTTTGGCATCCCAGCGGAAATATTGGTTTTTTGACCAGATCAGGGTTTCGTCATCGAGCGAAAGCAGGTCGAGGTTATAATCGGTGGGAAGCCCCGCCCGGGTATTGATGCTGTCGGCACCGAGCAGGGTGAGCCCATTTTCAGAAAGCCGTAGGCGCAGTACCCCCTCGTAGGGATCTACGGCCCAGAGGAACCCTTTTTTATCGGGTACCAGGTTGCGGATGGGACTGCTTATGCCTTCTAGTTTTTTGTGGAACGTCCATTTGCCGGTCGGGTCTTTAGAGAAAACGGCTATCCCGGTGTACGTCCCCTGCAGGAGCAGGTCAGGTTTGCCGGGCCACTCGACCAGCTTCCAGCCCCCGGTGACCTGGCTGATTCGGGTAGCTTGCTGGCCTTTGATGGCGAAAGTGCCCTGGTTGTGTCCGCAGAGCAATTGCCCGCCTATCGCTTTGAGCTGCCATACCTGACCCTGGGTGCCGGGGATAAGGCGGAAGTCTTCTTCCCCGGGAAAGGGCTTGCAGAACAGGCCCTGGTTTCCGCCGATGTACAGGTACCCTTCGTGGACGGCTGCTGCATAGACCGTTCCGATCTGCCCTCGGCTGTCTTCGTAATACTCGAAGGGATCGCTGAGGGCAAGTAGGTCAATCCCTTTATCGAGCCCCAACCATAGGTTGCCATCCCGGTCTTCAAAAAGCGCCAGGATAGTATTGTTTTGGAGTTTGTTCACTCTGCTGAAATGCAATGCTTTGGGTTGATTGCCCAGGACATACACGCCGTTGAGGATAGTGCCTATGGCAATGCGCCCATCCCGTAGGCGAATGGCTTTGTTGATCCGGTTTTGTGCTAACTCGGGGTTCAAAGGGTTTTCCCAGGGCCTAAAGCGTTGGCCATCGTAGCGGTAAACCCCGCTTTCCTGGGTGCATACGAGCATGCCCCCGGGGTCAGGCAGCATCGCCGTAACGGTTTTATCGGAAAAAAAATGGCCTCCGGGGATCATTTTCCAGGACATATTGTCCTCCAGGGCGTATATCCCTTTTTCCAGGACCGGTGCCAGTATCTGCCCGTTGATTTCCTGTAGGAACATGATGGGGTTGGGAACCCTGACTTTGCGCAGCTGCTTTCCCTTGTAGTGGAACAGAACGCCGAAGGATTGAAAGAACGTGCCACGCTCGGTGCTCAGGATGTGCCAGATTTCCTGCTGTTCGATGGATTTGTCCGACAGGCTTTTGCTCAGGGAGGTGTAGCGCAACTTGCCCCAGGCATCGCGTTTCCAAAACCCGAATTCTTCATAGCCGCCGGTGAAGAGAAGTCCGTCCTTGCCTTTGGCGACGGCCCGGGCCGTCTGGTTGGAAGGGAGGGTGTGCAGCGTCCATGCCGATCCGTCGTACTCCAGCAGACCGTCGGTATTGCCAAAATATAAAAGCCCTTCGTCCGACTGGGCCGCTGACCAGTTTTGATGGTGTGCCTGGTACGTCTTTTTGTCAAAATGTAGTACCCTGGGGGCTTCCGACCCCCAAAGCGGCCCAAGGGCCAGAAAGTTTACCACAATGAAGAGGGCAGTCAAACGCATTTTTTTGTTTTTTTGAGCTGGATGTGGCACCTGGCTCAAAAATACGCCTCTATCCGGGAAAAACGTATTTTCGCTTCCGGATACTGCAGGTTACTTGTTGCGAGGGGAATCAGCAAGCCATCAAAAAGGCCCTTTTTGCTTATGTGGAACAAACTCAAATATTGGTATGCCCAATTTTTTAGTGCCGGTGCTGCGGCCCAGGCCCCACTCATCCCTGTAGAAACGCTGAGATATGCGGAAAAAGAGGGAGAATTGCTGCACCTGGACTGGTACGCGCCCCAGGGGGCAGATCAAAAAACCGCTGTATTGTTCATGCATGGGGGTGGTTTTTCGGAGGGGACCCGCGACGATCCGCGCTATGCGCAGTTCGCCCGGCAATTGGCTGCCCGCGGATTTGGGACCGCCTCTATTTCCTATCGCCTCACTATGCGCGGGCGCTCTTTTGGCTGTGACCAGCCCGCCGAACAAAAAATCCACACCTTCCGCTGCGCTACGGAGGACGCCTGGGACGCCACCCGCTTTCTGCTGTCGGAAGTCTGCCCGGATTCGCGAATCGTATTATGCGGAAGCAGCGCGGGTGCGGAAGCAGTGCTGCATGCCGCGTATTGGCCTGACCCCTTTCTGCCTACCGGGTTTCGCTACGCCGGCGTAATCGGGATGGCCGCTGCCGTCCTTCACCTCGACTGGATTACAAGCGAAAGTGCAGTTCCCTCTCTGCTGTTTCATGGGGTGGATGATCCGCTCGTGCCGTTTGGCAGTGCTTCCCATCATTATTGCGATGAGCAGCAACCCGGTTTTCTCATGTTGCACGGTTCCGGCAGTATCGCACGACGTTTAGAAGCGCTGCATAAACCCGTAGTGTTGATCAAAGGAGACTCGGGTGGGCACGGATGGGCGGATAAGCCCATGTTCGAGTACGTGGATAGAATTCTCTCTTTCCTGGAAAGAGAAATAGACGGGGTGTGAGGAGTTTATTAGACTTGTTGCGCGGGGAATCATCAAGGGGTCAAAAAGGCCCTTTTT
>CAZSMU010000069.1:0-19547 GCA_964607915.1 uncultured Haliscomenobacter sp.
TCCAGCCCTTTGAGGCCGTCCAGCCCTTTGAGCGCATCTAGTTCTTTGAGGGGTACATGAATTTCCTTTTCTATCTGCTGGCGCAGGCTGCCGAGGTCTATGTCCATGCGGAAGCGGGCACCTTGTTCCGCAAGCCTTTTAGCCAGTTCCTCCATGCGTTTAGCTGCTTCTTCCGATACTTCGCCGCGTTCGGAGAGCCTTAGGGCCAGTTCCTCCATGTCCATGCGGCGTGCCATGGCTTCGGGCGCTTCGCGGTCGGGGAAAAAATCATACCGGAAGCGTTCGATGCGGACGCTGTCTTCTCCGTCCTGCTCGATGACGATATCGCGTTCTTCGAGGTCGTCGGTGCTGAAGAAGAAGCCCATGCCGGGGCGGGGCGGGGCGGGTGGAGTCGGCGGTATGGGCGGTACCGGCGGCAATTTATCCAGGAGCTCGTGTACTTGTCCTTCATAGCGCTTGAACTCCTCTTGGGGGATATCCTGCCCATCCACCTTCAGGGACAGGATGCGGCCGTTTTGCAGTTCGGCAGAGATAGACTTACCGTCTTTTTTCTGTTGGACGCGGATGCGTCCCTTCGGGAGGGTGTCGAGGGCGACGAGCGATTCTTTTTCAGCGGATACGGCGGCTTCCGTGGGTTTGGCCTGCAGGGAGAAAAAGAACACAGAGCCTGCGATGAGCAGCGTGGCGATGGTTTTTTCCATAGTGTCGGATTGGTATGAGGGTTGTTGTAATAAGATACGTCGGATGCGGTGCAGCAATTCTTTGGGGTTGCCGCTGGCGGCCATGGCGAGTAGTTGCAAGCCGGAGTGTTGTTTGGGCAGAGCACTGAGGGCTTTGGCGTATGCCAGGGAGTTGCCGGAGCAGGCTACGGCGGCTTCGTCACAGCAGTATTCCCGTTCGCGGCGTATGGTGGCACCTATCCACCAAATGGCCGGATGGAAGAAGAAGAGGGTTTCCAGCAGGGAGAGCAGCAGGTTGACCAGGTAGTCGCGGCGGCGGATATGGGCGAGTTCATGGGCGAGGAGGGCTTCTATTTGTTCGGGTGGCAGGCCACTGAGGAGCCCTAAGGGCAGCAGTACGACCGGCTTGAGGTGCCCAATGACGAGGGGGGTATGTACGAGGGCCGATTCCAGCAGAGATGCTGTTTGGGGCACACGGAGTGCTTGAGCGAGGGCTTGAAAACGCTGTTGCCAATGGTGGGGTACCGGCCTAACCGAGGAGCGGGCCAGGCGCCGGGCATAGGTCCAGGCGCCGAGCAGGCGGAGGGAAAAAAGTCCTACCCCCAGGAGCCATACGGCCGTGATGAAGGCGATATTCCGGTCGAAAAAGGCAGCGATGAGGTATATTTTGTGTTTCCACGAGACACCTTCATCGGCGAGAGCGTGGGTGGGATCAGAATAAGCGTACAGCAGCGTTTCGGGGCCGTTGTGCATCGGTTTATCCACTTGATAGAGGATGGCAAACGTGCCTACTGCGGCGGCCAGGGTGAGCAGTTGCGCCCCTACGGCGAGGAGATAGCGCAAATGAGCCGGTTTTCGGCGCAGGGCGGCGAGGCCCAGGGCGAGGAGCAGGGCGATGAGCGCACCCTGCCACAAGGCGTGTACGACGGTCCAGCCCAGAGCCTGGACCAGAGGGGGCGGCAGCTCGCGGACCGGCGCGCCGAGCATGCAAAACCAGGAGAGGAACAGCATGTCCATACCGGATTTATTTTGGTGGTTGTTTTTCAATTTTTTCAATCAGCGACTTGATCTCGTCGAGCTCTTCGGAGGAGGCCTCGTGGTTGCCGAGAGCCTGCATCACCAGGCGGGAGGCGGAGCCGCGGAAGAGCGTGTCCACGAAATGCTTGAGCAGGCGCTGCTGCGTGGAAGACTCCCCGACAGCGGCGTGGTAGATGTGGACCCGGTCGGAGGTATCGCGGGATACCAACTTCTTCTCCGCCATAATCTGCAGCAGTTTCAGCGTCGTCGTGTAGCCAACCTCGCGGCGTTCGTTCAAGATGTCGTTTACCTGCCGGACGGTACAGGGGCCCATTTGCCAAAGCACCTGGAGGATTTCCAGTTCCGACTCCGTCGGTGCGGGTTGGTTGGGTGTGGTCATAGATAGATAGCAAAAGATTTACGAAAAATTTCGTAACAAAGATATACGAAGTTTTTCGTAAAGCAATTTTTTCTACGAAATTTTTCGTAAAAAGGGATATGAAGGCATAAGAAGGGACTTTGGCCCTCTCGACAACGACCTAATAAGCCGGGAGGGCGATTTCCACGACGGCGCCGCCCTCGGGGTGGTTGAAGGCGCGGATATAGCCGCCCATGAGTTGCACGTAGCGCTGGGTGAGGTAGAGGCCATACCCGACGCCTGTGGACGACTGGACCGGTTTGCTGAACGGATTGCGTTCGCCGGTGAAATAGGGGTTGCCGGAGCCGGAATCGCGTACGGAGAGCAGCACTTGTTGCGCGTGCATTTGAGCAGCTATGACGACCGTTCCCTGGGGAGGGGAAAATTTGAGCGCGTTGGCGAGCAGGTTTGCGAGACACTCCTTCAAGAAGAACTGGTCGGCGCGAACAGTGGGGGCATCGGGTGCGGTGTGCCAAAGGAGGCGGACAGACTTCTGGGCGGCGATGGTTTTGAACCGGTTCATGGCATACCGGGCGATATCGTCTAATTGGACGGGTTGGAGATACAGGGGGATATCAACGGTTTCGATATTTTGAGCGGCCATGATGCGGAGGCTAAACTCGTGGATAAGGCGGGCATTTTCGCGGATTTCCTGTAGTTCAGGGTTTGGCTGCGGGATTTTGTCTTCCAGCAGGGCCACATTGATTTGGATAATTTCAAGTGGTGCGCGCAGGTCATGGCTGAGCAGGCTGATGAGCTGTTGTTTTTCCTGGCCCAGGCGCACGGATTGTTCCAGGGCTTGCTCGGCTTTTTGATGGAGTTTTCCAATCTCCTCATTTTGTATTTCCACAAATGCCTTTCTTTTTTGGAGAGCGGCCATGGATAGGGAAACGACGACGAGGACGGCGCAGAGGCTGAAAAAGAGGATGAGATAGATAGAGTTTTGGAGTTGGATATCGCGGTTTTCCTGTTCGAGGAGGGCGTATTCCTGTTCCTGGAGCCTGGAATCGTAGTCTAGTCTCGTTTTAATGACTATTTTATCGTTCAGTTCCCGAAGCAGGATGCTGTCCTGGAACTTGTATGCTTTGAAGTAGAAGTAAGCACTATCGGTTTGGCCTTTGATCTCGAAGAGGCGGTTGAGGTTGCGAGTGACCTCCCTTTGCATTTTAGAACTCTGGGTAGTCTTGAAGAGGTGGAAGGCCGAGCGTAGATTTTGGTAGGCCTCCGGGTATCGGCCGGTTTCCAGGGCTGCCCGTCCGAGTTGGGCTTGTACTTCGCCGAGATGGAGGGGAATATTGGCTTTTTGGAAAAAGGGGAGCAACTCCGTGAGTTGCTCGTACGCTTCCTGGTATTTTCGGTCGAGGATGCTCAGCTCTACCAGAGTGAGCCGGATCAAGTTGCTTTCCAGGTCGAGGTCGAGCGCTGTATAGACGGAAAGTGCCTTGCGGGCATATAGGCGGGCGGCATCGGCATTCCCGCTGGCCACATACACGAGCAGCAAGCCCCGGTAGGTTTCCCCGAGGTATATGGAAAATTCTGACTTTTCCAGGATGGCGATGGCTTTTTTGAGATAGAAAGCCGCCTTTTCATATTCGTCTAAAGAGTAGAATATCCCTCCGATATTAGCCAACAACGACGCTTTTTGTGCCTCCGGGATTTTATCCGGGTTTGCCTCGGCCAATTCCAGGGCTTTGAGGAAAATTTTAAGTCCTTCGCTTGATTTGCCTTGTATAGCTTTCTGGGAACCCTGTAGCAGCAAGAAGGTAAAGTATTGGCGCAGATTGGTTTTTTCGGGGATGAGCTTTTGGGCTTCCCTTGCGAAGTAGAGGGAGGAGTCCATAGAGATGCGCAGCATGGCATAGCTGAGCTGCAAGAAGGTATTGGCCCGGAGGGAATCGTTGATCGAAGGGTTTTTGAGTACCTCTTGCAGACTATCCAATGGAGCAGAGCTTTGCGCTTGCAAGTGGGACGGCCTGCTCGAGAGAAAGGCAAGGACAAGGAAGAGGAAAATCTGGGTATGGGCATTCTTCATTAGGGCCTTTTTTTGGCATTTTTAAAGCAAAAAAAAGCATTTTACATGAAAAAACCTAAGAGGGTGTAGCGGATACGTTTATGCGCTGAGTATTTTCCGCAGTTCGGCACGGCGGTTGATGTGCAGTTTTTTATACACGGACTTCACATAGTGCCGGACGGTATTCAGGCCTATATTGTTCCGGGAGGCGATGTCTTTATAGGGCAGGTCCTCAAGGAGACCTTCGATGACCTGTATTTCCCGGGGTACGAACATATTGGTAGCCCGCCAGTCGGGCGGGCCGCTGTGCGAATGAGCGGCCTGTGCATTGCGGGAGTTCCGCACGAAATCTATGAGTACGGGGGCTGCATTGGGGTCGAGATAGGTACCTCCATTTATGGCGATTTCCACGACTTGTACCAACTGAGACAGGTCGGAACCTTTGATGTAGTAAGAGTCGGCACCCCGGGCCAGTGCTTCCATCAAAAACTCCGGGTTGGTATGCGAAGTCATGATGATGACGCGGGTATTGGGGAAAGTCGCCTTTATACGGGGCAGCTCCGGCAGGCTGCTGCGCCCTTCCAGGTTGATGTCCAACAAGATGATATCGGGGGGTAGAAGGGAAAGACCTTCGTGGAACAGGGTCTCAATATCGGGACTGGACAGGCACACCTCCAGGTTGAGCCGGGTACCAAGCAGTTCGGCAAGCTTTTTTGCCAAAGTGTGGTTGTCTTCTATGATTGCGATTTTGGCCATTGACAGTAGGTTACAAATTCCTGTAAAACGCGGATTCTCTACAAAATAGCATTTTGTCCAACAGGATTACTGCGAGGGGCCAGCTGATAGGGCAAAAAGCTCCTTTTTACCCCTTGTGACTTCTTCCTTTGTAACGAATCCAATACTACGGATACAAAATACAGGTATAAATAGGATTGAAAAAATTTTTCTCATACTTAGTGCATTTTTTTTACATTTTAACGGGCATAACAAAATACAACCCTCAAAAAAACGCCCTTTTTCGCATTTCATGTGAATAAAACTACATAAACGGTTATTTTGAAGGGAGGGGCGGCGTAAAATTTAACGGGAATGGCACGCAAACGCGCGAATATTCCGTTATCTTTGGACTTGAAAAAACCTGAACTATCCCCAGGGCAACGCGACAGTGGCGTCGTTTGCCCTCTCTATGAAAAGTCGTGCTCAAGCAGTAATAAGCCCGGATAACATCCCAAATACTAGTACCGATTTATGAACAAACTTACTGCTTTGCTCTCCCTGGCGTTGGCCTTGGGGCTTTGTACCCTGCTTTTGGGCACCCATACGGGAAAGATGCCCAAAGCAACAGCCCCGGAACCTACAGCAGCGTTTCGCTGCCCAGGTTCCCTCAACGTCAGTCTGGATGAAAATTGCCGGTTCATCCTCAGCCCCGGCATCGTGCTGGGCGGCAATTACGCTCCCTGCGGCAGCGCGTCCGATTTCAGGGTAGCCGTGTTCGATTCCAACCCTTCAAATGGCGAAGTCATTGATGGTGCGGGTGTATTCCGTTTTGTGGTATATGCCCGGGACCCGTCTGCTTGCCCGGATTTTTCCCCTTGTGCGGGCGAAGTGCGGGCCGAAGATAAAACCCCACCGCAAATCCTGGTCCCGGCAGATATTGCCCTGGATAGTTTCTGCGGGGGTGTCAGCGGTATCCTGAATGCCCGGGAGAGCCTTCCGCGCACCGGGAAAGCTGTTCTCAGGGATGGCTGTGGTCCTTTATCAGATACGTTGCTCAGTTTTCGAGATGATATTGCGTACGACAACAAGCGCGATACCCTGGTCATAAGACGCGTCTTTTCCGGAAAAGACCATGCCGGCAATCCCCGGGAGGCAGTGCAGCGCATCCTGGTAGTGCGCCCCGGACTCGCAGCGGTGCGCGTGCAGGCCGAGGTACACCTGGACCCCGGATGCAAACAGGAGCGCACTTTCCAGACGGATTCTGCCGGCAACGTCTCGCCAAGGGAAAGCGGTTATCCCTTTTTGCGGAACGACTTTGGGGATACTACCTTCCTCAGCCCGGGGGGAGCGTGTGGTTTCTCCGCAGCATACAGCGACCACCGCTATCAATTTTGCGCACGAGGCTACCAAATTCAGCGGCGCTGGACGATCATAGACTGGGTCAGCGGAAAAACGGATACCTTGAACCAGGTCATCACCGTAGGCGACGTCAGCGCCCCGCTGGTGTCTTGTGCACCCGCCCGAGAGCCGCTCCGGGTATCCGTTGCCCCGTTCAACTGCCTGGCGGTGCTGGAAATCCCGGCCCCACAGGTCGCTGCCCGCTGTTCGGAGTACGACTGGTCGGCAGAAATATGGCGCGACAGCGTCCCCTGGTCGCTGTCACTGGGCGGTGAACCGGGCGCTACAGCACCCGTACTGCTCGCTACCTCTCCATACCGGGCAGCCTCCCGCATCGTATCGGGCCTTCCGCCCGGCAGGCACCGGATCGTGTACAAAGTCCGGGATGCTTGTCAAAACGAATCGAGCACCACGTGCTTCGTGTGGATAGAAGACCAAATCAGCCCTATCGCGATTGCCAAAGACCGGATAAACGTTTCGTTGAGCTCTCTTGGCAAGGCAGTAGTGCGGGTAGAAAACATAGATGGGGGCAGTCGGGACAACTGCCGCATGGCCGCGCTCGAGGTTCGGCGCAAACCGGAGCTATGGGCCTCCATATGTCCGACCGATACCTCCTGGGGGCCTGAGGCCATCTTTTATTGTTGCGATGTCGGGAAAAACATAGAGGTGGAGCTGCGCGCCACCGACGCTGCGGGCAATACCAATTTTTCCCGCAGTCGGGTATTCGTCGAGGACAAACTCCCGCCGACCTGCGTACCGCCCCCCGACACCATAGTGGATTGCTTTGATTCCCCTACCGCGTTTGGGGCGGGCGACAGCGCTGCCCTGGCCCGCCTCTTCGGGGTGCCGAAGGTAGCCGATAATTGCAGCGCTTCCTTCGTAGAGCTTCCCGCCGAGCGAGATAGTTCGGATTGCCGAAACCGGCGCATCATACGGCGCTTTCAGGCCATAGACCAGAGCGGAAACCGCTCCGCCACCCTCTGCACACAGACCATCACCATTCGGAAAAGGCACCACTACAACCTACGCTTTCCCAAAGATTTTGAAGGACAGTGCGTAGAGGCAAAGCCCGATTCCCTTTTCTTCAAATCTTTTGGGTGCGACCTCATCGGCGTCTCTGTCCGGGAAAAGCGCTACGGCGATGATGGAGGGGCCTGCTACAAGATTTTCAAGACGTATGAGGTCATCAACTGGTGTGAATACGACGGCAGTAGCGCCCCGGTCATCGTGCCGCGGGATGCCGACTGCAACGGCGTTGCCGGCGACCGGGAGACCTGGGTGCTGGTACGCCCCGACGCCCGCGTGTTTTACGACAGCAATGCCGATGAAGGCGATACCCTCCCTGTGGCCGGCAGCAAACCCGTATCCTGCGACGGGCGCACCAACCCCGGAGGCCATTGGACCAACAGCGATATCAACCCGGCCATCCGGTCGAATGGCTACTGGCAATATACCCAGGTGATCCGCGTCTTCGACCGCATCGCCCCCGTCATCTATACGGATAAGGAAGTCACCGTTTGCTCGGACCAGCCGGATTGCAGCGTCGAAATATTTATTCCGGTGGGCATCTATGAGGTGTGTAGCCCGGAAGTGGACATCCGCATACGGGTCACTGAATTGGTATCGGAATATTACACCAGCAACGAAATCACCTGGGAACGCTACGGCCGTTTCCCCAAATACCTCCTGGCGGGCGTCGTACCGGTGGGGGAGTACACCATCGAAATCCGCGTCACGGACGATTGCCAGAATACCGCCCAGACCACCGTGCGGCTGCATGTGGAGGATTGTACCGCCCCCGTACCCGTTTGCTACAACGGCTTGTCGGCAACCCTGGAGGCTACCCCTACCCCGGTGGACGTGGACGGCGACGGCTTCTCAGACCCCGCCATCGCTACGTTGTATGCGCGCGATTTCATCGATACGGCCCTCGAAGCCTGTTCCTTGCCGATGCGCTACTCGATCAACCGCGTAGGGGAAAAACCCAATATAAACCAGACCTCACTGGCACTGACGTGTAAAGACCTGGGGGCTACCCCGCTGGAAGTCCATGCCTGGGACCATGCCCAAAACCCGGGAGCCATACAGCCCGACGGCAAGTTAGGGGGGCCTAACCACGGCTATTGCACGACATACGTCCGCATCGGCGACTCGGAACACAAGGCTTGCGATACTTTCCCGCGGGCAATGCCCCTGCACGGTATGGTCAGCAGCGACCGGGGCGCCCCGGTGGGAGGGGTGGTCCTGCAGATAGAAGGGCCACTCAAATCCCATGCAGTCAGTGAGGAAGATGGAAGCTTTACCTTCCCCGCGCTGCCGGAAGGCAAGACCTATACGCTGACCCCCGAGAAAACCGACGACACGCGGAGCGGGCTGACTACCCTGGATTTGACGATGCTGTCCCGGCATATCCTGGGGCTGAACAAGCTCAGTAACCCCTATCAACTGCTCGCGGCAGATGTAAACTTGTCCAATTCCCTGACCACACAGGATATGATACTGTTGCGCCGCGTCATCCTGGGGCTCGACCAACAGTTCCCACATGGCAAAACCTGGCGTTTTTTGCCGCGAGGCTTCCCTTTCCAGGACCCGGAAAACCCTTGGAAGGACGCTATACCGGCAGCCCGCGTCGTACAGATGGATTCTTTGATGGGGGCAGCTGATTTCACGGCGTTGAAATTAGGGGATCTGAACGGTTCTTCGCCGGCATTTGGCCAGAGGGGCCTTGTCCAGGGGCGTTCGGCACAGGTGCCGGCGGTGCTGAGCGTGCCCAATCGCCACGTTGCACCCGGGGATGTGTTCCGGATACCCCTCGTGTTGGAGGATGGGACAGGGTACTCCGCCTGCCAGTTTGCTTTGTGGACCAATCCAGACGCCATGCAACTATTGCAGATAGAAGAGGGGGCAGCAGGGCAGGAACAGTTCTCCCTTTCCGGAGAGCACCTGGTGCTGAGTTGGGACGGGGCTGTGTCGCGAAGCCTGGAACAGGGCCTGCCGCTGTGCTGGATAGAGGCCCGGGCCCTTCAGCGTGGTTCGGTAGCACAGTGGATACAGCTCGCGCCACGCTTGTTGCTGCCCGAAGCGTATCCCATGACAGGAACGGAGGAATGGCCACGCCCTATCCAACTGGTATTCCCGGAAGAAAACCCGAGGGACGGGGAGGGCATTGCTCTGGACGTATCCCCCAACCCGACGTACGGGGATATCACGGCGAGCTGGTACCTGCCGGAAGCTGCGGAGGTACATCTGAGCCTGCGGGATACCTGGGGACGGGTGCTACGCGAGTTCCGGCAAGCCTGTCGGGAGGGGGAACACACCTGGCATATCGTGGACTTACAGCTACCCGAGTCGGGCGTGTATATCTTGTCTCTCAATGCCGGGGGGGTATTGCGCTCCAAAAAGGTTTTATACCTGCGGTAACTGGGTTCCCTGGAAAGACTATACTTTTATATCTTTGAACACGGAACCCAACGCCAAACAGACCATGGAGCAACCAGTCACGAGCCTTTCGGCGCGGGCAGAGCAGCATGTATGCGCTTTTTACCGCGAGTTTATAGATGAAAAATACCTGTACCACAACTACCAGCACGTACGGGACGTAGTGGATGCCAGCCGCCGTCTGGGGCAGTTGCACCAGCTGCCCTACGAAGAAATGGAGCTTCTGGAGCTGGCCGCCTGGTTCCACGACACGGGTTTCAGCGAAGGGGCCGAAGGGCATGAGGTGCGCAGCGCCCGCAACGCAGCCCGCTTTCTGGAAAAGCAGATGGTTTCCCCCGAGCGGATCCGAAAAGTGGAGGCCCTCATCATGGCCACGCAGCCGGCTAGCGTGCCCGGGGAGTTGCTCGAAGAGCTGATCCGCGATGCAGACCTGAGCCATCTGGGCAGTGAGTTGTACTGGGACCGCTCCAGCCGGGTACGACAAGAGCTGCTCATGACGCGGCAAAATTTCATGCCCGAAGAGGAGTGGGTGCAATTTGAACTGGATTTCATGCTGCGCCACTATTATCACACCGAGGTGGCCCGCCAGTTGTACGATGCGACGAAGCAAAAGAACATCAAGCAACTTCGGAAGTACCAGTTGTCTATCCAGCCACCGGAATTTTGGTCGGAGGAGGACAGGGAAAAGAAAAAAAAGAAAAAAAACAAGGATTTTAAAGACCTCAACCTGGGCCGAGGGGTAGAGACGATGTTCCGCACGTCGTACCGCATGCACACCAACCTGAGCGCCATCGCCGACAACAAAGCGAACATCATGCTCAGCGTCAACGGAATCATCATTTCCATCGTCATTTCCAGCCTGGTGCCCAAACTCGGGGTAGAGACCCGTCTGGTGGTTCCTACCTTTATCCTGCTGGCGTTCTGCCTCAGCAGCCTGGTGTTTGCCATCCTGGCCTCCAGCCCCAAGGTAACCAAAGGGGTCTATACGCGGGAAGATATCCGGAACCGCAGTTCCAACCTGCTCTTTTTTGGCAACTTCTACAAAATGCCCATCGAAGATTTTGAGTGGGGAGTCATGGAAATGATCAAAGACAGCGACTTCCTGTACAGCTCCATGACGCGGGATTTGTATTATCTGGGCATTGTACTGGCCCATAAGTACCGCCTGATCCGCATTTGCTACATGGTCTTTATGGTGGGTTTGATCGCCTCGGTACTGGCGTTTGGACTGGCATACCTGCTGTAAGCGAGAGGGTTATTCCAACCCCGCGCAACAAGTCTATTCAATTTTCACCTCGGCCTCCAGGTCCCAGTTGGGGCGCAGGGATTCCAGCTTGCGGAGAATGACCCGTTCCGGCTGACGCAGGGTATTGTAGTCACCGGAATCCCGGGTACCGTTTCGGTTGCGGTCTTCGACGAGGCGCAGGGTAAAGGTTTCCGGCTTAAGGTTGGGGAAGGATAGCTTCGCTTCAGAGTTGCCGGGCGGTATGGTGCGGGTCAACGCCGGGCTGCCATCGGCCAGCAGAAGTTCGAGTAGATAGGGATGTTGCGGGTCAAGTCCCGTGATTTGCAGGGACAGGTTGCCGTAATTTTTCAACAATTCGGTACGGATGGAAAACACGAGGGCCGAGTCGAGTGGCCGTCCGAAGAGGTCAGTCAGGGCGTCGGGGGCTATGCGGAGGGTATAGCTTTTGTCTTCGGCCCAGGTATGGCGCAGGTACAGGCGGCGTGCATCGCTGCTGTCCACGAATACCTGGAGGCTCAGCGCGGTTTCCATCGAATCTTGCGACAAAAGGATTTGCTCCGGGCGCAGAGATGCGATGGGGGTCCGGAAGAACAGGCTGAGGTCCTGCACCGGAGATTGCCGCAGGGTACCGAACTCTGGGCGGGGCAAATAGATACCGCCCGGGGGCAGGGCGGCGTTTCGGGTGGGTCCGTCGGGGGTTGTGAGGGTATCAAAATCGAGGGAATCGAGCCGCAGTACCAGGCTGGTGGGCGCAGATGGAGCTCCATACCACAGGAAGAGCGTGTCTTTTTCCGGGGTCGCATATATGCGGGACAAGGTATCCAGAGGGCGGGCGGAGACGCGGGTGGGCGATTGGTTTAGGCCGACCTTGAGCAGTCCCCGATAGGTAGAATCGAGACCAGTGACGCGGACGCGCGGCGTTTCTGTAAAAAGAGGGATGTTCAGCTCCTGGGGGTTGTCCGGGCGCAGCGCAATCAGGGAGTCCGGGAAGCCTATTTTCTCGTTGGGCAGGTCGTAGCGGTAATTGGCGTTGACATCTACTAGGGCGAAGGCTTTGAAAGCCCCTTCACGGATATTTTTGATGGTAAACTTGCCTTCCTTATCGGTTTTTCCAAAATACAGGGGGCGTTCCTTGCGCACGACGCTATCGGCGAGGTTGTCGTACAGCATGAAAAGGGCCTTTTCCAGCGGTTCCCCGGTCAGGACATCGGTGAGGGTGCCGCGCAGGGTGAGGGAGTCCAGTTGAGGGCCGGTTGCGAATACGAAGCGCAGGTTCTCTGCAGGGTTTTTTTCGCTGAGGTCTTTGACCGCGTTGCCAAAGTTGAGGGTGTAGGTCACATTGGGGCGCAGTTGCTCGCGTTCGTCAAATGAGAACAAAACGCTTCGGCGCTTCAGGCGCACATCGGGGCGGAACTCCAAAGGAGGGGATACGAGCAATTGGTTGGCGGCGTCTTCCAGGACAACCCACTCCTGAAACGCGATTTCTATCGGTTGTTTGACAAAATTGACCTGTTCGTTGGGCGTGGACTGTGCCGTATCTATCTGGGGAGGCGTAGTATCCTTGGGGCCGCCCTCCGGCGAGGCTATGGTCGCACAGGAGGCTAAGGCCAAAAGCAATCCGAAAAACAGGCAGGAGCGATGGATGAACAACATGAGACCGTGGCGTATTTCAGTGCAAAGATGAACAGATTTCCAGACTTTCAGACGGTATCCCGATTTTTGCGGTTGCGGGGGTGAAAGCGCAGGATGGTGTCGCGCAGATAGGCGGCGTCGAGATGGGTGTAAATTTCGGTGGTGAGGATGGATTCGTGGCCCAGCAACTCCTGTACGGCCTTCAGATCGGCCCCGCCTTCTATGAGATGGGTGGCAAAAGAATGGCGCAGCGTATGCGGACTGACCTTCTTCTCTATACCCGCCAGGGCCGCGCTTTCCTTGACGATTTCGAAGACCATGACGCGGCTCAGCCGCTTTCCGCGCCGGTTGAGGAAGAGGAAGTGCGCGTGTGCCTCGTGGATGATGGGCATCTGCATGCGCACATGGCGCACGTAATGGGCGATATGGAGCAGCGCATCCTCCCCTATGGGCACGATGCGCTCTTTATCGCCCTTTCCTACAACCCGTACAAATCCCGCTTCCGGAAAGAGGTGGTGAATGCGCAGCCCGCACAATTCGCTGACGCGCAGCCCGCAGGCATACAGGGTTTCCAGCATGGCGCGGTTGCGCAGCCCGTGCGGGGTGCTGAGATCTACGGCGGCCAGCAGGCGATCCACTTCCGAAGCACTCAGCACTTCGGGCAGGTTCCGGGGCAGACGGGGACCCTCTAACAACTCGGTCGGGTCGCTGAGGATGAGCTGCTCGAGATGGAGGTATTTGAAAAATGTTTTCAAAGCAGACAATACCCGGGCCTGCGAGCGCGCACCTAGGCCAAGCTCGACCAGAAACTGCAAAAAGCGCTGCAACAAGAGCACATCTATATCCCGTACAGAGGAGCCTGGGGCACTCAGGGCGCAAAATTCTGCCAACTTGCGCATATCGCCGAGATAGGCGGCTTGCGTGTTGCCAGACAAGCCCCTCTCCAGCAACAGGTAGGCCCGAAACCCGTTCAGCAGAGGCACCCATTCAGCGCTAATCGGCATTTCATTTTGCATACCTAATGTCCCTTTTTACAAATGTCCCCCCGTTTTACAGCTTGCGCAAATTTTTTTTCAAAAAACGAATACGATATTTAAACTACCTTTTTATGTTTGTGTTACTATTTAATAAGATAGTAATACTATTTAATTGATACGCTAAATTAACATAGATATGTCCACGCTCGAATTTTCAGCCTTGTTCGATGGCCAGAAGGTGGCCCTGTTTAATTTTGCGCTCAACCTGACCAAAGACGAAGACGCGGCCCGCGACTTAGTACAGGAAACGGCCTATAAGGCCTTTAAGTATATGGACCGCTACGAGCCGCACACCAATCTCCGCGCCTGGTTGATGACCATCCTCCGAAATTCCTTCATCAACGAGTACCGCAAGCGCCGGCGCCGGCAGACGCTCAACGATATGACCCCCAACAACTATCTGCTCGATTCCGGCGACGCGGTCGTAGGGAACAACGGCGAAAGCCGCCTCACCCTGGAGGAAATCCGCAAAGCAGTAGATGCACTGGAACCCTGGGCAAAGGTTCCGTTCCTCATGCATTGCGAGGGGTTCAAGTACGAAGAAATCTCAAAGGAGCTGGATGTTCCCCTGGGGACCATAAAGAGCCGTATCTTTTTCGCCCGCCAGAAATTACAGGCCGCGCTAAAGTCATTGTACCGCACCCGGCACATACAGGATATTTTAGACTAAGGCTCCCCGACCAGGAGTCGGGGAAGAGGAAGAAAGCGATTTTTTCCTTGAAATGGGATTTTCAAAAAATATAGCCCCGCTATATTTTTTGAAAGTGGTACATTAGGGCAAAAAAATAAGACTTGTCCAGAGGGCAGGTCTGCCGATCAAAATGCGTATGGCTTTGGAAAAAAACGACGCCTTGAGCCCGTTGCAGCGCTTCTTTCGCCTGCTTGCGGCGGATGGCAAAGATATCACGTATATTTATGTGTACGCCATATTTTCGGGCCTGATCGCTTTGATCTTGCCACTCGGCGTACAGGCGATCATTGGTTTGATCGCGGGGGGTACGATGTCGGTATCGCTCTATGTGTTGATTGGGGTGGTCACGGCGGCCACAGTGTTCTCCGGCATTTTGAAAATCATGCAGATGTCGGTGACCGAGACTATCCAACAACGCATTTTCGTGCGTTCGGCATTTGATTTCTCCTATCGGCTGCCGCGGCTCCGCCTGGACAGTTTGAGCAACTACTACCCGCCGGAGCTGGTAAACCGCTTTTTCGACACCCTGACTATTCAGAAAGGCTTGCCCAAAATCCTGATAGATTTATCGTCGTCGGTTTTACAAATCGTGTTCGGGTTACTGCTCATTTCGTTCTACCATCCGTTTTATGTGTTCTTCAGTATCCTGTTGTTGCTCGTCATGTTTTTGATTTTCCGATTGACGGGGCAGCGGGGCCTGGCCACGAGCTTGAAGGAGTCCAAGCACAAATACGAGGTGGCGTATTGGTTGGAGGAACAGGCGCGGGCATTGGCGACCTTCAAGCTGGCAGGTGATTCGCCGTTCCCTTTGCAGCGCACCGACGCGCTGGTGGGGAATTACCTCAAATACCGGCGCGAGCATTTCAAAGTCCTGGTGTCCCAGTTTGGGAGCATTGTGGCGTTTGAGGTAGTGGTTATCGCTTCTCTGCTGGCGCTGGGCAGCTACCTGGTGTTGCAAAACCAGATCAACTTCGGGCAATTCGTCGCAGCGGATATCGTCATCATCATCGTCATCGGCTCCGTCGAAAAGTTGATCGTCACGATGGAAACGGTGTACGACGTATTGACAGCATTAGACAAGTTGGGCTATGTGACGGATTTACCGCTCGAAGAAAACCAGGGGATCGCGTTTACGGAGTGCGAAAAAAACTGCGGCATCGAGCTGCATTTGGATAAGGTGTCGTTTTCCTTTGCGGGTTCCGACCGACCTGCGCTCAACGGGATTGACCTGCACATCAACCCGGGGGAATCGGTTTGTATATCGGGCTACAGCCGCTCAGGGAAGACGACGCTGCTGGAACTGGTGGCTGGGCTGTTCCCCTATTTCCAGGGCAGCATCAGCTACAACGGCTTCCCGCTGCGCAGCATAGAACTCGACAGCCTGCGCCGCCAAATCGGCGACTTCCTGGCCGAAGAGCATTTGTTCAAGGGAACCATCCTGGAAAATATCAGCGTCGGAAACCCCGACCTGCCCCTGAGCGATGTCCTGGAAGCTGCTGAAAAACTGGGCCTGGCGAGCTTCATCCGCAACCTGCCCGACGGCTACCACACGATGCTGATGCCGGAAGGCCGCAACCTGCCCCGCAGTATTCGCCTCAAAATCATGCTGGTGCGGGCCCTGGCCGGCAAACCCCGCCTCCTGGTAGTAGAAGATGTATTCTCGACTATGGAGCCCCGCGACCGTCAGATCATCGCCTCCTGCCTCACCGCCCCCGACCGCCCCTGGACCCTGGTGACGGTTTCCAACGACCCATTGCTGGCTTCTCATTGCGATCGGGTAGTAATTCTGAAAGAGGGCCTCGTAGAAACAGAAGGCACATTTCAGGAAATTCAAAACAGTGCGCACTTCAAACCTGTTTTCCGTCAGGAAGATTCACGGAATCTCTCCGGACGCTAAAACAACAACCGCTATATGCTGCATATTTCTTCCCATTCGATTACCACAAAAGTCGGTACCCAACTGTTCAAATCCTTTCAGGAAACAGGGGTGTCGTCGAGCCATCGCCTGTTCGTGCGCTGGCTGCTGGCCGCCCTGGGCGTATTCCTGCTCTTCCTGTTTTTGCCCTGGACACAGAATGTGCAATCCAAAGGAAAAATCACAGTACTGCGGCCGGAACACCGCCCCCAGACCATCCACTCCGCTATCCCGGGGCGCATCGAGCGCTGGTATGTGCGCGACGGGCAGTACGTGAACGCCGGTGATACGATTGCCTTCCTCTCGGAAGTCAAATCGGAATACTTCGACCCCGAGCTGGTCGCTCGTACCCGCGACCAGGTCACAGCCAAGAGTGCTTCCATCGGCGCGTATGCGGAAAAGGCCGATGCCCTGGCCCAACAAATCGAGGCCCTGCAACTGGAACTCCGCTTCAAAGAAGAACAGCTCCGCAACAAAGTTCGGCAGACAGAGTTCAAGCTGCAGTCCGACAGCATCGAATTCGAGCGCACCCGGCTCGACCTCGTCATTGCAGACCGGCAGTGGAAGCGCACGGAAACCCTCTACCAACAGGGCATCAAACCCCTCAATGAGGTAGAGGATAAACGCCTCAAAATCCAGGAGCTCAACGCCAAATTGGTCGCCAACGAGAACAAACTACTCAGCACCCGCAACGAACTGCTCAACGCCCGCCTGGAACTGCGCACCATCCTATATGAGACGAAACAAAAAATCGCAAAAGCCAGCTCCGACCGGTTCAGCGCCCTGACCGATGGCTATGAAGCACAGGCCGCGACCCGGAAACTGGAAATCCAGGCCTCCAACTACAGCGTCCGGGCAGATAACCGATACATCATCGCTCCGCAAGCAGGCTATATCGCGCGTATCCTACAGACGGGTATCGGGGAAACGATCAAGGAGGGGGAAGCCCTGGCCAGCATCCTGCCCGCAGCCTACGAGCCCGCCGTAGAAATCTACGTGCGCCCCATGGACTTCCCGCTGATGAAAATCGGCCAGGAGGTACGCTTCATCTTTGATGGATGGCCGGCTTTCGTCTTTTCAGGATGGCCGGGGGCTTCGTTTGGGGCCTACAGCGGTAGAATAGCCGCTATTGACAATATCATCAGCGAAAACGGTAAATACCGCGTGCTCGTAGCTGCCGACCAGTCGGAAAAACCCTGGCCAGAGGCCCTGCGCCCAGGCTCCGGAGCCAATGCCATCGCCATGTTGGGCAATGTGCCGGTCTGGTATGAATTGTGGCGACAGCTCAACGGCTTCCCCCCCGAGTACTACGACGCCGATGCAGAGGATTTTAAAGCCCTGAAGTGGGACGCGCCTATCAAAGATATCAAATAAACCGATGAAGCGCATGGACCGGAAGTGCTCATGGACGGCGGCTATCCGCAACTGGATCGCTTGTCTCGTATTCTTCCCCGCGGGCCCTGCCCTCTCTGCACAGGATACCACCGCCTCCGTACTGACCCTGCAGGAGTTCCTCGCAGGGGTAGCGGCGTACAGCCCCCTCGCCAGGAACGCACGCCTCCAGCAAGACCAGGCACAAGGGGCGCTGCAAATGGCCCGGGGCGCTTTTGACCCCAAGCTCTACGCCGATTGGCAGCAAAAGTCTTTCGGCGGAAAATCGTATTACACCCTGGGCTCTACAGGAATGAAAGTACAGTCGCCGTTTGCACTGTCGTTCAAGTCTGAGTTCAATACGGCCCGGGGTGCTTTTCTGAACCCCGAAGATAAGCTGCCGACCGCAGGGCAAGCCTTGCTGGGAGCCAACCTGCCCCTGCTCAACGGATTGTTGATAGACCCCTATCGGGCCGAGCTTCAGCAGGCCCGCCTGGGATTGCCGATGGCGGGTGCAACCCGGCAAAGCCAACTCAACGACCTGCTCTTCGAGGCAGGGCTCGCCTTTGTTGACTGGTCGGTGGCCTGGGCACAGGTGGGCATCTACCAACAAGCCGCCGATATCGCACGCTTTCGCCTGGGGGGCGTCGTGGAAAGCTTCCTGCAAGGCGACAAGCCCGCCGTAGATACTCTGGAGACCTATATCCTGCTCCAAAACCGCCTCTTTGACCTCAATGAGGCACGCCTGGCTACGAAGGTCGCCGCACAGGCCCTGGAAGCTTTTTTCTGGTCGCCAAACCGCCCCTCGCCGCCCGGCAGCCCACTGTCCGGCGGCCGACAGCCCGCTGTTTTCGCAGATACCAACGCCCCTATCCTACCCCTACTGGACTCTTTCCTGGTCGAATTGCCCCGACACCCGGAACTGCGCCTCCTCGGACTGGAACTCCAGCAACTGGCTATCGAACGGCGCCTCGCAGCCGAACAACTCAAGCCCCGGCTCGACCTCTCCTACAACCTCCTCGGGAATGGCACCGATTTCACCCCCGCCAACGGGGCTGGCAACCTGCTCCGCGATGCCCTACTGCAAAATTACAAATGGGGCCTCGACTTCTCCTTCCCCCTCTTCCTGCGCAAAGAAAGGGGCAAACTCGCCCTGACTACTCTGAAACAGGAAACCACAACCAACAAACTACAGCAAAAACAGGCAGATCTGGAAGTGAAAATGCGCAATTACTTTTCCGAACTGCAAAACAGCGCCTCTCAAATCGCGCTGTACCGCAGCATCAGCGATAATTACCAGCGCCTGCTCGACGCCGAACGCGTGAAGTTTGACCTCGGGGAAAGCTCCGTGTTCCTGCTCAACACCCGCGAGCAAAAACTCCTGGAAGCCCAGGTCAAATACGCCAAACTACAGGGCCTGTACCAGAAACACCTGCTCGCACTCTCCTGGGCGTCCGGAAGGCTGGGCGGAGATTAGACAGGGAAAAAAGAAAACCTCAAGCCCCTCTTCGCCGCCCCCGGCAAAAGGCTGTCTCAGCACAAAGACGGATCCTCCGGAGCCAGTTCGTAAAAAGTATCCTCCCGGTTGGATTCAGAGGTGTGCCGACAGGGAAAGTCTTTTTCCAGAAGAATCTGCAGCCCCCCGACGGTTTGTTCAATGGCAACCTCCTCAGAGGCTATCCACTCACGGGCCTGCTCGCCAGGCAACAGGACAGAAATGCATCCTTCTTCAAAGCGGGCCTCCAGCGCAGGTACCTCGCTCCACTCCACCCGGAAGCGGAAACTCGCCCCCGACCCAAAGTGGACGGCCTCTTCCACGAAACCCCGCGCCTGGAGCGTTTCCAAATCAGACTTGCGCACCCGGAAACGGATGCTGTTGGATATGCAACGAAACTTCATCTCAACTTTCCATTTTTTAAAGAAAATAGACTTGTTGCGCGGGGTCAGCGAGGAGGGAAAAAAGAGTCATTTTTTGT
>CAZSMU010000070.1:0-9662 GCA_964607915.1 uncultured Haliscomenobacter sp.
GGGGATTTGGAGAAGGCGGTAGGTATTCTGGACACGGCGTACGGGTTGCTGGGCCGTCGCCTGGATGCTGGGGGCATAAAAGACCGGGTTGGCCTTCGGGGGGCATTGCGCGTGTTGGACGGTGAGCGGACTTCTTTTTTGGAATCGCGCTACTATCCGAAGATGGTGGCGATAAAAGGAGGGGCTTTCAACATGGGGAGTGCGAATGGGGAAGATGATGAAAAGCCCGTTCGCGAAGTGGTGGTATCGGATTTCAGGATGTCGGAGACGGAGGTGACGTGGTGGCAGTACGGGCTCTACGTGGCAGCGCGCAAGGGGGAAGTGGACATGCCGGAAGCACCGGGCTGGGGGATAGCCGGCGACAACCCGGTGGTGAACGTATCGTGGTACGATGCCATCGAATACACGAACTGGCTGAGCGGGCAAATGGGGTTGGAAAAGGCATATCCGGAAACGGGGAAAAACACTTCCTGGCCTGGTCCGGGAGGCGCGGGCTACCGCCTGCCGACGGAGGCGGAGTGGGAGTACGCGGCGCGCGGGGGTGAACAGCAAAAGTACGCCGGGACGGACGAGGAAGGGGCTCTGGGGGATTATGCGTGGTATGATAATAACAGCGGTGGCCGTACACGCCCGGTGCGGATCAAAGAAGTAAATCCATTTGGGCTGTACGATATGAGTGGGAACGTGTGGGAGTGGTGCTGGGATTGGTACGGAGAGTATGAGGCTGAAGCGCAAAAGGATCCTATCGGTCCATCTTCGGGCGTTACCCGGGTGCTCCGGGGCGGTAGCTGGGACTACGGCTCCAGGAGCTGCCGGGTCTCGGACCGGAGCTACGACGGCCCGTCGAGCGGGGACACCGACTACGGGTTCCGGGTCGCCCGCCAGTTTTGAGGCAGGTCATGTTGTGTGTGAGCAAAGGGCAAGTCAGGGTGGATGGGAGCGACGTGCGCGCGACATGCAAGCGTGCGCAGCGGAGCAGGCGCACGGCGCGGCATGGAGGGCGCACGGAGCGGGGGCTTTTGACCCCTCGATGATCCCCCTCGCAACAAGTCTATTGTCAATTCCGAAAAATTGGTATCTAGGTTACCCTTTTAGGCTTAGGCCGTATGCTGACGGATTCGGGGTTATGTAAAAAGCCCTCATTGCTGCCCGAAGGGCTGCTATGAGGGCTTTTTGCACAACCCCTAATTCCCCCGCACCCCTTTTGCGACTTGCGCTTTGATTTCTTCCGGGCCTTTGCGGAGGTCGAAGAGGGAGCCATTGACTACGACGTAGTGGGTTTCCCCGTTCTTTTGCAGCAGCAGGGAGGGATTTTGCCCTAATCGGACGGCGTTGCCGTTGTTGCCGGGCTTGACGATGCGCACGGGCAGGCTGCTGAGGTCCGGGCCGAGTTCAAAGGAGCTGACGGGGATATCGGTTATCCCCTGGCGCAGGAGGCTGTGGATATCCAGTTTGCTCAATTCCTGCACGTTGGGCAGTACGCTGGAGTAGGCTTTCCCGGGTACTGCCCGGTAGCCGGCGAGCGGGTAGTCGTCGTATGCGTGGTGTACCGACATATCGCCCAGGTCCACGATAGAGCTGCGGTAGTAGAAGGAACGGGCGTTGTTGGTATTGACCTCCTCGCGCCGGAACGCGAGATCTACCTTGTGCCAGCCGCCGTTGCGCTGTACCTCCACTTCCCGCAGGATGAGGTCGTGGAAGCCGTTGCTTTCGTTGAAGGGCAGCGCTTCGTACCAGGAGAAGTCGTACTGCGCGTAGCTCTGGTTGGCGATGGTTTCCAGAGCGGTGAGGATAGAGACGAAATTCAGACGGCGCAACTCCTGCTTTTCGGGATCCCCTTCCAGTCCACCGGATTCGATGAGGATGGTGCTGGTGCCCCACTTCTGGATGTTGTCTCCGAATGCGCGGGGCTCGAACGTATCGTCGTAGCGCGCCACTTTGCCGGGGATGAACTCCTGCAGGGTGCGGTTCATGAAGCCGATCAGGCGCATGGCGTTGCCGCGCACGTCGTTGATTTCCTTTTCCACGTTGTACGCGGGCGCCAGGAAGGAGATGGAAGCGGTGTGCGGGTTCAGCCCCGCCGAATAATAGCGGTTCTGGTCGTGGAGGTTGAAGCCCCAGTCGGCGTTCAGGCTGTCGCGCATGTGCTTGAGCAGGCGGGCCTCCGGCGTCACGAGGCGGTCGGCATCCCGGTTGATGTCTATTTCCAGCAGGTTGCGCCGGGTGAAGCGCTCGGCGCCATCGGGGTTTAGCATGGGGATGAAGTGGATGCTGAGCTCTTTTTGCAGCAATTCGCGGAGCGGGTTCAGCTCGTCGTTCCGCTGCATGAAGTTGAACAGGTCGAGCAGGGCCATAGTCGCCGTGGACTCGTCGCCGTGCATCTGCGACCAGAGCAGCACCTGCACCGGGCCGGAACCGATTTTTACATGGTAAATGGGGCGTCCCTCCATGGATTTCCCCACGGCCTTCACCTCAAAGGGGGCCGGCAGGGCCTTCAGGAGCGGCTCCATGTCGGAGTGCTTGAACCGGCGGCTTTGGATGCTTTTTTCCCGGTACGTCCCGTGGTTTTTGTACAGGGGGTCGGCAAAAGCAGAAAGAGACGGCAGGGCGGGTGCCTGCGCACAGGAATACAGGGTCATGCCCATCAAAAAGAGAAATGGGCCAAAGGTGAAAACAAGGGAACTGAAAAACTGCTGCATGGCTGAAACTATTTTTGCAGTAATGCTAAAAAAAGTTTTTCACAGTACCAAAAGACGAGCGCCACAAGGGACATAAGAATGCGAAAATCAGCTTTTAAAAAAATCCGCTCAACTTCAATGCCCGCAAATTTGTATTAAGGGCTAGCGATTTCTTCGCAACAAGTCCCATAAATTTCCATACATGGTCCATACCGCACAACCTTATGTCAGCATCCCCGGCGACCCCCTGCAGGCGCGGATATACACCCTCTCCAACGGGTTTCGCCTCTTTTTGAGCGTGAACAAAAAAGAACCGCGCGTATATACGCACATCGTCGTGCGCGCCGGCTCCAAGCAAGACCCTGCGGATACTACCGGCCTGGCGCACTACATGGAGCACATGCTGTTCAAAGGGACCAGCCGCATAGGGGCGGTGGACTGGGAGCAGGAGAAAATCCTGCTCGAAAAAATCGCCCAATGCTACGAAGCGCATCGCCACGCCAAAGACGAGGCCGAGCGTCGGCGCATCTATGCGGAGATTGACCGCCTTTCCTTCGAGGCAGCCCGTCTGGTAGCCCCCAGCGAGTACGACAAACTGGCCGGCGCCATCGGCGCTAAAGCTACCAATGCCTACACCTGGGTCGAGCAGACGGTGTATATCAACGATATCCCCTCCAACGAAATCGAACGCTGGATGCGCCTGGAATCGGAGCGCTTCCGCATGATGGCCCTCCGCTTGTTCCATACGGAACTCGAAACGGTGTACGAGGAGTTCAACATCAACCAGGACCGCGATTTCCGCAAGGTGAACAGCGCCCTGTACGAAGCGCTGTTCCCCAGCCACCCCTACGGCACCCAGACGACGATGGGGCGGCCGGAACACCTGCGCAACCCTTCAATGGTGAATATCCAGCGGTTCTTCGAATCCTACTACGTGCCCGGCAATATGGCCCTCATCCTGTCGGGCGATTTTGAACCCGAAGAGGTCGTGGCGTGGGCGGAAACGTACTTCGGCAGCTTCGAACCCAGGCCCGTGCCGCCTTTCGAGTTCGAACAGCAATCCCCCGTACCGGGGCCGATCAGGCGCGAGGTGGTGGGAAAAGAAGCCCCTTACCTCATGATGGGCTGGCGCCTGGGCAACAGCCAAAGCGAAGACCCCTTCCTGGGGATACTGGCCCAACACCTCCTCTATAACCAACAGGCCGGCCTGCTCGACCTCGAACTCAACCAACGCCAACTGGTGCTGGAGTCAGAAGCCTGGATATGGATACACGAAGACTATTCCGCGTTCGGCCTCTATGCTAAACCGCGCGAAGGCCAAACCCTGGAAGAAGTGGAAGCCCTCCTCCTCCAGGTCCTGCAGCGGCTCCGGGATGGGGACTTCCCCGACTGGCTGGTGGAGGCGGTCGTCAAAGACTTTAAACTGGGCGAAATCAAAGCGGCAGAGTCCAACGAGTCCCGCGTACAGATGATGGCCTCGGCCTTCATCCTCGGGATAGACTGGGCCCGCATGGCCGCCCGCCTGAACTGGATGGAACAGGTCAGCAAAGAAAAAATCACGGAGTTTGCCCGCCACAACTTCCGGGAAGATAACTTCGTGGCCGTCTTTAAGCGCCAGGGCGAAGATACCGGAGTCCTCAAAGTGGAAAAACCACCCATCACCCCCGTCGAACTGCAGCGCGAGGCCATGTCGGAGTTCGCCCGCGATTTTTACCGCCTCCCCACCCGCCAACTGGAACCGGCTTTCGTGGATTTTGACTCCGCTATAGAAAAAATACCCCTCGCCGACGGACTTCACCTGGATTATGTCCACAACCCGTCGAATGCGCTGTTCCGAATGGACTATATTTTTGACGCAGGCAAAAACAGCGATCCCCTCCTGGCCCTGGCCCTGCAGTACCTGCCCTATCTGGGCGCCGGCAGCTACAGCCCCGCCGACCTGCAAACCCGGTTCTTCCGGCTCGGCCTGTCGCTCGACGTGGTGTGCAAAGAGGAGCGCTCCTACTTGTCTGTCTCCGGACTGGAAGAATCCTTCGAAGCAGGACTGGAACTCATCGAGTATATCCTGGCCAACGTCCGCGCCGATGAAGCGGTCTGGCAAAACCTGGTCTCCGATATCCTGACGCAGCGCGAAAATGCCAAGAGCGACCGCAGCGTAATCCTGCGCCAGGCTATGGCCAGTTACGCCAAGCACGGCCCACAGTCGCCGTTCACATTCCGCCTGAGCGCGGAGGCTCTCAAGGATTTAAACCCGGAAACGCTCGCCGACCTGGTGCGCAAACTAGCCGATTCGCCGCGCTCCATCCATTACTACGGTCAGAAAAAGGCTTCCGAAGTGGTGAAGTACTTGCAGCGCTACCCACACGCCCCCCGCTACCCCCTGCCCCCGCTCAAAGCCTTCCCCGAACTGGACACAGCAAGCAACCGGGTCTTGTTTGTGGACTTTCCCATCGTGCAGGCCGATGTGCTGCTGGTGTCCAAGGGCACTCCGTACTTCAACCTGGCAGAACACCTGATGCGGGATCTCTACAACGACTACTTCGGCTATGGCCTCTCTTCCATCGTCTTTCAGGAAATACGGGAATCCAAAGCCCTGGCCTATTCTACCTACGCGTTTTACAGCTCGCCCCGCCGCCAGCACCTGGCCCACTATCTGCAGGCTTATGTGGGTACCCAGCCCGATAAGCTGCGCGAGGCCATCCCCGCCATGCGGGATATCCTTCAAAATATGCCGGTAGATGAGCGCCAAATTGAACAGGCCCGACTGGCCATCCTCAAAAAAATAGAGACGGAGCGCATGGCCCCCTCCGAAATCTATTGGACCTGGCGCGCCAACAAGGACCTCGGCCATCCGCGCGACCTGCGCAGAGACCTGTACGAGCGCATGCGCGATGCTTCCGTCCAGGATTTGCTGGACTTCCAGGAGCGCTACGTGAAAAACAGGGGCTATACCTTCCTCGTCCTGGGCGACCAGCGCTCGGTGGACTTGTCCTACCTGGAATCCTTCGGTCCGCTGACCCAGCTCTCCCTGGAGAACGTGTTTGGCTATTGATGGATGCCTGGGAATATCTGCGCAACAGCCCGCCCAGCCCAGTCCAGGAACTCGGGGAGCCTATGCTCGCGGAAAAAGGCGTCCGGGTATTCGTCAAGCGCGACGATCTGCTGGCCCTGCCCGTCGAGCCGGACGACCACGCCTTCTGCGGTAACAAGTGGCGGAAAATGAAATACAACCTCCTGACAGCCCGTGAACAGGGCTTCCGGACCTTGTGTACTTTCGGTGGGGCTTTTTCCAACCATATCGCGGCTTGTGCGGCCGCCGGCCCCTTGTTTGGCTTCCAAACCATCGGCGTTATCCGGGGGGAAGAATGCCTGCCGCTCAACCCTACGCTCGCGTTCGCCCGCCGCTGTGGCATGGCCCTGCACTTCATGGACCGCTCCACATTCCGCGAAAAAGCGGCGCTGGATATTACACAATGGACGCAATCTGACCGGGATGCGACGTATGTGCTGCCGGAGGGCGGTTCAAACGCTCTGGCCCTGCAGGGTTGCCGTGAACTCGCCCTGGAACTCGCCGCCCAGTGCGCTCCGGATGTTTGCTGTGCTCCCTGTGGCACAGGCGCCACCCTTGCAGGCTTGATTCAAGGCTTTCAAAATGAAGTACAGGTTTTGGGAATCAGTGTATTGAAAGGTATGTTTATGAAAAAAAGCGTAGCTGCCTTCCTGCCTGAGGAAGAGGATTCCCCTCGACCCTGGGACGTAGTGGCCGATTACCACTTTGGCGGCTACGCGCGCTATACGCCGGAACTGGTGCACTTCATGCAGGCGTTTGAAGCCCGCCACGGTATCCCCCTCGACCAGGTCTATACCGGCAAGCTCTTCTTCGGCGTCTGGGACCTGATTCGGCGCGACCGCTTTCCCCGGGGGACGCGCTTGTGCGTCGTACATACGGGGGGCTTGCAGGGCAGGGTACGCGGGTGAGCGGAGGAGGGCCGCTACGGGCCCGGACACCCGCAGGAACCCTTTCCGGATTCCGGATTTGAGGCTTATCTTTGTCCCATGAACCAGCAAGATCGCTTCAGGGTTTATTACAACCATACCATCCACCCGGAACTGGTGCGCATGGAACGCCTGCGCCTGCGCCTGCTGCGCCTGCTCGCCGGGTCGGCGCTGTTGCTTTTGGCCTTGTTGGCTTTCGAGTTCTACATCGGGGAATTTGTGGTTTTTGTAGCGTTTTCCATCCCGATTGTCCTGTACATTCTGTTTCTCCTGTACCGTGTGCGGCAATTTATACAGACGTTCAAGCCGAGGATTATGAACTTGATCCTCGATTTTATCGGCGACTTCCCCAATATGGGCAAATTGCACTACGAGAGTGCCGGCTTCATCTCCAGGGATGAATTTGAAAAAAGCGGCCTGTTCCACAGCGAAGCCCAGGTGTATCGGGGAGAAGACCGCATCCACGGACAGGTGGGGGAGATGGGCTTTGAATTGAGCGAACTGAGGGTCGAGGAATTTTCCGTGGTAGGGGCGGGGATGAGCCGCGTGTTCCGGGGTATTTTTCTCCATGCGGTCTTTGCGGAAGAAGCCGTCGGAAGGGTCGCCATCTGGCCGCGGCGGAGGCGTCAGTTCTGCAGCCGTGCCCTGAGGGAGTTCACCCGGGAGGGAGGAGTGAATGCCGACAAGGAAATCCTGAATGTAGAGTTCCGCGATATGTTTATGACGTACGCGACCAAAGCAACCCACGTGGTGGGAATACTGTCTGAGCCTATCCAGGAGGCAATTGTCCGGTACAGCCGGGCAACAGATAAGGATTTCTATTTGTCTTTTATAGGCGAGGAAATTTTTATCGCCGTGGATGAAGACCGCGATATCCTGGAGCCGCGCTTGTTCCGCTCCAACGTCCATTTCGAATTGGTAAGGGGCTATCTGAACGATATCCTCTTGTTGCTGAATATTATTGAGGATTTTGATAAAATGCATTGAACAATGAACACAAATACAGCCCGGATTGCCCTGACTTTGCTCGCCTGCTCCCTCGCCCTGCTGCCCGCCCGGGCGCAGGAGCGCGCCCTCCTCTGGTCGGTGAGCGGAAAAGACCTCAAAGCACCTTCCTACGTCTATGGTACCATCCACATGATTGGGAAGTCGGACTTCTTTATGACAGAGGCTACTAAAAAAGCCTTTGCAAACGCCCGTCGCGTGACCTTCGAAATAGACATGGACGATATGTCGGACTTCAGCAAGCTCATGCCGATGTTGAGCCAGTCTTTTATGAAAAAAGATACCTCCCTTCAGGACCTGCTCACTCCCGAGGATTATACGGCCGTGAAAAAACACTTCGAAGGCCTGGGGCTCCCCATGTTCCTCGTAAACCGCATCAAGCCGCTGTTCCTCACCGCCCTCGACCCGTCCATGATGGGTGCGCCCGGCGGCCGGGATGCCATAACCTCCTACGAAATGGAGTTCATGGAAATGGCCCAGGCTGCGAAAAAACCCGTAGAGGGCCTGGAAACCATGGCTTTCCAAATGAGCATCTTCGACAGCATCCCCTATCGCCACCAGGCCGAAATGCTGGCCGCCACAGTCCGCAGCCTAAATCAGGGGGAAGATGATTCGTTCAAAAAACTGGTGCAGCTATACAAAGACCAGGATATCGAAGGCATGCAGCGCCAGGCTTCCGAAGACCCGGAAATCGCCGGATTTGAACAGGTGCTGCTGACGAACCGAAACCGAAACTGGATTCCGGTGATGGAAAAGATGATGGTAGAAAAACCGACCTTCTTCGCCGTCGGCGCCGGTCACCTGGGTGGGGAAAACGGGGTGCTGCGCCTCCTCAAAGCAGTCGGCTATACGGTCGAACCCATCCGCTAAGGCAAGCATGTACCTATGCTGATTTTTGTCAGCTATCGAGCGTATAATTATCATTTCCAGTTTGTTGTAAAAAGGCTAATATGTGGGCAAATGGTAGACTTGTCGCGAGAGGGATGTAACCGGAACGCGGATTGCGATGTATCCCCTTGCGATGGTTCTGTTTCTTGACCAAAATTGCACACGTATGAATGCCATCGTCAAAAAAGAAAAGAAAGCGGCTGCACACAGCACCGCTTTCTCCGTCCGCCACATGCTGGCCGCCCTGAATTTGGGTAGTTCCGACGAATCGGTACTGCGGTATCTCGATTTCTTTACGGCTGCCGTACCGGTGAAAACAACGCGCATCCTGCACGTCATCCCGCGCTTTGAATGGTTCCAGGGCCTTGAGCCGGTTGCGGCCATGGTTCCCGATGCCCTCGGGTTCAACAAGGGCGTGCGGGAAGAAGTGGAATCGCGCGTTCAGATGCACCCGCTCTGCCAACAGAGCAAGGTCTCGTCGGAGGTACGCGAGGGTAACCCGCTGGAACACATCCTGAGCGAAGCGGAAGCGCTGAAGGCCGACCTCGTCGTAGTCGGACAAAAACGGGAGGCGGCCGACCGCGGCATCCTCGCCGGCAACCTGGTCCGGAAAGCACCGGCAAATGTGCTCATCGTACCGGAATACGCGCCCGCCCAAATCAGCCATATCGTCGTTCCGGTTGATTTTTCCCCCTACTCTGTGAAAGCGCTCGAGACTGCACTCGCGCTGCGCCGCACCCTCGGAGCGTCCGTCCGCATCACCTGCGTCAATGTCTATGAGCTGCCCAACCTCAACATCTATCTCGTCGAAAAGATAGAAGACGTGCGGCGTATGGTGGTCGAGGACCGCAGAGCGGCTTTCCGCGATTTCCTCAAACGCTACGCCGGAGCAGAAGCAGACACCATCGAAACGGCCTTCGTCGAACGGCAGTCTTCCAGCGTGGCTTCCTGCATCTATGGATATGTGCGCCAGCAGGGTGCCAACCTCCTCGTGATGGGCGCTAAAGGACACTCTCAGGTCGAGCGCCTACTCCTGGGCAGCGTATCGGAAAGCCTGCTCAAAATAGACGGCGACGTGCCCATGCTGGTCATTCG
>CAZSMU010000070.1:9762-19316 GCA_964607915.1 uncultured Haliscomenobacter sp.
CTGGTTGCGAGGGGTTGTTTTACCAACCGTTTTGCGTAACTTAGCTCCATTATGGCGAGCAAAGTGAAATTTCTGAAAGACGGCCGGTACAAACTGTCGCTCGACGACGACCTGCGGGGCGTACTGGGGCAGGCTATGGCTGCTGCACTCCATTTCGACGGGGAAGAGATGGAGGACTACCTCTTTGCGCTGCTGTCGGAAACGCTGCGCGCTGTCGAAACCCAGGAGACACCCCGCCTGACCCACAGCGCCGTGCTGGCCATGTTGCGCGTGGCGGGTAAATATCTGGATGAACCAACGCGATTTTTCCTGCTGGGCCTGTTCAAACCGAATGGGTGAAGCGGACAAAAGAACCCAGGGGGAGCCTGGCCCCGCGCCGGTCCGGGACAAACAACTCGCCAAACTCCGGCAGGGCAACCTGCGGGAAGTGTTGGCGTACCAGGTTGTCGGCTACCAAAGGGGAGAACCCCATGGAATAGAGATTCAAAAGAAAAACCCCGTGGTGGGAATCCAGCAGTTCCCGGCAGAGTCCTAACAATTCGTTGAGGTGCTTTTCCAACAGCCACTTTTCTCCTTCCGGCCCTCTGCCATACGCAGGGGGATCCAGTATGATGGCGTGGAAGGTACGTCCGCGCCGCGCCTCCTTTTTTGCAAACTTCAAGGCGTCTTCTACGGCCCAGCGGATGTTTTCCAGTCCGCTGGCTTCCATGTTTTGCCTGGCCCAGGTAATCACAGGCTTTACGGCGTCCACGTGGACGACGTCGGCACCGGCTGCCCGGGCAGCTAAGGAAGCCCCACCGGTGTAGGCGAAGAGGTTCAGCGCTCGCGGGCTTTCTATGGGGATGGCACGGATGGCATCGTACAGATAGTTCCAGTTGGCAGCTTGCTCCGGGAAAATGCCCAGGTGCTTGAAGGAAGTTAGCCCCAGTCGGAATTGCAGGTGCATACCCCCGTAGTCGTACCCGATGAACCATTGTTCCGGCATACCAGGTTTGAGCGTCCAGTTGCCCTCGTCCGATTGGACGGGGGAGGTGTTCCTGCGCTCGAAAATAGCCTGCGCTTGCCGCGCCCATTCTGCTTCGCCCAGCGCGGGCGACCAGATGGCCTGTGGTTCGGGGCGGGATACCACAAAGCGCCCGAAGCGCTCCAATTTCCGGTAATCCCCGCTGTCTATCAATTCATAGTCGGGGAAGTGCGGGAGTCCAACGAGTTTCAATGCAACGCTTTTTTATCAGAATTCAAGGAAAGTTGCCAAATTACAGAAAATGTAGTCATTTTGTGATAAAACTACGCAAGATGGCGCGTATCATAAACAGTGTACAAAACCCCTTGGTCAAGCAGGTGCTGCTGTTGGCGGAGAAGGCCCGGGAACGAAAAAAGCAGGGACTCATCGTAGCGGAAGGGCTGCGGGAGGTCGGCCTGGCGTTGAAAAACGGGTTTCGTGCGCAGTGCCTGTTGTACGACGAGAGTTGTACCGCACCCGACGCACTGGACGAGATGCTGGCGGCCGCCGTCTTCTCCCCCGGAGAGTTGATTCGCGTCAGCACCCCGGTGATGGAAAAAATCGCTTACCGGGCGGGCGTTCCGAATGTCGTCGCTTTGTTAGAACGGCGCGACCTCCGTCTGAGCGACCTGCAGCTATCGGAGAATCCATTGCTGCTGGTACTGGAGACCGTGGAAAAACCCGGCAACCTGGGGGCTATGCTGCGTACCGCCGACGCTGCAGGCGCCGACGCGGTAATCGTATGCGACCCTTTGGTGGATGAGTACAACCCCAACGTCATCCGGGCCAGCCTGGGCGCTGTCTTTTCGGTGCCTCTCGTAACGACCGAGGCTGCACCTGCCCTCAAGTGGCTGCACCTGCACGGAGTGCGCATCCTGTCCACCTGGCTGGAGGCCAGCAGGCCCTATTTCGACTGCGACCTGCGCAGCCCCGTCGCTTTTGTGATGGGCAGCGAAGCCCACGGTATTTCCGAAGTATGGGTGCGAGAGTCTAGCGAGCGGGTCATCATCCCCATGCAAGGGGAGGTAGATTCCCTGAACGTCTCTGCCTCGGCAGCCATCGTGCTGTTTGAGGCGCTCCGGCAGCGGAGGGTCCGCTGAAAAGGAGAGGGGGGCACCCCCGGCGCCCCCCTCTCTCTTTCTCAACTCACCTTTGACGCTGCATCGTCTTTCAACACGCGGCGCAGGATTTTACCCACATTCGTCTTAGGTAGTTGATCGATGAACTCGACAATGCGCGGGATTTTATAGCCCGTGAGGTTTTCGCGGCAAAAAGCGATGAGTTCTGCCTCTGTGAGCGAATCGTCTTTTTTCACCACATACACCTTGACGGCCTCCCCCGATTTCTCGTCGGGGATCGCTACGGCTGCCGCCTCCAGTACTTTGGGGTGCATGGCCAATACCCCTTCGATCTCGTTCGGGAACACGTTGAAGCCGGACACGAGAATCATATCTTTTTTGCGGTCCACAATCCGGAAAAAGCCGTCGGGTTCCATAACGCCGACATCGCCAGTGCTGAGCCAGCCGTCTTTGAGGACCTCCTCCGTGGCATCCGGGCGGTTGTAGTACCCTTTCATGATTTGTGGCCCCTTGATCTGTATCTCTCCCGATTCACCTGCCGGCAAGGATTGACCCTGCTCATCTACAATCCGGATTTCGGTCGAGGGGATAGGTACTCCAATCGTGCCCAGCCTTCCCTTGCCCCCGAGAGGGTTGATGGTGGATACCGCGGAAGTCTCCGTCATGCCATATCCCTCGGATAGGTCGCAGCCGGTCACTTTTTTCCAGCGCTCGGCTACGGCCACTTGTATCGCCGTGCCGCCGCCGCCCGTGAGCTTCAGACCGCTGAAGTCCAGCTTGTCGAATTCCGGGTGGTTGAGCAAAGCATTGAACAGCGTGTTCACCCCGGTGATGGCATTGACCGGAAAAGTCTTGAATTCCTTAATGATGGAACCAATGTCGCGGCCGTTGATGACCAGCACGTTCATCCCGCCGCGGTACATGAAACAGAGTGCATTGACGGTGAATGCAAAGATATGGTACAAGGGCAGCGCACAAATGATGATAGGGTCTTTGATCTGGTTGATGATATCCCCCCCCATCGCATTGAACTGCAGGACGTTGGAAACCAGGTTCCGGTTGGTGAGCATCGCGCCTTTGGATACGCCCGTGGTGCCACCGGTATATTGCAGCAAAATGACGTCGTCGGGGCTGCTCTTGACCGGGTTGAACGTTTTTCCCTTGCCCACCTGGATGGCGTGCGAGAAGGTGACTGCCCCGGGCAGCGAATACGCCGGCACCATCTTGCGCACCTTGCGCACGACGTAGTTGACCAGCAAATTTTTGGGGAAGTTGAGCATCTCTCCCGCACTGGTCAGGACGATGTGCTTGATGCTCGTCTCGCCCAGAATTTTTTCGAGGTTGAACGCGAAGTTCTCCGCAATCACGATGGCCGTGGAGCCGGAGTCATTGAACTGGTGGAGCATCTCCCGCGGCGTATAGAGCGGGTTGGTGTTGACGACCACGAGACCGGCGCGCAAGGCTCCGAACAGGGCAATGGGGTACTGCAGCATATTGGGCATCATGAAGGCAATGCGGTCGCCCGGCTTCAGCCCAATGGACTGCAGGTACGCTGCAAACTGCCGACACAGCACGTCCATTTCCCCGTAGGTGATCTTCTTGCCCATATAGGCAAACGCATACTTGTCCTTGAATTTTTTGAAGCAGCCATCGTACATCTCAGAAATGGACGAGAAAGCTTCTGAATCAATGTGCGCAGGTACTTCGCTTGAGTAATGCTGCAGCCAGATATGGTCAGTGCTCATGACAGTGTATTTATTTTTTGCGGTAAAAAGGGTGTTTTTTTATTGAAAACATTCAAAAATAAGTATAAATGTCTGAAAATTTGAAGGAGACAGAAATATATTTCCAAATACCTGCCCTCGGGAACAAGTGCCGGGGCGGGTTGTTATGCAATCTATGACAAATGACGCGCTACTTGGTTCGGCAGAGAAGTGGTTTTCGCAACAGTCCTGGCAGCCCTTTGCTTTCCAGCGCTCCGCGTGGTTAGCCTGCCTGGAGGGGCGGGAAGGCCTGGTGAACGCACCTACGGGAAGCGGGAAAACGTATTCCCTGCTGCTGCCGATCTTACTGGAAGGGATGCGCGAGCGGCATGCGGGCACTGCCCGTCCGGGGGTACAGGCCATCTGGATCACGCCTGTCCGGGCCCTGGCAGGGGAAATCCTGCTGGCTGCAAAACGCGCCGTGCAAGGACTGGGATTGGACTGGGAAGTGGCCGTGCGCAACGGGGATACCGGTGCCGCCGACCGACAGCGCCAAAAGAAAAAACCGCCCGAAATCCTGATCCTCACCCCGGAAAGCCTGCACCTGCTGTTGGCCATGAAAGGATACCCGCAGTACTTCCAGTCCCTGAAAACGCTTGTTTGCGATGAATGGCACGAATTGCTGGGCTCCAAACGGGGCGTACAGATGGAATTGGCCATCTCCCGACTGCGCAGTATCTCCCCCCGGCTAAAAGTATGGGGTATCTCGGCTACTATTGGCAACCTCGAAGAAGCATTGGCAGTCCTCCTGGGCTCCAGAGCCGATGAAACGGGGCACATCATCATCCGTGCCGATATTGAAAAAAAAATCGAGGTGCAGACCCTGCTGCCCGACGAAATTGAGCGCTTCCCCTGGGCAGGCCATCTGGGGCTGCGCATGGTGGAAAAGGTATTGCCCATCATCGAGCGGAGCAAGAGCACCCTGCTCTTCGCCAACACCCGTTCGCAATGCGAAATCTGGTACCGACAGCTCCTCGATGTTTGTCCCGACCTGGCGGGTGCATTGGCCATGCACCATGGCGCCCTGAGCCGCGAACTGCGCGACTGGGTCGAAAACGCCCTCCACGAAGGGGTGCTGAAAGCCGTAGTCTGCACGTCCAGCCTCGACCTGGGCGTAGATTTCCGCCCTGTGGAAACCATCGTGCAGATTGGCAGCCCCAAAGGAGTCGCCCGCTGTATGCAGCGGGCAGGCCGCAGCGGACATCAGCCGGGGGCCCTGAGTCGCATTTTTTTTGCCCCCACCCATAGCCTCGAACTGGTGGAAGGAGCCGCGCTCCGGCAGGCCATCGCCTCCGGACAGGTGGAGAGCCGTACGCCATACGTGCGTTGCTTCGATGTGCTGGCCCAGTACCTGCTCACCCTGGCCGTGTCAGAAGGCTTTCGCCCGGAGGAGATCCTGCCCGAAGTGCAGCGTACGTTTGCTTTTGAAAGTATATCCCGGCAAGAATGGGACTGGGTGCTGTCGTTTATCCGCGATGGAGGAGCATCTCTGCACGCGTATGACGAATTTAAAAAGGTGGAGGTCGGTGAGGATGGGTTGTACCGCGTCAACAGTCGGCGCATCGCTATGCAGCACCGCATGCAGATAGGCACCATCGTGAGCGATGCCGGCATGCAGGTCCAATACGTCAGTGGAGGGTATCTCGGCACCATCGAGGAGCGCTTCGTGGGCTTGTTGAAGCCGGGGGATGTGTTTTGGTTTGCAGGAAAAAACCTGGAGCTGGTGCGCATCAAAGAGATGACCGTACAGGTGCGGGCCAGCAAGCAAAAAGATGGAAAAGTACCTTCCTGGCTGGGCGGGCGCCTGCCCTGGTCCTCCCAAATGGGCGAACATCTGCGCCTCAAAATAGACGAGGCCGCCTCAGGCGCCGCCGTAGACCCGGAACTTGTGGCACTGGAACCCCTCTTCGCCCTCCAGCGCACGCGCTCCCACCTGCCGCGCAATGATGAACTCCTGCTGGAATACTTCTCCACCAAAGAGGGCTTCCACCTTCTGGTGTATCCCTTTGAAGGCCGGTTCGTGCACGAGGGTATGAGCGCACTGCTCGCCTACCGCCTGTCGCGTCTGCAACCCATTTCTTTTTCCATTGCCATGAACGACTACGGCTTCGAGCTGTTGTCCGATAGCGAAATACCAGTAGAAGAGGCGCTCCGCCAGGGCTTTTTCTCGACAAAAGCACTGGGCGCCGATATCGAAAGCAGCCTCAACGCCACAGAACTTGCCCGACGGCGCTTCCGCGATATCGCAGGCATCGCAGGGCTCATATTCAAAGGGTATCCGGGAAAACAGAAGAAAGACCGGCATGTGCAGGCCTCTTCGCAACTCTTCTTCGACGTGTTCAAAGTCTATGAACCGGATAACCTGCTCCTGCAACAAGCGCACGAGGAGGCCCGCCTGTTCCAACTGGAAGAGGCCCGGCTGCGCAGTGCCCTGCAACGCATTGCCGGGCAGCGCATCGTGCTGTCGCGCCCGTCGAAGGCCACTCCGTTTGCGTTCCCCATCCTCGTGGATCGCCTCCGCGTGCGCCTCAGCTCGGAAAAACTGGAAGACCGCATCCGAAAAATGCAAAAAGAGTTTGCCCTATGACGGTATTTGAATGGGAAGGGCAGCATTTGGTATTGCACGGAACCGGGGCTGCTTACTGGAAAGAGGCGCAAACGCTCTTCCTGGCCGACCTGCATTTCGGGAAAGCCATGCACTTCCGCAAACGGGGCATCGCCGTGCCCCCGGCCGTGGCGGATGCCAACTGGGACCGCCTGGCGATGGTGCTGCTGGAGTTCAAACCGCAGCGCGTCCTCTTTCTGGGGGACTTGTTCCACAGCAGCTACAACTCGGAATGGGAAGGGTTCAAGACGCTTTGTACCGGGTTTGCAGAAACGCGCTTCGAACTGGTGCGGGGCAACCACGATGTACTCGGTGATGCCCCTTACCGCGAATTGGGCTTGCAGGTACACGATAAACCCTTGGTAGCTGGTCCTTTCTGCTTATCGCACGAGCCCCTTGATCATATTCCCGAGGGCCGATACGGCCTGGCCGGCCACATCCACCCGGGCGTAGTACTCCGCGGAAGGGGTAGGCAGAGCCTCCGCTTGCCCTGCTTCTACTTTGGCCCCCGACAGGCCATCCTGCCGGCCTTCGGCGTATTCACCGGACTAGCCATCATCGAACCCGAACCGGGAAGCCAGGTATTCGTCCTGGCAGAAAATCAGGTAATCCCCCTGTAAGCAACCTAAGCCCCACGCTCCAAACAAAGGAAGGGGGGATGGCTGCAGCCATCCCCCCTTCCTTTGTTTGGAGCGTGGGGTCAGTGATTCCCCTCGCAACAAGTCTTTTTTTGGGCCCCAGGCATTAAGGCCTGCTGAGTTGCTGCAAATGAGCCACGTGCGATGCAATCGCCAGCCTCGTTTTGGGAAACTCTATGTAGCGTATGCCGTACTCCTCACAAGCCTGCTTGATGATCTTGCTGATAGCAGGATAGTGGATATGTGATATTTGCGGGAACAAATGGTGCTCGATCTGGAAGTTGAGTCCTCCGACCAGCCAGGTGATGATTTTGTTTTTAGTGGCAAAATTGGCCGTGGTATTGAGCTGGTGGATGGCCCACTCGTCTTCAATCTGATTGACGGGCTGGATCGGGGTGGGGAAATTCGTATCCTCTACCGTATGCGCCAACTGAAATACCATGCTCAGCACCAAGCCCGTAAACATACCGTACACCACAAAGGCAATCAACCAGGAGATAAAGCCGACCTGATAAATGGGCAGTGCGACAAACAGGAACAGGTGCAGCACTTTGAACCCCCAAAACAGAATGTGCTCTTTGGTGTTGAGAGGCTTAATCGGCATGTTACCGACGCGCTTGGTGAAGTATTTCTCGTAATCGGTGAAGAATATCCAGTAAATGTACAGCAGCGAATACGCAAACCAAAAATATTTGTGCTGGTAGCGGTGCATTTTGTGGTACTCCTGGGATTCACAGAGCCGTAGGAAGGGCTTGGCGTCAATATCGTCGTCAATCCCATCTATGTTCGTGAACGTATGGTGTACGACGTTGTGCTTGGTTTTCCACATGAATACATTGGCGCCCAGGAAGTTGAGCGACAAGCCAGCGAGCTCGTTGAGCCATTGGCGCTTGCTGAAGCTGCCGTGCGCACCGTCGTGCATGACATTGAACCCAATCGCCGCCGTGAGGCCACCGAGAAGGATACTTTCGGGCAGGGCAATCCAAGCTGCCGGGGTGAAAAAGACCAGATGGATATATACCGCAATGAAACTGGCCACTAAAATGATGGCTTTTACAAACAGGGGAGCAGTGCCCGTTTTAGGCTTGCCAGCTTCCTGGAAATAAGCATTGATGCGCCGCCGGAGTTCGCCATGGAACGAGTTGGCCTGCGCGGCAAAAGATGGTGCAATCATGAAAAATAATTTATGTGTAACAATCTTTTCCAACCGGTATCGTCCCGGCGGGGTCCAAGATACGCCATTAAAATGGATTTTGGACCCATAGGGTTGTGTTGCGTGGCAACCTTGATAAACTTTCACTGATATTTAACGGATTTTGCCAACGGACAAGATGGTGGGTTTCAGAGGCCATCCTCCCCTTTTATTAATCGGTCAATTTCGAGGATTAGCGTTTTGACTTTTGGTAGCATGGATTGGATTTCATCTGCCTGAATTTCTGCAAAATCTTCATAATCTGCTTCCTGACGTAGGGAAAATAGCTTATTGAACAATATACCCTCGGCTTTTGCGATTTTTCCTGGCTTGATTAGTTCCTGATTGAATGCCGATTTTAGCCCTGAATGAGTAGTCGCCCTGATACCCTGGAACGCCAGATAGGCAGAAATCGCATAAAAGCAGGCGTAGTACATTCGGTTGGCGGCAGATTTCCATCTTTGCCCGTTCACCAGTATTTCGGCATCTGTCAGCGATTCCCAGGCCCGCTCCATTCTGTATTGTACCAATTCTTCTTTTGAGTAGCTCATGCGCGTACACCTTCCTCTTCTATGATTTGGTAGATAGGGGTGACGCTGCGCTCCTCCCACTCGGATCGGGTGTGAATAAGGGCGCTGATTATTTCGCCAGAAGTGAGTTCGAGATTGTATAATCGTTCCAGAATCAATGCTTTTAGCGCAGGATCCAGGGGGCGGTGCAGTAGAATCAGGAAATCCCAGTCGGAGTCCTGGCGGTAGTCTCCCCGTGCGCGCGACCCAAACAATACGACTTCTGCCCGACCGTCTATCCGGGTAATCTCTTGTTTGACTTGCTTGACTATATCCATAGAAATACGGTGCGATTAACAAATCTAAGGTCCAAGATACACCATTAAAATGGATTTTGGACCCATAAAGTTGACTCTGTGTCAGGTCAAAGCGACCATTCTATTCCTAACGCAAAACTCCTGCCGGGCATGCGATAGCGCTCCAGCTCCTCGTACTGGGCGTCGTTCAGGTTGTTGAGGGCAAAATAAGCAGCCTTTCCCCGGCCAAAATCGCAGCGGAGCCTGGCATTGGCGATGAAGGCGGCGGCGGGCTCGCTGCCGGGGTAGATAAATACTTCCTCTATGCGGCTGCGGTACCGCGCGTTGGCGTGAAGCGTCCAGCGCTGGTGCCGGTATGTAGCGGAAGTGCCCACCGTATGGCGGACTTTATAGGCCAGGGCGTCGTTGACCCGCTCGCTGGAAATGTCACGCGCGTCTAAAAAAGTAT
>CAZSMU010000071.1:0-19255 GCA_964607915.1 uncultured Haliscomenobacter sp.
GCTGAGCGTTTTATATGGGAAACACTTGTTTTGAAAAAAAGATGAGCGGGGGGGCAGCGTAGAGGCGAACAGACTGAAAAGACGATGGCACTGGGCGACATAGAGGACGAATAGGGGCCCATTTTGAATGCGATACCCTGGAGTTCTAATCTTCTTTAAGGGAAGTCCCACTCAGTCCCCGTCGGAGTGCTGAGCGGATGAGGGACAGGATTTTATCTGCGGCCTGTGCGTAGTTCAGTCCTTCCGGTCGGATGTTGGACACGCAGTTGCGTTGTGCATCTGTATTGCCCACCTTAGGGCCAAAGGTCAGGTAGGCGCCGAGGCTGTCGGGGGAGCTCAGCCCCGGGCGTTCGCCCAATAAGATAAGGGAAAGTCGGCTATTTGAGATGGCCCCGGTCCAATCGCTGACCGCCACCCTGCCCTGCTCCAGGATACAGACCGGCGCGATGGTATGGCCACTTGCCTGCAAGGCCGGCAATAACAAGTGTAATACAGGCAAAGCATGGCGATTGACCGCTGTGGCAGAGAGCCCGTCGGCAATTGCGATGGCCACGTCGTAGCGGTCTCCCCCGCACATAGCCTCCAGTTCGCGGCGGGAATCTTCTGACAGAGTACGGCCTTTTTCGGGGAAGCGCAGGAAGGACTGCCGGTCGACTGCCTCCGTTTTCAGGCGCGCCACCTGTACGCCCAGGTCTTCCAGGGCTGTAGCCAGCGGTTCCGGGTACAAAGGGGCGAAAACGGCATCTCTGGCCTGTGCGTGGGCCCATTTGAACGCCAGGATCTCGCGGGTAGCCAGGGACTCCCCTGCCCGCTCCAGGCCGATCCGGGCGGAAGTGAGGCGTTGTAGCCCCTTCCAGAGGTTTGCGGATTCCAGTTCTCCCATCAGAAGGCCATTTTGAGAAGGGGATGAGCAGCTGCCGATGTGTGCAGGCGCCCTTGGTCATCCCGGATGCCCTGCTGGTAAAGCCAGGCTTCGAATTCAGGGGCAGGCCGCAGGCCGAGGGCTTTGCGCACGAAAAGAATATCGTGAAAAGAAGTGGACTGATAGTTCAGCATGATATCGTCGGCACCAGGAACCCCCATGATGTAGTTGCAACCGGCAGCGCCCATTAGGAGGAGGATATTGTCCATATCATCCTGGTCGGCTTCTGCGTGATTGGTATAGCAAACGTCCATGCCCATGGGCAGCCCGAGCATTTTTCCGCAGAAGTGGTCTTCGAGGGCTGCGCGGGCGATTTGTTTGCCATCGTACAGGTACTCCGGTCCTATGAAGCCCACCACGGAGTTCACCAGCAAGGGGTCGAAGGCACGGGCGACGGCATAAGCCCGGGCCTCGCACGTCTGTTGGTCTACGCCTTCGTGTGCATTGGCCGACAAGGCCGAGCCCTGGCCGGTCTCGAAATACATGACCTGTCCCCCTTCCGGTGCCCTGCGGAGGGCTTTGGCAGCATCCCAGGCTTCGCCCAGCATGGCCAGGTTTACTCCAAAAGACGCATTGGTTTTTTCGGTGCCCCCGATGGATTGGAAGACCAGATCTACCGGGGCGCCCTGCCCTATGAGCGGCAGGACAGTGGTCAGATGGCACAACACGCAGGACTGCGTGGGTATGGAAAAGCGCTGAATCAATCCGTCTAACATCTCCAGGATGGCTTGCGCCGCCGCCGGGCTATCCGTAGCCGGGTTGATACCGATGACGGCATCGCCGCAGCCGCACAAGAGCCCATCCACGATGGAAGCGGCGATACCGCGCAGGTCGTCGGTTGGGTGGTTAGGCTGCAGCCGCGAAGAAAAGCGGCCTTTCTGTCCGATGGTGCTTCGAAAGCGCGTGACGACCTCTGCTTTTTGGGCGACGAGCACCAGATCCTGGTTTCGCATGATTTTCGATACGGCGGCCACCATTTCAGGTGTCCAGGCGTAGCGAAGGCCATGCAGCGCGCGGCCATCCACCGCATCGCTCAGCAGGAAATCGCGCAGCATCCCCACCGTGAACGAGCGGATGGGCTCGAAGGCCGCTGCGTCGTGCTGTTGCAGAATCAACCTGGACACCTCATCGGTTTCAGGGGCTATGATGGGTGTATCCAGGAATGCCGTCAGCGGGAGGTCGGCCAGGCAGTATTGGGCGGCAATCCGCTCTTCATAGGAACGTGCGGAGAGCCCTGCCAGGGCGTCGCCGCTTCGGTACGGGCTCGCTTTCGCCATCAGGGTGGCGAGGTCGGGGAAGCTGAACCGATGCGAGGCGATGGAATCGTGGTAAGCCATAGCGATTGCCCTGTTTTAGAGGTCTATCCGATATCTTCGCGTCCCGCCCAATACCCGGAACAGGACCAGCGCCAGCAGGAGGCAGCCGAAGAAGCCCGCCCCCAGGGCCTGGTTATACCAAAGCATGGCGAGGAGGCAGAGCACGGAAAGGCCCAGTGCAATCCTTGGGAACCAGGGGTAGAAAGGCGTCTTGAACACCGGGACTTCGCGCCTGCCCATTTTCAGCAGGCTCACCATGCTGATGATGTACATGGACACCGCCCCCAGGGCCGACAGGGTGATGACCTGTCCGGTAGTGCCCGTGTAGAGGGTCAGGATACCCACCAGGCCCCCGCTGACCAGCGCCCAGTGCGGGGTTTGGAAGCGTCGGTTGACCCTGCTGAGCACTGCGGGCAGAAAGCCGCTGCGCGACAAGGCAAAAATCTGGCGGGAGTATCCGATGATGAGGCCGTGAAAAGAAGCGATCAGCCCAAAGAGGCCGATTCCTGCGAAAAGTTTGGTAAACACGTTGCCGTGGCCCAGCACGGTCGCGATGGTTTCCGGCAGCGGATAGTCCATCTTGCTCAGCGCCCGCCAGTCGCCTACCCCACCGGAGAGCACCATGACGCCAAGGGCGAGGGCGACGAGGGTCAGGATGCCCCATAGATACCCTCTGGGGATGGTCCGCTGCGGGTCCTTGGCTTCTTCGGCTACCATGGCCACCCCTTCGATGCCGAGGTAGAGCCATATCGCGAAGGGGATGGCGGCGAAGATCCTGCCCGGCTCCAGTGGAACGGGGTTGGCCAAAAAGCGCTTCATCTCGAAGTGCGGCGCCACAATCCCCATGAAGAGCAACAGCTCGGCGACCGCCAGCACGGTGACAAACAAGTTAAATGCGGCTGACTCTTTGATGCCCAGCAGGTTGATACCGGTGAAAAGGAGGTAGCAGGCTACGGCGCAGTCCAGGGTGGCGATGCCCGGATAGAGGAAATGCACGTATGCCCCCAGGGCGAATGCGATGGCCGGGGGTGCAAAGACGAATTCGATCAGGGTGACATAGCCTGCGACGACCCCGCCGTAAGGCCCCAGGGCCTTGCATGCGTATGCGAAAGGACCGCCAGCATTCGGGATGCTGGCGGTCAATTCTGTAAAGCTGAATATGAACGTGACGTATAGAACCGTGACGAGCAGGGTAGCCAGCAGGAAACCGACCGTACCTGCCACTCCCCAGCCATAGTTCCATCCGAAGTACTCCCCGGATATGACCAGGCCGACCGCTAATGCCCAGATGTGGAGGGCGTTGAGCGCCTTTTTGAGCGTGGGCTGGTCGGAGGGGAGCATGGCTGTTTATTTCCCTTCGAGGCGCGCCAGGTATTTTTCGATATCTGAAGCCTCTAATGAATTCGGGAATTCCTCTTTGATCTGCTCGTAGTATTCGCGGGCCTGGGCGTAGTCCTTGTCGAGCTCACAGAGCATAGCCAGGCGCTTCAGGTAGAACGGCGTCACGGTTTCGTTCGAGGCTTGGCCGACTGCTTTTTCGTAATTGCTGCGGGCTTTGTCCATTTGCTTGAGCTCCGAGTAGGCATCTCCCAGGGCGCCGTACTTCATGATCGGCAGGACAGAACCTTTGGCATTGAAGTCTTCGAGGTAGCTCACCGCGGCATCGAATTTGCCCAGGTTGAGGTAGGAGATACCGGCGTAGTAGTGTGCCAGGTTGGCAGTGCGGGTGCCGCCATAGTTCTCTATGATTTTGAGGAAGCCTTCGTAGCCACCTCCCGGGTTGGTCAGGGCCAGCGCGAACGAGTCGCGCTCGAACTGCTTCTGTGCCTGGGTGATTTGCTCGCTGGCCTGCCGTTCACGGGGGGCCAAAAAGAGGAATTGGTAGGCGAGAAAACCTGCGACGAGCAGCAAGATCCCGCCGCCGATACCCAGAATGGGTTTTCTATGCTTTTCAAAATAATCCTGGGCCTGGTCGCGCACTTCCACAATGTCCACCAAAACCTCATCTGCCTGTTTCTTTGTCTGTTTTGCCATATTGCGTTTAATTTCAGGGCATTTGCCCGCTTCTTGTGCTAAAATCCGGCATGGGCAGGCACGGCCTCCCAAACGGACAGGCAAAAATACGCTTTCTTTTTTTGCTCGCCCAAAAAAAAGAAACAAAAAAAGGGTGCCCTTTCGGGTAGTTGCGGCGCTTTTTACCCAAGCGCTCGCGCGAGACAAATAAAAAAGGCCAGACCGAAACGGCCTGGCCTCTTAGAAGATGGGTGAAAGACCGGACTCGAACCGGCGGCCTCCAGAGCCACAATCTGGCGCTCTAACCTACTGAGCTACAATCACCATTTTTACCGTTGGCAACCCAAAAAGGGAACAACGGGCACATTTTTTCAAATGCGTGTGCAAAGTTAAGGGTTTCTACCTTTTTTTTCAATAGTTGTCAAAAAAAAACCGCCGTTTTTTATCTGTGCGAGGAAGGGTCTTGCCAGCCAGTCCACCCTTCTCCTGAAAAACCGGGGGTCTGGGCCGATTCCTTTCAAAACAGGGGCAGTGCCCCGGAGCACTTGACCTCTGTCATAGCAAAAACGCTCTGCACATTGCCCACGTAGTCCATAGTAGCGAGCTTATTGACCATGAAGTCCTGGTAATCGCCCATGCTGCGCACGACGACCTTGAGCATATAGTCGTATGCCCCCGCGATGTGGTAGCATTCCGCCACCTCCTTCATGTTTTTGACTTCTGCTTCAAAGTAGTCGAGCGCATGGCGTTGGTGTTCTTTCAGGGAAACCGAGCAGAAGGCCAGGATTTGGAAGTCCAGTTTTTTCTTGTCGGCCACCGCTACATACGCACAGATATAGCCCTCCTCTTCCAGGCGTCGGATGCGCTCGTACACGGGCGTAGTCGTCAGGCTCAACACGGCGGCGATTTCTTTGATGGTGGTCTTGGCATCCTGCTGAAGGATTTCCAGAATACGGTAGTCGGTGTGGTCTAATGATTTCATGATTTCAGGGAAAAATGGCCTGTGGAAAGACTCCGGGCCAGGCATTGCAAGGGGAATCATCCGAGGGTCAAAAATAACTTTTTTTAACCCCTCGCCATAAAACTATTGATAAATATCAGACGATACGGTTGATAAAACTCATTTTTGAACCGCTTGAAAATCCACAACTTGGAGGTATGAAAAGCAAATCGAATTGTTCACCAAAACACAAAAGCCATGTCAATCGTTCGCTGGAATCCCGCCGTTGCCCCTTCGTTCAGGTCTTGGGTCGAAGATTTTTTCGGTGACCTGAAATGGTTCCCCGGCGACGGCGTAAACCTGGTACCTGCTGTCAACATCCGCGAAACCGAGGATTTGTTCATCGTCGAGATGGCTGCCCCCGGCATGAAAAAAGAGGATTTCAACATCGAAATCAAGGAGGGAATGTTGCACATCCGTTCGGAGTACAAAGAAGAAAAAGAGGAGAAAAAGGAAAACTTCGCGCGAAAGGAATTCAGCTTCCGCTCGTTCGAGCGCTCCTTCCAGCTCCCCGAAAATGTAAACCCGGAGCTCATCAAGGCTTCGTACAAAGACGGCTTGCTGCTCATCGAGCTCCCCAAAAGGGAAAAATCCGTCCCTAAGGTGCAGAAGGTGGCCATTGCCTAAAGGGTCTTAACCCACCCTCCGGACATACGGGGTCTCCGTTGGTCCAAAGGGGGCATTTCAAAGCCTCTGTTGTCTTCGCAGGGCGAAGGGTTTTGAAGTGCCCCTCTTTTTTCCTCCTGGCTGCCCCCTTATTTATCGCTTATACACACACGCCATTATGAAATCCCTCCGCATTCCCGTTGCTGATGTCATGACGCGCGATCTGCTCATCGTACAGCCCTCCGACCACCTCGATAAGGTGCGCGATATCTTTGCCGTCAATAATATCCACCATATACCGGTCGTGGATGCGCAAGGTATGCTGGCCGGCATCCTCAGCAAAGCCGACTTCAACCGGGTCAGCCATGTTCTGACCATCCTCGACCCGGTACAGTACAAGGAGTACAACGACGCGCTGTACCGAACCACCACCGCCGGCGATATCATGACCCGACAAGTAGCTACCGTCAGCCCCGGCGATTCGCTCCGCATCGTCGCCGAGATTTTTCGCGAAAACCTGTTCCACGCCGTCCCGGTACTGGACCACGGGATACTCGTGGGCCTGATTACTACCCATGACCTCATCACCTACTGCTGTACAGAGCTGAGTGCTATTGAATAGATTAGACTTGTTACGCGGGGGATTACATCACAACACCTCAAAAAATACAATACCATGCCTGTTCTAAATGCCGACCTTCAGGTACTCCACTTTGAGCATAAAACCTGGGTCAACGAATTGGAATTCATTGAAGGGGAACTGAACTTCTTTGAGAACCGCCTGAGCGACCTCGTGATGCGCTACCGCGAAGTGGAAGTCCTCGCCAAACTCGAGCAGTTCCAGAACCAGTTCATCCGCCAGAAAGAAGTCCTCGACAAACTATTGCGCGATATCCGCGTACACGAGCAGACGATAAGTTCGAGACTCCAAAAAGAACTCGAAGTCCCGGACAGATTCCTCGACGAGCACAGCGAACTTCGCAACAGAATGGCCAGCTACCGGAAGATCTACGGCGAAATCAGGACGGGCTTTTTCCAGTTCCTGGCCAAGTGGATCGGGTGAAATACGCTTTCTTCGGGCCTTTCGCCCGCTATCCGGCCGTTGGGTTCAAATAGAGGGCTGCATAGCGGGCGATATATTTCCCGATGACATCAAACTCGAGGTTGACCCGCATACCTGCCTGCAGTTGCCCGAAAGTGGTATGGGCAAAGGTATAGGGGATAATCGCTACGGAAAAGCGGTCTTCCACCGGGTTCACTACGGTCAGGCTCACCCCGTCTATGGCGACGGAGCCTTTGTCCACGAGTAAATAGCCTGGTCCGGGCTCGTACCGGAAGTGGAAGTACCAGCTTCCGTCGAGCATCTCGACCGACGTGCAGACACCGGTTGTATCGACATGCCCCTGCACGATGTGCCCGTCGAGGCGGCCGTCGCTCTGCATGGAGCGCTCGAGGTTGACCACGCTTCCCGGTGCGAGGCAGCCCAGGCTGGAACGTTTCAGGGTTTCGTCAATGGCGGTCACGGTATGCGTGCCGTCGCCGAGGTCCACCACCGTCAGGCAGACGCCGTTGTGCGCGACGCTCTGATCTATCTTTAGCGCCCCGGAAAGCGGGGAGGCTATGGTAAAATGGGCGTTGGAGCCTTCCCTGCGGATGCCCCGCACCTCGCCTAGTGTTTCTATGATTCCCGTAAACATGTACTCGATTTTTATCGTACCAATTGAATGTACCCCGACAAGGGCTGCGCGGTCTCTTTTGCCCCTCCGAGCCGCTGCTCAAACACGCGGCACACGAAGAAGTAAGCCCCTGCGGGAAGTTCATCCCCTGCGAGGTTGCGGCCATCCCAGTTGATCTGGGGGTCCGAAGCCTCAAAGACCAGTTGGCCCCAGCGGTTGAACACTTTGAAATCTACCCGTTCGATAAAACAGAACGGATAGGGCGTGAACAGGTCGTTCTGCCCGTCTCCGTTGGGCGTAAACGCGTTGGGGAGTTCGTACCGCGGGCAGTTGTCCACGCAGACGGTATCGCTCAGCGGGCTTTCGTTCCCTAAGAAGTCCACCGCACTGACGGCATAGCAGCCGATGAGGCCAAATTCTGGTCTGTGCTCGAACGAACGGGCCGTCGCGCGGTTGGTTTCCCCGATTTTCTTCAGCGACTGTCCTTTTTCCGGGGCGTAGTAGATTCGGTATCCGGCTACGTCCTTGGTCTCGGGGCACACAGCCGCCGGATCGGTCCACTCTAATCGGTTCGCCAGGGTCGAGGTATCGCAGCCGCTCCCGCTGCTGCACGCGTTGATTACTTTGAGGGTAGGCGCACAGGGCGGCACGTTGTCTATCGGCACCACGCAGATCTCCTGAGAGTAGTTGACCAAAGGCGTCCGGACGCCGGGGATGCCATACGTGCCCAGGGCCCGGATGCGATAGCAGTAGCGGGTTCCGTTGGTCAGGCCTTTGTCCTGGTAGGCCGTCGAGGTACTCACCCCGACGGAGTCGAAGCTGCCCTGCGCATTTTTTCGCTCGATTACAAAGCGGAAATTATCCCAGGTGGTATTTTCCTGCCAGCTGAGGTTTACCGCCTGATCGGTCGGGGAGGCTTGCACGAAAACGGTTGCGCTGCCCGCACTTTGCCCCAATGGCTGGGGGGACGCAGCGGTGAAGAACTGCACCTTATAGCTGTACGCCCCTTCTTCTGTATTCAGGCCCTGATCCAGGAAGCAGGTATCGTTGGCAGAGGACAGGCTGGGGCTGATTTTCCGGGGGCCGAGGGCGGCGAAAGCGGTGGTGGCCGGGCTGATTCCGGGGGCGCGCATCAATTGGTACGCATACGGCCCTGGATAGCTGAAGGTATCCAGGTCAACCGGCTTGGTCCAGCAGACCTGTACTTCTCCCTGTTGCCGATCCGTGCGGCGTACGTCGGCAGTGACTACGAGCGGCAGGTCCCTGTTCTGGAGGAGGCAGATCTCGCGGGAGGGGAGGCTTTCGACCAGGTTATAGGCGTAGCGGCCGTTGGGGGTAAGGCGTGCAAATTCGGCGACGATGCGGTAGCAGTAGGTTTTCCCCGGGTCGGCATTCCGGTCTGAATAGACATATCGGTTATTTTTGCTTTCCAGGATGCTGAACTCCGTCAGTTTTTGGTAGCCCCGGCCTGCAAGTCCCGGCTTGCAGGTATCTGGTTCGAAGGCATTGCTGCCCTCCCTTCGCCATACCGTGAACCCCCGGAAGTAGTTGTCCAGGGCATCATCGCAGGAATAGGGTTTATCCCAGCTCACCTCGACGACGCTCGCCGATGAGGTGGCGCGGACGCCGGTGGGCGGTGGCCCTACGACTTTGATGCGCACCGTTTTCAGGGTGCTCAACCCGGTGGAATCCCGCGTGAAGTAGTTGTCGGCAGCCCGGAAGACAACCGAATAGTACTGATCTCCGATGTGTTCGCAGGAGGTTTCCCAGCGGAACGTCTTCACGACCGGCTGCGTTTCATAGACTGCAGTAGCCGGCAGGAACGTAGCCGGGTTGACGGCGGTCTCGAACGGGCCGCCCAGCGCCGTGAGCTTTACCCGCTGCCGGCTTTCGCTCAAGGGGGCTGTAGCGCGCACTTTGAACTCGAGCACATCGCCGGCCACCACGCAGATTTCCTGGAAGGGCGTTTCGATGACTGGCGGCAGGTTATCGCATTCGAGGATCAGGATTTGCATATCCCGGATAATCGTATCAATCGGGATTCCGTCGCGGTACTCGACGATGATCATGGCCAGGTTGTATTCCCCGGCGCGCTGTGGAGCATCCCACACGATGTCTCCAGTGACGGAGTTGATGGTTAGATTGTTGCGGGGTCCTGGAGCTATATTATTGGGGAACAAGTAGTTGGGTACTTGAAGGCCCACGTCTTGCAAGGGGGTTACGAGGTGGTAGCTCAGGCTGTCGCCGTCGCTGTCGTACGCATTGGGGTTGTGGATGAACGGCCTGCCCACACAGCCGATGTCGATGGGAGGCTGCAGGAGGACGGGCGTGTTGTTGCAGCCCTGGAACTGGGGGTTGGGAAACGTGTAGGTGGTCTGGATGTAGAAGCGGATTTGCTCTGAGTTGGGGAAGTTCACGTTCAGGATACCCCCGTTTCGGTTGGGGTCGGTCATGGAGATGACATAGGTGCTGCGTGCAGGGTACGTATGGTAGGCGACGTAGATATTTTTCTTGGTATCGTTTTCCAGGGTTTCGCCCTTGTGCGGTATGCCGGGGCCATTGACGCGGGCCACCTGTTCGCATTTGCCATCCCCCCAACAGATCGTCAGGGTGTCGCGGTCGGCTTGTGTACTGCTTGCTTTGGTGTACGTGGTGATCGTAGCCCGTATCCGCAGGCTGGAGGCACAGTCCCCTTCCTGGCGGATGGATATCTCGCCAGCCCGGTTGTGGGTAGCCCGGGCGGTGTTGGCCAGCAGGAGCAACACGGCCAGTAGAAGGCCATTTTTCAGCATGGTTTTTATCGGATAGGACATACGTATAAAAGATTTATTCCAACAGGAAAGTTCACACATCCGAAGATTTCACAGCCGATTTGCGCCCCTGGCGAAAGTTATCCCAGTTCCCGGATACAGTCTGCAAGACTATCGCGCCAATAAGGGATTTCGATGCCAAACGTTTCTTTGAACTTCGTTTTGTCGAGCACGCTGTAGCAAGGGCGTGACGCGGGGGTGGGGTATTCTTTGCTCATGATGGGCAGTACCTTCACGGGCAGGTTGCTCAGGTCAAAAATCGCTTTTGCAAAATCGTACCAACTGCACACTCCCTCATTGGAATAGTGGTAGATCCCCCCTCTCCCACCGGCCTTTCCCGATCGGATAATCGAAGCGACGGCCAGGGCGAGGTCCCGGGCATGCGTAGGGGCGCCGATCTGGTCGCACACGACCCGCAGTTCAGGCCGTTCCCGGCCTATCCGCAGCATCGTCTTCACAAAGTTGTTGCCAAAGCGGGAGAACACCCAGGAAATGCGAAAAATGAGGGCCTCGGGATGCGCTGCCAGGGCAGCGAGATCGCCTTCCCATTTGGTGCGGGCATAGACCCCTTTGGGCGTGGCCGGGTCCTCTTCCCGCAGGGGGCGGTTGATATCGTTGTGGTAAACGTAATCCGAAGAAAAATGAATGAAGGCAGCCGACTGTGCCCTGCATTCCTCCGCTAACAGGCGCACTGCATCCACGTTGACTTTGGCGGCTTCCAGGGGATGGCTCTCGGCGAGGTCCACTGCGGTATAGGCGGCGCACGACAAGCAGTAGTCCACCTGGTTTTCCCTAAAAAAGCGCTGCACTTCCCCTCTGTCCGACAAATCGAGCTCCCGGCGGGACGTGAAGACCCATCTATATTCCGGAAACAGCGGCTGCAGGGCCTGAAATTCCCTTCCCAACTGGCCATTGGCCCCGGTCACCAACAGAGTAGTCACGCGGGCAAGTGGTTTCCGAACGTCGGGAGCTGGCCGTCTTTTTCGGACAGCAGCACATCGCGGGCCGGCAGCCCCCAGTCAATACCCAGCACCGGATCGTCGAAGCGGATTCCCCCTTCCGATGCCTTGTGGTAAAAATTGTCGCACTTGTAAAAAAACTCGGCGGTGGGGCTCAGCACCACATAGCCGTGGGCGAAGCCGCGGGGTACGAAAAGCTGCTTCTGGTTTTCGGCGCTCAGCAATACGCTGTACCACTGCCCGTAGGTAGGCGAGCCTGCGCGCAAGTCCACCGCTATATCCAGGACTTCCCCTTCGAGGACGCGCACCAGCTTAGCCTGCGCATGTTCCCCGCACTGGTAGTGTAGTCCGCGGAGCACCCCATAGGTAGAGCGCGCCTGGTTATCTTGTACAAAAGTAGTATCTATACCCGCAGATTTGAACGTATGGGCGTTATACGACTCAAAGAAATACCCACGTTCGTCCCGATGTACCTTGGGTTCAAACACGAGCAAGCCGGATACAGGTGTTTCGATGAAAGGCATTCCAAAAGCTATTTTTGCCTGAAAAACAGGGCGATAGGTACCCCGTTGAAATTATACAACTTGCGGATTTGGTTTTCGAGGAAGTTCTTGTAGTTGTCCTTGATGTAGTTGGGGTGGTTGCAGAAGAACGCGAAGGCCGGGTACGCCAGGGGTAGTTGCGTCACGTATTTTATCTTGATGTACTTTCCCCGGTAAGCTGGCGGCGGTGTTTTTTCGATAATTTCCAGCAAGCGATCGTTGAGTTCGGACGTTTTGATTTTGCGCTTGCGGTTTTGGTGTACCTCCATAGCGGCCTCTACGGTGCGGAAGATGCGCGTCTTGTCCTTGACCGAGATAAAAAGGATGGGGACATCTGTGAAAGGGGCGATTTTCTCATGGATTTCCTTCTCTACGTCGCGGGCGGTATTTGTTTCTTTCTCCACGAGGTCCCATTTATTGACGAGCAGGACGATGCCCTTGTGCCGTTTTTGGGCGAGCTTCAAGATGCTGACGTCCTGCGCTTCCATTCCCGTTTGCGCGTCGATCAGCAGGAGGCAGATATCGCATTCTTCCAGGGCGTTGATGGCACGCATCACCGAGTAGAACTCCAGGTTTTCGTGTACTTTGCCCTTCTTGCGGATACCTGCTGTATCCACCAGGACGAACTCCATCCCAAATTTGTTGTAGTGCGAGTGGATAGCATCGCGGGTCGTGCCGGCGATATCCGTGACGATATTGCGTTCCTCCCCGAGGAGGGCATTGGTCAGGGAGGACTTGCCCACGTTGGGCTGCCCCACGATGGCGAATTTGGGGATATCGTCCGACTGCGGCGGTTCTTCCTGTATATTTTCGACGACGGCGTCGAGGATTTCCCCTGTTCCGCTACCGGTGAGGGACGACAGGAAGAACGTTTGTTCGAAGCCCAAGGCCCAGAATTCGTTGGCTTCGAAGAGGCGCTGGCTGTTGTCCACTTTATTGACGGCCAGCACGACCGGTTTTTTGGAGCGGCGCAGCAAATCGGCCACTTCGGCATCCAGGTCGGTGATACCGGTTGTGACATCCACCATAAATACCAGGACGGCCGCTTCTTCGATGGCTATTTTCACCTGAGAACGGATGGCCGATTCGAATACGTCCTGGGAGTTGAGGACGAAGCCCCCTGTATCCACGACGGTGAAGTTTTTTCCGTTCCAGAAGCAGTTTCCATACTGTCGGTCGCGGGTAACGCCCGATATGTCGTCAATGATTGCTTTTCTTTCCCCGATGAGCCGGTTGTACAGGGTGGATTTTCCCACATTTGGCCTTCCGACTATCGCCACGATATTTCCCATATTCTTATTTAAACTGCAAAGGTAGCAGATTTTAGTTGACTTGTTGCGGGCGGTAAGCCAGGAAGGAAAAAAGAGCTGTTTTACCCTGTTGCCACACCCCTAATTATACCCAAGTTGCCGAAGCGCATGGTCATCGTCGCGCCAGTTTTCCTTGACTTTCACGAAGAGTTCGAGGAACACTTTTTGTTCCAGGAAGGCTTCCAGGGCAGTCCTTGCTTCGGTGCCCAGTTTTTTGATGGCTTCTCCCTGATGGCCAATCAGGATGGGCTTTTGGGTTTTCCGGGCTACATAGATCACGGCGGAGATGCGCACCAAGGGTTTGCCTTCGCGCGTCGTTTCCCCTTCTTTGAAGGATTCTATAGCTACATCCACGGAGTACGGGATTTCCTGATGGTAGAGCAGCAGGATTTTTTCCCGGATGATTTCGCTGACGAAGAAGCGCTCGGGGCGGTCGGTCAACTGGTCTTTGGGATAGTATTCCGGTCCTTCGGGCAGCACCTGCAGGATTTCCTGCAGGAGTTCCTGCGTGCGGGTATGGTGCAGGGCGGAGATGGGCAGGATGCGATCGAAGGGGAAGCGGGCGGCCCAGCCTGCCTGCCATGCCTCGAGGCGGGCCTCATCCAGGAGATCCACTTTGTTGAGTACGAGGAACCGCGGGATGTCGAGTCGGTGCAGGGACAGCAGGAGGGGGTCGTCGTCGGGGTAGGATTCCCCGGGCTCGGTCACCAGCAGCATGAGGTCGGCGTCTTCGAAGGTGGAGCGCACGAAGGCATTCATCGCGTGTTGCATGCGATAGGACGGCTTTTCGATAACCCCCGGTGTATCGGAGAACACCATCTGAAAATCCTCGCCGCTCAGGATGCCCAGGATGCGGTGGCGGGTCGTCTGTGGCTTAGCCGTGATGATGGACATGCGCTCCCCTACCAGCGCGTTCATGAGCGTGGATTTGCCGACGTTGGGCCGGCCGATGATATTGATAAAACCCGATTTATGCATAAAAAACATATTTGCGGCCATTGGCCTCCTCCTACCCTTTCCGAACAGCAAGCCTGCCGTTTTGGTTGTACCGACGCCTTAGGGCAACAGTCCGCGCACGCTGGGAGGGACTTCGAGCCCCTGTACTCCGGCGGCATCCTCTTCGGGGGCCTGGTAGATAGCTTTAGACGGTACGACCCCTGCCCAGATGGGCAGTGCGTAATCTTCCTGATCGTCTTTGGGGCCACCCGTGCGGACTTTACACGAGGCCTCTTCGATGGTCATTTTGAGTACTGAGGTAGCCTTCAGTTCGTTGGGCGTAGGGAGGCGCACCTCCTCCCAGCGGCCCCGCAGGATTTGCTCGGAGATGAGGCGCAACGCTTCGCTCTTTTCGGCCTCGTCCTCTATTTCGACCGCTTGCCCAAAAGCGAGTACGCTGCGGTAGTTCATAGAGTGGTGGAAAGCAGAGCGCGCCAGCACCAGGCCGTCGAAGTGGGTGACGGTGGCACAGGCCGGAATCCCTTCCGACAAGGCACCCATGGTGCGGCTCTTAAGGGAGCCGTGGAAAAACAGGGTATCCCCCTGGCGACCGTACGCGGTGGGGATGACAAAAGGCTGGCCGTCTTGCACAAAGCCGAGGTGGCATAGGAAGCCCGCGTCCAGTACCGCGTAGATGCTCTCGCGGTCGTACGCTCCGCGGGAGGGCAGTCTTTTCAAGGTGTTCCGTTCGCTTTTAGGGAAAGAATCCGACATTATGGGCAGGGTTTTACCAGGTGATGATCTCGATTAAAATAATGAGCAGGGCAAGTACGACGAGCCCTATGATTCCTTTGACCAACCAGTCGGTATTTTTGGACGTATCCGGTTTGGCGGGCAGGGGGCTTTCTTTGTCGAGCTGCTCCCAGATATCGAGGATTTTAGCCACATAATGGTTTCGGATGCGCTGTTTTTCCTCTTGGTTTTCAGCGCGGGCAAGGCGCTCGGTCAGGTCTTGCTGGAGTACGTAGGTACTTCCCAGCCATTCGGAGTGGGGCGCCTCCCGGGCGAGTCGTTTGAGCAACATAGCCGAGGCTTCTTCCGCTTTGCCAGCGGATAGCGCTTCAAAAAATTTTTTTTGCATGACCTTTAGTTGTTCGCTTTCCGAACCGGGGTTTCCACTTGGAGCGAGTCTATGGTTTCTTTTTCTTTCTTTTCCCTTTGGAAGATCCGCCTGGCTGCTTTCGCTTTTTCCGTTTCGCCCTGTTCTTCGTAAATTTTGACTTTCAGGAGGTGGAGGTCCAGTTTTTCCGGATTGATTTCCAGTGCTTTGTCGGTTTGTCTTTCCGCTTCTTTGAGGCGGTTGGCCTTGAAGTCCAGGATGGCTTTGTTGGTCAGTGCCGTTTTGTTGTCCGGCTGGATGCGCAGGGCTTCCTCGTAGTTTTCGGCTGCTTTTTCCGGTTGGTCGAGCATTTGGTATGCTTCGGCCAGGATGACGTGGGCGTCTGACTTAGGGCTGGGTGCGGCCACGACGCCCTTCATGGAGTCGGTGGGCGGGCGCAGCTCGGACTCGGCGACCTGCTGTGCCAGTCCGATGGCCAGGTCGGCGCGGTTTTCCACGAGGAAAGCCTGTGCCAGCAGCAGTTTCGCCATCGTTTTGAGGTTGGCCGACAGCTCGGCCTGGTCGCGGTGTTCGAGGAGGCTGTCCACGTCTTCCTGTTGCGTATGCGCCACGGGCAGGCTGACGTAGCGCACATCTACGAAGGCATCCCCATTGCTTCCGGAAGTACTGTATTTCCCCCAGACCACGAGGTCGGGGCCGCAGGTATCGAGGAGGGTTTCGGCATCTTCGAAGGTCAGGTAGTTCTCGTTGGGGTCTTCGTGAGCCACTTTGGCGGAGCCCGGATAGCCCAGGCGGCGCATCAGGGCGTTCAGTTCGTCCTGGAGTCCGATGTGCAGGGGCATATCCTCGCCCTGGGTGAGGTTGAGAAAGGGCAGGATGGCGATGCGCAGCTCCTGTTCCGGGGAAAAGGAGGGGCAGTCGAAGCCCGGCTTGGCGGGCACGACAGGGGGGACGGGGTCTGGCTTGTGGAACAGGACCCAGGCCAGGCCTACCCCTAACAATCCGGCTGCGGCCAACAGGACGAGGAGCCTGCTGCGGCCCTTCGCTTTAGGCGGGGCAGGTGCCTCCAGCAGGTCGAGCAGGTCGAGGATGCGCTTGTTGATGGCGTTCATGCGCGCTTCCGCCGTATCGGAATCCACTGTGTTTTGGAGCTGGTCCTCGCGCAGGCGGTTGTACTCCGCTTCGATTAGGCGCACGGCCTTCAGCGCGACGCCGGCCTGAGTGCTGTGGGCGCTCAGGCCGGAAACCAGCGCTTGAATCGCAGCGCCCGTATCCCCTTTCCGGATAAAATCGAGGACCAGTTCCTTCATAGCCGTATCTTAGGCATTTCGGTGGATGCAATTCAAGTCTTCAAACGCCTGGCGGAGCCGCGCGACGAATGTCTTTTCCCCTTCGCGAAGCCATTGGCGCGGGTCGTAGTACTTCTTATTCGGCTTGTCTTCCCCTTCGGGGTTTCCGATTTGGCTCTGCATGTAGCCGCGGTTTTTTTCGTAGTAGCCGCGCACGCCGTCCCAGAAGGCCCATTGCATATCGGTATCGATATTCATTTTCACCGCCCCATAGTGGATAGCTTCGCGGATTTCCTCCTGCGAGGAGCCGGAGCCCCCATGGAAGACGAAGTTGACCGGCATAGGGCCGGTATGGAATTTCTGCTGGATATAGTCCTGGGACTTCTTCAGGATGATGGGCTGCAGGTGGACGTTGCCGGGTTTATAGACCCCGTGGACGTTGCCGAAAGCCGCTGCAATCGTGAAATTCGGACTGATTTTGGACAGATGTTCGTAGGCGTAAGCCACTTCCTCAGGCTGTGTGTACAGACGAGCATTGTCCACATCGCTGTTGTCCACGCCGTCTTCTTCCCCGCCCGTTACGCCGAGTTCGATTTCGAGGGTCATGCCCATGGGGGCCATGCGTTCCAGGTATTGGGCGCAGATTTCGATGTTTTCGTGCAGCGGCTCTTCTGAGAGGTCCAGCATGTGGGAGCTATAGAGCGGGAAACCGTGTTTTTTGTAGTGTGCCTCGCTCGCGTGGAGCAGCCCGTCCACCCAGGGGAGCAGGTTTTTGGCGCAATGGTCGGTGTGGAGGATGACCGGGACACCGTACGCGCTGGCCAGCTGGTGTACGTGCATGGCCCCTGAAATCCCGCCGAGGATAGCGGCCTGCTGGTCTTTGTTCGACAGCCCTTTGCCGGCATAAAAAGCGGCTCCCCCGTTGGAGAACTGGATGATGACTGGCGAGTTGACTTCGCGCGCCGTCTCCAGGACCGCGTTGACCGTATTGGTGCCGGTGACATTGACTGCGGGAAGTGCGAAGTCGTTGGCGTTGGCGTAATTCAATAGTTCGCTGACTTCAGCGCCGTGCAGCACGCCCGGCCTGAAGCGGGCAGAAAGTGAATTGGACATAATAAACGTTGGTTGTCAAAAAAAATGCCTGTTCGCTTGCAGGCTTGCCTGAATTCAAAAATAGTCCTTTTTTCGCGGATAGGTACTTATTTTTAGGGCGCAATTCAAAATATCGCCGTAAGGATGTATTTCCCGGATGTTTTCCAGATAGGTAGCGACATGGTGAAGTACACCCTACTTTTGCCTGTGAGGAGGCGATAGTGTGGATGGCACCCTTTTTTCGCCTCCTCCCCTGCTTAGGGACGAGCTGTTCAGATTACCCCTTTTTCCGCGAGGTAGCGCTCGGCATCAAGGGCGGCCATGCAACCGGTACCTGCGGCGGTGATAGCCTGGCGATAGATTTTGTCCTGGGCGTCGCCACTGGCGAACACTCCTTCGACGCCCGTGTGGCTACTGCCTGGAACGGTGCGGATGTAGCCCGTCTCGTCGAGTTCCAGCCAGCCCTTGAAAATATCGGTATTTGGCTGGTGGCCGATGGCTGTAAAAAAGCCCTTCACGGGGATTTCCGTTTTCTCCCCGCTGAGTTTATTTATGATCCGGATGCCCTCGACCTGTTCATCGCCCAGGATCTCTTCCACTTCTGTGTTCCAGTGTACGACGATATTTTGGGTTTTCAAAATCCGCTCCTGCATGATTTTAGAGGCGCGCAACTGGTCGCGGCGCACCAGCAAGTGCACTTTGGGGCAGAGTTTGGACAGATAGGAGGCTTCTTCGGCTGCCGAGTCGCCGCCGCCTACCACGGCTACCTCCATGCCCCGGAAGAAGAAGCCATCGCATACCGCACAGGCGGAGACCCCCTTGTTCATCAGGCGTTTTTCCGACTCCAGGCCCAGCCATTTGGCACTGGCACCGGTGGCGATGACGACGGCTTCGGCCTGAACGACGGCTCCGCTCTCCGACCAGAGGGTATGCGGCGAAGTGGAAAAATCCACTTTTGTGATTTTTTCATACCGGATTTCCGTACCAAAGCGCTCTGCCTGCTTGCGCAGGTCGTCCATCATTTGTGGCCCCAGGACGCCGTCCGGATAGCCCGGGAAGTTCTCCACGTCGGTCGTGATCATCAGTTGTCCGCCCGGTTCGTGGCCAGTGTACATCACGGGCTTCAAGTTTGCGCGGGCGGCATAGATGGCGGCGGTATAGCCCGCCGGGCCAGCTCCGACGATGACGCATGTTTGGGTTTCTGTTGCTTGTGCCATATCTCATATTGGTTTAGGCCGCAAAATTAAGGAACCCTTCACGATATTACTGTGATTTCTTACACCAGACCAGGGATATCCCATGTAAAATATTTGGGGGTTGGGAAAAGGCCTCGTCGCTGCGCTGGGCATTTTCGTAGGATCTAGCCCTTCGGGATGGCTATTTTTTTAGCTTCCGGGCTGCGGGGGACGGCGTAGAGGGATATAGATTGGGAAAGAGGATGGGCTTTGCTCCTTTGTCTGAACGGTGATTTGTGTGATTTATAGGATTCCCATGATTCAGGAAAATCAAATCAAAAGAATCATAAGAATCAAAGGAATCACAGTTCAGACAAAAGAGCGAAGGATAACGGTCTGACGGGTAGTCTCCCGGAACGGACTCGCCATCTTCACCGCTAAATGCCGCGATTTGCAACCTTTTATAGAGTACATCCTGACCTTCTTTTC
>CAZSMU010000072.1:0-19109 GCA_964607915.1 uncultured Haliscomenobacter sp.
AAGCCTTCGCATGGACAAAAAATGACTCTTTTTTCCCCTCTCGCTGACCCCTCACAAAAAGTCTAATATTTTAGCCAAAATCATTTAAAAACCGTATCTTTGGCTAAAATATTATCCAAAACATGACATTCGGATTAAGCAAAAAACCGTTTGATTCTTTGCGGGAAATTGCCGGGCGGCACAAGGTGTTGAGAAAACAGGCGGGTTTCTCTCAAAGTGAATTGGCCAAACGTTCCGGGGTTTCGTTGGGGAGCCTCAAGCGCTTTGAGTCCACCGGGCAGATCTCCCTGGAATCGCTGCTGCTCTTAGCGGATGTACTGAACCGCCTTGGCGACTTTGACGCGCTACTGAGACCCGTTGAAAATTTGGAAGCCATAGAAAAGTTGTTCAGCGATAAAACACGCAGCGGATGGAGCCAATAAAAAAAGTAGTGGTGTTCATTCAGTTCGATGCTGAAGAAATGGAGCTGGGCGAATTGGTCCGTAGCGACAAATGGATCTATTTCAAGTATTATCAGGAGTTTCTGAAAAGGGGCTTAGAAATTTCGCCGATCAAACTCAAGCTGAATACGGGTATTCACAAGGCAGACGAATCGCCTTTCGAGGGTTTATTTGGGGTATTTGCCGATTCATTGCCGGATGGATGGGGTAAATTACTGCTGGACAGAGCCTTGGCTGCACGGGGCATTTCTATTGCCAATCTATCGCCATTGGACAGGTTGGCATATGTCGGTAGCCAGGGCATGGGTGCGCTGAGGTACAGACCGGAAATAGCCCTTGACCACGCAGATCATTTTAAGATTGAATTGGATGAAATTGCCAGAGCCACCCAGCAGATCATAGCGGGCGCAGCAACGGATATGTTGGATGAAATATTCAAATTGGGTGGGTCGTCGGGTGGCGCCCGGCCTAAAATCCTGGTTGCTTACAATCCGGTTACCCAACATCTTATGAGTGCTGCAAAGGAGTTGCCCCCTCTGTATGAACATTGGCTTATCAAGTTTCCTGCTTCTTCCGACAGCAAAGATATTGCCCATATCGAATATGCGTATTACAAAATGGCGACAGATGCGGGGATTGAAATGAGTGCGTGCCGGCTTTTTGAAAGTAAGTCCGGCAATACCTATTTTGGCACAAAACGTTTTGACAGACAGGGTAATAACCGACTGCACATGCATTCGGCGGCGGGGATGATGCACGATAATTTTCGATTGAGCAACTTAGATTATGGGCATTTGATGGATTGCGCCTTTCAGCTTGAGAGAGATGTAAAGGCTTACGAAAAAGTATTGCGTTTGGCTGCATTTAACGTTTTTGCACACAACCGGGATGACCACAGCAAAAACTTTTCTTTTCTCATGGATGGCAGTGGCAAATGGCGATTGGCCCCGGCTTATGATTTAACTTTTTCTCATTCAGGGCATGGTATGCACAGCACCATGGTGGCAGGAGAAAGTGCCAGGCCGACTCGGATGAACTTAATGAAATTGGCAGCCTACTTCAACGTAAAAAATGCAGCCGTCATCCTCGATGAAGTACAAAACGCAGTCCATGATTGGAAAAAATATGCTGGTTTGTATGGTGTCCGAAACGTTTCAAAAAACAGTATTCACAAGGTGATTGGCGGGTAGGGCTTCCTGCAGAATGGCTTGTTCCTCTAGCGAAGGGGCGCCCTTTTTTTGTTTCTTTTTTTGGGCGAGCAAAAAAAGAAAGTAAGCAGAGAACGAATGGTCAGATACTCCACATAATGCCCGGGGCAGCGACAGGGCTTTTCCCATAACGCCGGGCTGGTTCCTGGGCGCGGTGGGGGCTATAGACATGGCAGCCCTTCGGGCAGCAAAGGTGTCTTTTCCCACAACCCCCAACTATTTTAACCCCTGCCCTACTACTTTCCATTACCTTCAAAAGTGTAGCTACTTATCCATTGTGGGAAAAGCACCCCTGCTAACCCCGCATAGATGGGTATTTGACCCCCTGCCACAGGTCTTTTTCACCTGTGAGAAATAAAAAGTGGGAAAAAGTGGTAAATAGTGTAAATTGTCTGTACTTTTGAAAGTGAAAATGAAAAAGTGTACCCATGCAAAAGCTTCTGGGGGAGTACGAGTGCAAACTCGACGAGAAAGGCCGGATGCGCTTGCCCAGCGGGCTGATCAGTCAGCTCGGGGAACGGGAGACCTATGCTTTTGTCATCAACCGGGGCTTTGAGAAGTGCCTGATGCTCTACACCGAGGAGGTCTGGGACCAGATCACCAATGAAATCAACGCCCTGAATTTATACGTGAAAAAAAACAGGGACTTCGTCCGCTACTTTTACCGGGGGGCCAATAAAGTGGTGATGGATAGTGCCGACCGCATACTCCTCGCCAAGCGCCTGCTGGAATACGCCGAAATTGAAAAAGACGCGATCCTGCTGGCCTACAACAACCGGATAGAAATCTGGTCGGCCGAACAGTACGACCAGATGCTGCAGGAAGAACCCGACGATTTTTCCGGCCTGGCCGAGGGAGTGATGGAACTCAGTGGCCTTTCTAAACCCGAAGCCCCATGAGGTACCACCAACCAGTCATGGCGGCAGAAGCCCTGGAAGCACTGCACATCCAACCCGACGGGGTGTATGTGGACGCTACGTATGGAGGCGGAGGCCACGCCCGGCTAATCCTGGCATCGCTGGGCAGCAAAGGGCGGCTCATCGCCTTCGACCAGGACGAAGACGCATCGGCAAACGTGCTCGATGACCCTCGCCTGGTGTTCGTGCCGCACAACTTCAGAGATATGAAGAAGTTCCTGCGTTTGCACGGCTTCAAAGCAGTAGATGGTATCCTGGCCGACCTGGGAGTGTCCTCCCACCAGTTCGACGAAGCGGAAAGAGGGTTCTCCTTCCGCTCGGAATACCCGCTGGATATGCGCATGGACAAATCGGGCAGCCTCGATGCCATCCGCGTACTCAACAGCTATCCGGAGGAAGAACTGCTCAGGATCCTGAGCGCCTACGGGGAGGTGCGCAATGCCCGGACCTTAGCCAGGCGCATCGTCGAAATGCGCGGGCATCGGGAAATAAAAACTACGCCGGACTTGCTGGCCGTTCTGGAACCGCTCATACGGGGGCAACGGGAGCGCTACCTGGCACAGGTCTTCCAGGCCCTGCGGATTGAAGTAAACGACGAAATGGGCGCGCTCGAGGCTTTCCTCGGACAAGCCATAGAGGTACTAAAACCGGGTGGGCGATTGGTAGTGATCTCGTACCACTCCATAGAAGACCGCCTGGTAAAGCATTTTATGAAAGCGGGCAATGCCTCGGGCGAACCGGAACACGATTTCTACGGCAATATCTACCGGCCGTTCCAGCTGGTCAGCAAAAAAGCCGTCGAACCGGGGGCCGTCGAAATTGCTCAAAACCCCAGGTCGAGAAGCGCCAAACTGAGGGCTGCCGTAAAATAGACTGTTGTATGGCAAAACGAGTGGGAATAGGAAAGTACTTCGAATTGAGCTACCTGACAGGGGATCTGCTCCTGAAAAACCTTTTGTTTTTCGCTTTCCTGGGCTTCCTCGGCATCGTGTATATCGCCAACGGCCGATACGCAGAGGGAAACGTCCGGGAGATACAGCATCTGCAACGCGAGCTGAAAGAATTGCGCTGGTACTACCTGGCACTGGAGTCTGAAAACATGTACAACAGCCGCAGGACGGAAATGGCAAACCGCCTTCGGGAAGAGGGCCTCATGGCAGCCCCCTCCAAACCCAGGCGGATCATTGTGGATAAAAAGTCGTACAGGGATGGACATTAAAAACGAAGTCCTCTACCGGGTCTATTTCCTGCTGTTCGGCCTCGTGTTGCCCGCCGCAGTCGTCATCGTGTACCGCACGGTGCAAATCGCCGTTTTTCAAGGCGAGAGCTGGCGTAAAATGGGCGAGGAAAACAACGTCCGCTTCCGCGAAATCCCGGCCGACCGCGGCAATATCTTTTCTTCCGACGGCAGCCTGCTGTCTACCTCTATCCCGTATTTCGACCTGTACTTTGACCCAGTGGCCCCTTCCGACAGGGATTTTGCCAATAATATCGACTCGCTGGCATACGCTTGGGCCACCTACATAGACGATACCTACACGCCGGGCGGGTTGGCGCAATACCTCACGCAATTACGCCTGGATTCTACCCAACGCCGATTGCCCGTAAAGCGAAAAATTTCTTTTGCAGAAAAAAAGCGCATCGAAAACTTCCCCCTGTTCCGCCTCGGGCAGTTCAAAGGAGGCCTCATCGCCGAACAGCGCAGTGACCGCCGTCGCCCCTTCGGACTACTGGCACAACGCACGGTGGGCTATGTGCGCGAAGGCGCCAAACCCGTGGGCCTGGAAGGCTATTTCGACCCGTATCTCAAAGGGGAACCCGGAGGCCAGTTCATGGTGTGCGTGGATCGCCGCAACGATATCTGGATCCCCATAGAGGATCTCTCGGCCATAGATCCCCGAAGCGGTGACGACGTGATCTCCACCATTGATATCAATTTGCAGGATATCGTGGAAAATGCCTTGCTCCGGGCCATGAACTACCACAACGCAGAGTGGGGCACCGCCGTGTTGATGGAAGTAAAAACCGGGGCTATCCGCGCGGCTGCCAACCTGGGCCGCAGCGAAGAGGGCTGGTGGGAAACCTTCAACCACGCGGTGGGTACCGCGGTGGAGCCGGGTTCGACGTTCAAGATGGCCTCTATGCTGGCTATGCTCGAGGACGGCCTGATACAACTCGACGATTCCGTAGATATCGAGCGCGGTAAAACGCGGTTCTATGAGGATGTCATGGTGGACGCTTCCACAGATAGTGAATACTACGACTCCATATCCGTGCGCCGGGCCTTCGAAATGTCCTCCAACGTAGGGATGGCTAAACTGATTCAGCAGAGCTACGGCAACGAGGGACAGGCCACGCAGTTCATCAAACGCCTTCGCCAGTTCAACCTGCACCTGCCGACAGACATAGAGATAGAAGGCGAAGCAGCCCCCTACCTCAAGGAGGCCTACAACCAGAAAGACCAGTGGAGCGGCACAACCCTCCCCTGGATGGCCATCGGGTACGAAACGCGGATCACCCCGCTGCAACTGCTGACCTTTTACAACGCCATAGCCAATAACGGTACTATGATGCGGCCCTATCTGGTATCCGAAATCCAGCGCAATGGCAGGACCCTGGAAACCTATCGGCCAACGGTCATCAAACGCCGGATCGCGTCCCCCACTTCTATCCGCCTGGCACAGGAACTGCTGCATGGGGTCGTACAACGGGGCACCGGGGCTAAACTGGCTACCGACCGCTACGACTTCGCCGGCAAAACGGGCACAGCTCAAACCAACTACCGCCGCTTCAGCGGCGACCGCATCGAAATCGGAGGATACCGCGCCTCTTTTATAGGGTATTTCCCGTTTGAAAACCCCAAGTTCTCCTGTATTGTGGTCATCCACAATCCAAAGGAACACGGATACTACGGCAGCGACGTCGCAGGTCCGGTGTTTCGGGAGATCGCCGATAAATCGTTTTTTGCTACCCTCGATATCCATGAACCGGTCAATGCCCGACCGGCACCCGCCCTGGCAGGAAACCGATTGCCCAGTTTCGACTTCGGCAACCAACAGGATTTGCGCGAAGTACTGGACTACCTCGAACTGCCCGTTTACGGCGAGCCGCCTACGGACATGGCCATGCTGCGCGCGCGCTCCGATTCCCTTTTGCTGGAACGCAAAACCATACCGGAGCGCCGCGTGCCCAGCGTAGTGGGCATGGGACTGAAAAATGCGCTGTACATACTCGAAAATATGGGGCTTAAGGTGGAAGTGGACGGGGTAGGGAAGGTAGCCCTGCAGTCTATCCGCCCCGGTACACCGGCCCTGCGACAGACTATCCGAATCACGCTGAAATGACCTGTATGCACCTGAACGACCTCATAGCGGACCTCATGGCCCTCGAAACCAGGGGCCTTCTCGACCAGGAAGTCAGCGGACTGGCCTTCGATTCGAGGAAGGCCGGCCCGGGCATACTGTTCTTCGCCGTGCGGGGCACCCAGACGGATGGACACACCTTTGTCCAAGCTGCCATACAACAGGGGAGCAGGGCCGTGGTCCTGGAAACCCTCCCGGAGACGCTGCACCCTGAAGTAGCCTATATCCGCGTAGCCAACAGCGCCCAGGCCCTGGGCCGGGCCGCGAGTGCGTTCTATGGCCGTCCGTCGTCGTTCCTGAAGCTGGTCGGCGTCACGGGCACCAACGGCAAGACGACTACGGCCACGCTCCTCTTCCGGCTCTTCAGCGCTCTGGGGTATAAATGCGGACTGCTCTCCACAGTCGAAAACCGGATCGGGGAGTCGGTCGTGCCCGCTGCCTACACTACGCCGGACGCGGTGGAACTCAATCGTCTGTTGGCGGAAATGGTGGCTTCCGGCTGCGATTTTGCGTTCATGGAAGTGAGCTCCCATGCCGTGGACCAGCAGCGCATCGCCGGACTGACCTTCGCAGGGGGGATTTTTACCAACATCACCCACGACCACCTGGATTACCACAAAACCTTTGACCAGTACATACGCGCCAAAAAAGGCTTCTTCGACCAGTTGCCTAAAGGGGCTTTTGCGCTGGTCAATGCCGATGACAAGCGTGGAATGGTGATGGTCCAGAACACCCGGGCCAGAATATACCGCTATAGCTTGCTCCAAATGGCCGATTTCAAAGGGAAAATCCTGGAAAACCAATTGCCGGGTATCCTGCTGGATATCAACGGCCGGGAGGTACACACCCGTCTGATCGGCACCTTCAACGCCTACAACCTGCTGGCAGTATATGGCGCTGCGGTGCTGCTGGGGCAGGATCCCGTGGAAACGCTCACCGCGCTGAGCACCGTGGAAGCGGCAGAAGGGCGTTTCGATTACCTCGTGAGCAAAGAGACCCAGATCACCGGGATAGTGGATTACGCGCATACGCCAGACGCTCTTGAGAAAGTCTTGAAAACGCTGCAGGAGCTGAAAGGGGGAAATACGGCTATCCTCACTGTATTCGGCTGTGGCGGCGATCGCGACCGCGCCAAGCGCCCGCTGATGGCTGCAATTGCCTGTGCGCTGAGCGACCGGGTCATCCTCACATCGGATAACCCGCGGACGGAAGAGCCGGAAGCCATACTCCGCGATATCGAAGCAGGCGTGCCGGCAGATAAAAAGAACCGCACCCTCTCGATTACCGACCGGCGGGAGGCTATCCGTACGGCTTGTGCGCTGGCTAAAGCGGGCGATTTTGTACTCGTGGCCGGAAAAGGCCATGAAAAGTACCAGGAAATCAACGGGGTGAAAACCCCTTTTGACGATAAAGAAGTGCTGAAAGCGGCCCTTGCCATAGAGGAGGCCTCTCAAAAACCGATTTGAAACGAAACGTTATGCTGATATACCTGATAGATTGGCTAGAAGGGCAGTTCGGACATATCCCCGGGGCGGGGTTGTTCCGCTACATCACCTTCCGCGCAGGGATCGCCGTCATCCTCTCGCTGATCATCTCCATGATGCTCGGGGGGAAGATCATCGGGTACCTGCGCCGCTTACAGGTCGGGGAGACCGTCCGCGAGTTAGGGCTTTCAGGCCAGGTTCAGAAAGCAGGTACGCCCACGATGGGCGGGCTGATCATCATCCTGGCCGTACTGCTGCCGACCTTGCTGATGGCGCGCCTGGACAACGTCTATATCCTGCTGATGATCCTCACCACGACCTGGATGGCCATTATCGGCTTCATTGACGATTATATAAAAGTATTTAAGAAAGACAAGGAGGGGCTCAGCGGGAAATTCAAGATTCTGGGCCAGGTGGGCCTCGGGCTCGTCATTGCCCTGACCATGATCTTTCACAAAGATATCGTCGTGCGCATGGAAACCGGCACCGCGCGCGAAATCGGCCTGGGCAGCAAAGAACAGGTCGGCTCCATGATTTATGTCACCGACGCAGCGGTGGAGGTAGAAAAAGGCGACTACAAAACCAATTTGACCAATGTGCCCTTTTTGAAAGGCAATCGCTTGGATTACAGCTGGCTGTTACCTGTGAAGTACGAATTAGCCCAAAGCTGGGTTTGGTTGCTCTTCGTGCCCCTGGTCATTTTTATCGTGACGGCCGTATCGAACGCCGCCAACCTGACGGACGGGCTCGACGGACTGGCTACCGGGGTATCGGGTATTATAGGCTCAACACTGGGCATTTTTGCGTATGTGTCGGGCAATGCGATTGCGGCCAATTACCTGGGTATCCTGCACTTGCCAGGCTCCGGGGAGCTGGTGATCTTCGCAGCGGCCATGGTAGGAGCCTGCATCGGGTTTTTGTGGTACAACGCATATCCGGCACAGGTATTCATGGGGGATACCGGTAGCCTGACCCTGGGCGGGATCATCGCCGTAATGGCGCTGCTGCTGCGCAAAGAACTGCTCATCCCCATCCTTTGCGGGATTTTTCTGGTAGAAAACCTGTCGGTGGTCGTGCAAGTGGCTTATTTTAAATATACGAAACGAAAATATGGGGAAGGGAGGCGCATCTTGCTGATGGCGCCTCTGCACCATCATTTCCAGAAAAAAGGATTACACGAGGTGAAAATCGTGACCCGATTCTGGATAGTCGGTATCTTATTGGCAATCATTACGATGATCACGCTGAAAGTGCGCTAAACAGAGAAGACAATGTCAGCGAAAACGTTGGTCGTGCTGGGCGCGGCAGAAAGTGGGGTAGGGGCAGCCTTGTTGGGAAAAAAACAGGGATACGAGGTATTTGTGTCCGACAAAGGCGTCATTCAGGACGAATACAAGGCGCAGTTGTCGGAGGCGGGTATTCCGTTTGAGGAAGGTAGCCACGACGAGGCGCGTATCCTCTCCGCCACTCTGGTCGTCAAAAGCCCGGGCATCCCCGAAAAGGCGGCTATCGTAGGGGCATTGCGCGAAAAAGGAATCGAATTGGTCTCTGAAATCGAGTTTGCCTCCTGGTTCACCCGGGGCGAAATCATCGCCATCACCGGTACGAACGGAAAGACGACGACGACCCTGCTGACCCACCACCTTCTCCGCACGGCAGGCCTGGACGCCGCCCTGGGCGGAAATGTGGGGAAGAGCTTTGCAGCCAATGTTGCAGAGCGGGAAAGCTCGATTCATGTGCTCGAACTGAGCAGCTTCCAACTGGACGATATCCGCAGCTTCCGGCCTCGTATCGCCATGCTGCTGAACATCACCCCGGACCACCTGGACCGCTATGCGTACAAACTGGAAAATTATGCGCGCGCAAAATTCCGGATCGTGGAGAACCAGAGGGCAGACGACCTCTTCTTTTACAACGCAGATGACCTGGTGACCATGTCGTTCCTGGGGTCTGTGCCGCTATCGGGCAAGGCCCTGGGGCTCTCGGAACACATGGTCGAAAAAGGCATCCTCCATGCCGGCGGCCATGCTTTTGACCTGGCGCGCTGTGGCCTGAAGGGGCGACACAACGCCATGAACGCGCTGTTTGCAGTCCATGCGGCCCTGGCAATGGGCGTTTCCCCCTCGAGGATCCAGGAAGGTCTGGAGAGCTATGTCAATGCTCCCCACCGCATGGAGCGCATAGCGGAAGTGGATGGGGTGACGTACATCAACGACAGCAAGGCTACGAATGTGGAAGCGGCGTTTTATGCGCTGCAGGCGATGACGAGCCCGTTTGTGTGGATTGTAGGCGGACAGGATAAGGGGAACGACTACGGCCCGCTCGTAGCGCTCGTCGAAGCTAAAGCCCGGGGCATTGTGTGCCTGGGGGTTGACAATGCGAAAATTTTGGCTGCGTTCGGCCACCTGGGTATCCCCATGATCGAGGCGCGCAGCGCGCGCGAGGCTGTGCTGCTGGCGTCCCGTATGGCTTCGCCAGGAGATGTAGCCCTTTTATCGCCAGCTTGTGCCAGCTTTGACTTGTTTCGCAACTACGAAGACCGGGGCGACCAGTTTCGTGCGGAAGTGAAGGCACTTTTACAGAAGAAAAAAGAAAACGAATAACCTGCGCTATGTCTATGCTATTGACCAGACTGAGTTCCGCACTGCGCGGCGACCGTTCGATATGGGCGGTGGCGGCGGTGCTGGCGCTGTTTTCGCTGCTCGGGGTGTACAGCTCGACGGGCAGCCTGGCGTATTTGAGGCAGGGAGGGGATACCGAAGCCTATTTGCTCCGGCATTCGGTCATCTTGTTGGGGGGCTTTTCGTTGGCGTATGTAGTACACATGATGAACCATACGGTATTCAGCCGATTTGCGCCCTATATGCTCATGGTAGCCATTCCTCTATTGCTCTATACACTGGTATTCGGAGTGAATATCAACGATGCGCGCCGCTGGATAGAAGTACCGCTCATCGGCGTTACCTTCCAGACGTCGGATTTTGCAAAGTTGGCGCTAATCCTGTATATGGCGCGCGTTATTGCGGCGAAACAGGACAAAATCAGCGACTTGCAGGGGGCTTTTGTGCCCATCATCGTACCCGTGGCGATCGTGTGTGGGCTGATTGCTCCGGCCGACCTCTCCACGGCGATGTTGCTGTTTTTTACCTGTGTGGGGATGATGTTCGTAGGGCGTATCCCGCTGGTCTATATTGGTGCCCTGTTGCTGGCAGGGATAGTCGTTTTCCTGCTTTTGATCGCCATCGGGAACGTTTTTCCGGAATATGTGCGCGTCGAAACCTGGGTTTCCCGAATCCGGGATTTTACCAGTGCAGGGGGGGCGGGCTATCAGGTGGAGCAGGCTAAAATTGCCATAGCCAATGGAGAGTGGCTGGGACAGGGGCCCGGCAACAGCATACAGCGCAACTTCCTGCCTTCTCCGTACTCCGACTTCATCTATTCGATTATATGTGAGGAGTACGGGATTATCGGGGGCTTTTTGCTGGTGATCATGTACATGGTTATGTTCTTTCGGGTCACGCGTCTGGTCACGAAGAGCCCCAAAGCTTTTGGCGCCATGCTTGCTCTGGGTCTTACCATCAGCATGACGTTGCAGGCCTATATCAATATTGCGGTGGCGGTGAATCTCGTTCCGGTGACAGGGGTGACGCTGCCAATGGTAAGCATGGGTGGGACGTCCACGATGTTTACCTGCATCGCGTTCGGGATTATCCTGAGTGTCAGTCGTTTTGTGGAATCGCTTGGTCAATAGGAATAAGAATATGGCATCGGTCGTAAAAATCATCATCAGTGGAGGGGGTACGGGGGGACATGTCTTCCCCGCGATCGCCATAGCGGATGCCATCCGGGAAAAGGCGCCGGGCGCGGAAATCCTGTTCGTCGGAGCCAGGGGCCGGATGGAGATGGATTTGGTACCCAAGGCGGGCTACCGCATTGAGGGCTTGTGGATCAGCGGGTTCCAGCGCTCCCTGAGCGTCAAAAACCTTCTTTTCCCGCTGAAGCTGGCGCACAGTCTGCTCACTGCCCGCCATATCCTGCGGCAATTCCGCCCGAACGTGGCCATTGGGGTGGGGGGCTTTGCAAGCGGCCCGCTGCTGGAAATGGCGGTGCGCATGGGGATACCGGCGGTGATTCAGGAGCAGAATTCGTACGCCGGAGCTACCAATCGCATCCTGGCGCGCAAGGTGCAGAAGATATGTGTGGCCTACCCCGATATGGAGCGTTATTTCCCCGCCGATAAGCTGGTGATGACCGGGAACCCGGTACGGGGCACCCTGTTTTCCCAAAAAATAAACAAAGAAGAAGCTGCCGCCTACTTTGGCCTGGATCCCTCCCGCCCGGTCGTATTGCTGTTTGGAGGGAGCCTGGGGGCTCTTACCCTCAACACGGCCATGGAAGAAGCGACCCAGATACTGCGCAACAACCCCGCGATACAAGTGATTTGGCAATGTGGAAAGACACATCACGCCCGCTTCTCCGCCTGCCAGACGGCACAACTGCCCCAGGTAGTGGTGCTGCCTTTCCTGGACAGGATGGACATGGCCTACGCAGCGGCAGATGTGGTCGTGTGTCGGGCAGGCGCCCTAACCATCTCCGAACTTGGCCTCGCCGGAAAAGCAGCTATACTAGTGCCTTCGCCCCATGTAGCCGAAGACCATCAGCGCAAAAATGCACAGGCGCTGGTGGATGCACACGCGGCTATCCTGGTGTTGGATGCAGAAGCCGGAAAGAATCTCTGGCCTGAAATCCTTCACTTGCTGGCGGATGCCAATGTGCGCAGCGTACTCGAACAACGCATCAAATCCCTGGGCAAGCCCAATGCAGCCGCAGATATCGCTTCGGTTGCCCTGAGCTTGGCCAATCATAAATATTGAGATAGTATGCTTGGTAAAAACGTACACCTCCAGGATATCCGCTGTGTCTATTTCGTTGGTATCGGCGGCATAGGGATGAGCGCTATCGCGCGCTACTTCCTCGGCAGGGGCGTGGAGGTCCACGGATACGACAAAACGGAAACCCCCCTCACACGAACACTAGAATCGGAAGGGATGCGCATTCATTACGAAGAACGCGTATCCCTGATTCCGCCTTCGGTGGACCTGGTCATCTACACCCCCGCCATACCGTCGAACCACGCAGAGCTGGCGCATTTCCGCTCCGCGGGAACGCCGTTGAAAAAGCGGGCAGAGGTGCTGGGCATCATCAGCCGGGGTATGAAAACAGTCGCCATTGCGGGCACACACGGAAAAACGACTACCTCTTCCATCACCACCCATCTCCTGCGATCGGGAGGGATTGATTGTACGGCTTTCCTCGGCGGCATCGCCCGCAACCTGGAATCCAATTTTGCGGAAGGGAAAAGCGACTGGGTAGTCGTGGAAGCAGATGAGTTCGACCGCTCTTTCCTGCACCTACACCCGGATATTGCAGCCATTCTGTCGATGGACCCCGACCACCTCGACATATACGGGGATCACGAGACCCTTCTGGAAACCGGTTTCAAAGCGTTTGCCAAAAACTTGAAGCCGGGCGGGGAACTCTGGGTCCAAGACAAACTGAGGGGGTATTTTAGGGATATGCCGGGGGTGCAGACCTTCGGAGTGGAAAGAGGCAGTGCTCAAAGTAGGAATATCCGCGTGGAATCGGGCTGTTTTGTGTTTGACTACACAAGCGCTGGAGTGGATATACCCGGCCTGGCCTTTCCGCTACCGGGACGCCACAATGTCGAAAACGCCACCGCTGCTATCAGTATCGCGCTCAGACTCGGTGTGCATCCCGACGCTATTCGGGAAGGGCTGCGCACGTTCCGCGGGGTGAAGCGACGTTTCGAGTTGGTCTATCAAAGCGCGCATACTACATTTTTTGATGACTATGCGCATCACCCGACGGAACTGGAGGCCGCTATCCGCGCCGCCCGGGAACTTTTCCCGGATGCCGAGATAACGGGCGTTTTTCAACCGCATCTGTACAGTCGCACCAACGACTTTGCAGACGGGTTTGCCGCAGCGCTCGACTTGCTCGACCGGCCTGTTTTGCTAGATATATACCCCGCGCGGGAACTACCCATGCCCGGTGTGCATTCTCAAATGATTCTCGAGCGGATGAAAAATCCGAATAAGCGGCTTTGCGCCAAAGAGGAGTTGATCCCGGTACTGCAGGCGCACAGGCCGGAGGTGTTCCTCACGCTGGGAGCCGGGGATATAGATGCACTCGTACCCCTTCTCGCAGCCTGGTTGTCGGATAGCGAACCAAAGCAGGGAGCGGCATGAGCGTGGAAATGGGATCGAGCCTGAAGCGCCTCCTCTGGCTGGGAGGCCTCCTGCTGTTGGCCGTGCTGGCCATAGCAGGGGTCCGGCATCGCCGCTCCAGCCAGATCCGGGAGCTGGAAGCGACGATAGAGCCCTTGGCAGACGGCAGTCTGATGGTGACGCCCGGGGATATCCGGGAGGCGATAGAACGGGCCTTTGGGTTCTCGATGGAAGGGCGCCCGCTGCGGAGTGTAGAGGTGGCGCGCCTTGAAAAAGTGCTGGAAAAAGACCCGCTCATCCTGGATGCGGATGTATTCGTGGATGCCCGCAATACGCTGCGCGTACAAGTGGAGCAACGCCCGCCGCTGCTGCGCGTCCAGGATCAGAACGGGTTGAACTACTATTTAGACGAGCAGGGCATAAAGATGCCCCTGTCGAAGCATAGCTCGGTGCGCGTGCTGGCGGCAAATGGGTATATCCCGCCCTACGTGCCGGATTTTCTGGAGCGCAAGCGGCATAGGATCAAGGATCTGTTCCTGCTGGCAAAGGACATTTCCGCCGACCCGTTCCTGCTTCCGATGATAGAACAAATTTATATGAACAACAAAGGGGAATTCGTTTTAGCCCCTATGCTGGGCGATCAGATAATTTTGTTTGGCTATTACAAGGACGCAGAAGAAAAATTGCGCAAATTGAAAATATTTTACAAAGAGGTTTTGCCCTACGAGGGCTGGAGAAAATACGACACCATAGATCTTAGATTCAGAGGGCAGGTAATCGGGCGCTGAAAGCGCCTGGGGGTTGCCCGGAGCACTCAAAACACCCTGTTGCAGGATTGGCAGCAGAAAAACAATTAGGTATGAAAGATGCAACTGCCAAAAATTCGGAAATCGTTGCTGCATTGGACATCGGCACGACCAAAGTGTGTGCTATCGCCGGACGCATGAACGAGTACGGCAAACTCGAAATCCTCGGAGTAGGTAAGGTCGCCTCGGAAGGTGTGCTGCGCGGCGTAGTATCCAATATCGAAAAGACGGTCAATGCGATTGCCGAGGCCCGTGAAATTGCCCAGCGCAGCCTGAGCAGTCCGTTTTCGCAGGTACATGTAGGCATTGCAGGGCAACATATCAAAAGCCTGCAACACCGGGGCCTGCTGGTACGCCACAACGACCATGTCGAGATCGGGGCGAACGACATTGAAAAATTGGTGAACGACATGTACAAGCTCGTGCTGCCGCCAGGGGATAAAATCCTGCACGTCATCCCACAGGAATACACCGTAGACAACGAGCAGGGCATAACAGACCCCATCGGCATGTCGGGGGTCCGCCTGGAAGCGAATTTCCATATCATCACAGGGCAGATTACGGCCTCCAACAATATCCTGCGCTGTGTGGAACGCACCGGCCTGCGCGTGGCCAACATGACCCTGGAACCTATCGCATCGGCTATGGCCGTATTGAGCCACGAAGAAAAAGAGGCTGGAGTCGCTTTGGTGGACATCGGAGGCGGGACTACCGATATCACGATTTTCCAGGATGGTATCGTTCGACACACCGCCGTGATTCCTTTTGGGGGCAATGTCGTGACCAGAGATATCAAAGACGGCTGCACGATTATGATTCACCAAGCGGAAAAGCTCAAGGTCCGCTTTGGCTCTGCGCTTGCCGACGAGGTGTTCGACAACCGTATCGTGACGATTCCGGGGGTGCGCGGACGCGACCACAAAGAGGTCTCCGAGAAAAACCTGGCGCGCATTATCCAGGCGCGCATGGAAGAAATCCTGGACTACGTAGTCTGGGAAATCCGCCGCTCCGGATACGAACGCAAGCTCATCGCCGGAATCGTGCTGACCGGGGGCGGTGCGCTGCTGCGCAACCTCGAAAAGCTGACGGAGCTTCATACCGGCATGTCGGCACGTATCGGGTCGCCCGTGGAGCAGTTGGCACACGGATACAGCGAACAGTTGAGTAGCCCTGTTTTCTCGACGGCCATCGGCTTATTGCTCAAAGGTTTTGAAGACCGCCGGCGCGGCCGGGTCTTCGAAACGACGCAACAGCAGGCGGCAACAGACAGCGAAGATGTGGAAACCGGCCAGGAAGAAGGCCAGGGGCCCTGGTACCAGAATCTGTTCAAGATGACCCGGGAATGGTTCGATACGGATGCCGACACCGACACCAAATTTTGATAGCGACGCAACTTTTAACTCCCAGGCGCAGGGAAGGAAGGGAAACCCAAAACGCCTGAATAAAATCCAAGGCTATGTTATTCGATTTGCCAAAAGAAGATAGCCCGATCATCAAGGTGATCGGAGTAGGCGGGGGCGGAAGCAATGCCGTGACCCACATGTACAAACAAGGTATCGTAGGCGTTGATTTTGCCATCTGCAATACCGATGCCCAGGCTATGGAAAACAGCGCTGTGCCTACTAAAATCCAGCTCGGCCCCTTCCTGACGGAAGGACGTGGCGCAGGATCCAAACCAGACGTCGGCAAGAAAGCCTGCGAAGAATCCATCGAGGACGTGCGCCGATACCTGGAAAATAACTGCAAAATGCTGTTCGTCACCGCCGGCATGGGCGGTGGTACTGGCACTGGCGCTGCACCCATCATCGCCAAAGTAGCCCGCGAACTGGGGATACTCACGGTCGCCATCGTCACCCTGCCCTTCTCCTTCGAAGGGCGCAAGCGAATCTCGCAGGGTATGGACGGCCTGTCGGAACTGCGCCGGAACGTGGATACCATCATCATCGTATCCAACGATAAGCTGCGGCAGATTTACGGCAACCTCTCCGTGTCGGAGGCGTTTGCTCAGGCAGACAATATCCTGACCACCGCCGCTAAAGGCATCGCGGAAATCATCACCATCCCCGGCTATGTCAACGTGGATTTCGAGGATGTCAATACCGTCATGCGCGATAGCGGCGTGGCCATCATGGGGACTGCCTCGGCAGAGGGATCCGACCGCGCCCGCTGCGCCGTGGACGAGGCGCTGCACTCCCCACTGCTCGAAGACAACGATATCAAAGGGGCTAGGCATATCCTGCTCAACATCACCTCTGGCCGCAAAGAGGTGACCATGGACGAAATCTTCGAAATCACCGAATTCGTACAGGAAGAGGCCGGCTTCGGCACCGACCTGATCTGGGGCAACTGCTACGATGAACGCCTGGGCGACAAGCTGAGTGTCACCATTATCGCCACCGGGTTTGAACATCGCTCCCACGAAGCAAAAAAAACACCTGGCTCCGATAAAATCGTCGTACCCCTGGACGAAGAGCCGGATACCCGCCCTGCCGGCGGGAATACCCGCAAATCCCCGCTGTCCGAAATCGGGTTCGAAGAGTTGGACTACCGCAATTCCCGCACCATAGAATTCGACGCGTTTCGACCCTCCCACGACAGGACCGCACCCCCTCGCCGCGAAGAGCCTTTTATACAGCCGGGAAAAGAAGATAAACCCAGCCCGGAAGAGGAACGCCGCAGACGATTGGAGCGCGAACACCAGCAAAAACGCCGCGAGCTGCTCAACGCCCAGGGACCGCCCAAGCTGAGCAACCCGCAAACTATCCTGGACCTGGAAACCGAACCGGCTTACCTGCGCCGCGGTGTCCCCCTGGACGACGTACCCTCCGCCTCCGAAACCACCTCCTCCAGATGGACCATCAGTGATGAGGACGAACCGGAAATCAGCGCAGGGAATCCCTTTCTGCACGATAATGTGGACTGAGCCCATACTCTTTTGGGCTCAAGGTCCAATTTGACAAAATAATGTACGTTAAAATGCTTTTTTTGGAACTTTTTTTAAAAAAAAGCATTTAATACCCCAATAGGAATTAGCGAAAGGATCAAAAACGCCCTTTTGTTTCCACACCGGGACTTTTTCAGTCCCATAGTGCCGTTAGGCTCCCTCGTGAAGCCTTCGGGCGGAAAGAGCGTCGTTGGGCCTGTCGCACTTTATCAAAAAGTTTAACACTATATTAATGCAGGTCTGCATAAGAAGTGTAAAATAAATGGAGTTTAAGGGTTATATTTGCAGCATAACCATGAACACATAGTTGTGAAAGCTGCAAAACGCTATCGCTACTAACAAATCAATCCACATGAACGTTAAAAAAATCAAACTCGGCCTGAGCGTCGAGCTCATGAACCTGGAAGCCGAAAACCTCCTTCAAGCCGTCAAAGATGCCATGCAGCGCTTCAGCCATGAAGTGGGTAGTTTCATCGGCCTCTCCCTTGTAGAAGACAGCCGCCTCAGCGCGAGCTACCTGCACCGCGAGTACGCGCTCCGTTACGAGCACGCCACTCTCCGCGTCGAAGTGGCCAACAACCCCTTCACCAAGGTGCAAAGCATCCAGAATTTCTCCCTCACCGGTACGGATAGGTTGGCCGCCTGACAGCGGTTCCCCGAACCCGTCGAATGCCCCGATGGCGCGCTCTACGCACCATCGGGGCATTTTGCGTCTGTAAGCGTCGCATTTCGGCGAATATATCCTTCGCCACACGCTTTTTTGAACCCTTGGAAAAAGAAAGTAAATAATGAAAGAATGGGTAGCAATAATAGTTGTACCTTTGCAGCCGAATTCAAAAAAGCCACATGCACCTGCGAAACATTGCAATTATTGCGCACGTTGACCACGGAAAAACGACCCTGGTGGACAAAATGATCATGGCCGGACGTCTGTTCAAGGACCATGAGAACCCCGGTGAACTGATCATGGACAGCAACGACCTCGAACGGGAACGGGGAATCACCATCCTCGCCAAAAACGTGTCCATCCGGTACAAAGACTACAAAATCAACATCATTGATACCCCCGGCCACAGCGACTTCGGCGGCGAAGTCGAACGGGTGCTCAACATGGCCGACGGGGTCCTCCTGCTCGTGGATGCCTTCGAAGGCCCCATGCCCCAAACCCGCTTCGTACTGCAAAAAGCCCTGGAGCTGGGCCTCAAACCCATCGTTGTCATCAACAAGGTGGACAAGGAAAACTGTACGCCCGACGAAGTCCATGAAGCGGTTTTCGACCTGATGATCAACCTCGATGCCTCGGAAGAACAATTGGACTTCCCAACGCTGTACGGCTCCGGAAAAAATGGCTGGATGAGCACCGACTGGAGAGTGCGCACCCAGGACATCACCCCGCTACTCGACGCCATCATCGAACACGTGCCGGCACCTGCAGTAGAGGAGGGCAACCTCCAAATGCTGGTGACGTCCCTGGATTATTCCAATTACATCGGCCGTATCGCCGTCGGCCGCGTCAATCGCGGCTCGTTGAAGGACGGGCAGATGGTATCCCTGTGTAAAAAGGACGGTTCTATACAGAAGTACCGCCTGCGCGGCCTCTACGTCTTCGATGGTTTTGAAAAGGCAAAAGTGGAAGAAGTGCACGCCGGCGAAATCTGCGCCGTAGTCGGCCTGGAAGGCTTCGAAATCGGCGATACGGT
>CAZSMU010000073.1:0-18659 GCA_964607915.1 uncultured Haliscomenobacter sp.
GCGCACATGTGGCAAGGCGGGCTGCTCGAAGAGGCCCGTGCCCTGTTCCCGCACCGCCATCTACCTGCCTTGCAGACGGTGGGCTACCAGGAGCTTTTCCGCTATTTTGAGGGGGTCACCGACCAGGAAACTGCCCTGGAAGACATCCGGCGCAACAGTCGCCGATACGCGAAGCGGCAGCTCACCTGGTCGAGGCGCGACGGGTACTGGAAGCATTTCCACCCCGACGAGTGGGCGCTGTTGCTGGAGTACCTGTCTTTAGCTATGGCGCAGGGCCTGAGACTGGAGGAGGAAACCATAGAAGGAAGTGCTCCGGAATGGAAGCGCCTTGTCCTGTGGTCGGCCGAGACCCCCCTGGGGGTTGCTTCCTATCAGATGGGCCGGAAGGCGTGCCGCGTTTCGCCCGGCATAGGCTTTGAAGGCAGCGCCGCCTTTTGGCTGACGCATGAGTTGAGGCATCGCGCGGAAGGTCTGGAGCTCGTTTTTCACCCGGAGGATGCGCTGCGGGGCGGCTGAGGATTCACTTGTCACAAATTTAACCACCACATACCCTTTTGCCATTATGCTTTGGAAAAATCCTTTTACGGTCGAGGCGATGAACGCCATGTCGGAGAATACGCTCAATAATGCGCTGGGCATTGAATTTACGGAGATTGGGCCTGATTACATCAAAGCCCGCATGCCGGTAGATCCTCGCACGGTGCAGCCGTTCCGCATCCTGCACGGTGGGGCCAGTGCCGCTCTGGCAGAGACGCTGGGCAGCGTCGCCTCGGTGATGTGCCTGGACGACCCCCTGAAAGAAGCCGGGGTAGGGGTCGAGTTGAACTGCAGCCACCTGCGTTCCGCTCCTGAGGGCAGTGCAGTGATTGGCACCGCCAGAGCCTACCGCATTGGGAAAAAGATGCAGGTCTGGAACATCGAAATCCACTCCGAGAGCGGGGCTCTGGTATGCGTGGCCCGGCTCTCGGTGGCGGTGGTTGAGCGCAGGGGATAGGCTTATACCCCTTTCATCGTCAGTTGGACGCGCCCGCGGGCGCGGTCTATGTCCAGCACCTTGACCATGACTTCCTGGTGCAGGGTGAGTACGTCGGCTGGATTTTTGACGAATTTATTGGCGATCTGGGAGACGTGTACCAGGCCGGATTCCTTCAGCCCTATGTCCACGAAAGCGCCGAAGTTGGTGATGTTGTTGACGATACCGGGCAGCACCATGCCCGGGTAGAGGTCGTCTATCGTTTTTACGTTTTCGGCAAAAGAAAAGGTTTTGGCTTCGCCGCGGGGGTCGAGGCCTGGTTTGGCCAGTTCCTTGAGGATATCCTGGAGGGTGGGCAAGCCGACGGTATCGGTGGCGTAGCGGCGCAGTTCGATTCTTTTTCGCAGCTCGGCGTTAGCGATGAGGTCTTCGACGGTACAGGCCAGGTCTTTGGCCATTTGGGCGACGATGCCGTAGCTTTCCGGGTGTACAGCTGTATTGTCGAGTGGGTTTTTGGCGTTGCGCACGCGCAGGAAGCCCGCGCACTGTTCGAAGGCTTTGTCTCCGAGGCGGGGTACTTTTTTGAGCTGGGAGCGGCTTTCGAAGGGGCCGTTGGCTGCCCGGAACTCGACGATATTCTTGGCTAGTGCGGGTCCCAGACCGGAGATATAGGTGAGCAGGTGCTTACTGGCCGTATTGAGGTTTACGCCTACGCTGTTGACGCAGCTCTCTACGACGAGGTCGAGGCTTTCTTTGAGCTGGCTTTGGTTGACGTCGTGTTGGTACTGGCCGACGCCGATGGATTTGGGGTCTATTTTGACCAATTCAGCCAGGGGGTCCATGAGGCGGCGGCCGATGGAGACGGCGCCCCGCACGGTGACGTCGTGGTCGGGGAATTCCTCCCGGGCCACGTCGGAGGCCGAGTAGATAGAAGCGCCTGCTTCGTTGACGCTGAATACGGCTACCGGAGCGGGAAAGGAGATGCTGTGGCAGAGGTTGAGCGTTTCGCGCCCGGCGGTACCGTTGCCGATGGCGATAGCCTGGATGCCGTGTTTTTCCACCAGGAAAGAAATCGTCTTCTGGGCTCCGTAGCTATCGTTTTGCGGCGGGTGGGGGTAAATCGCGGTATTTTCCAGCAGGTTGCCGCTGGCGTCGAGCACGACGACCTTACAGCCGGTGCGGAAGCCGGGGTCTATCCCGAGGACGCGCTTTTGGCCGAGAGGGGCTGCCAGCAGCAGTTGGCGCAAGTTTTTGGTAAAGACTTCGATAGCTTCCTTATCGGCTTTTTCCTTGGCGGTATTTCGGAACTCTGTTTCTATGGATGGGGCGAGCAAGCGATCGTAGCAGTCTTGCAGGGCGATTTCGATTTGCTGGCTACAGGGCCCATAGCCTTTTACGAATTTGTCCTGTAGTTTCTGTACGGCCTCCTCCTCGTCGCCGGGTGCGATGACGACGCGCAGGATGCCCTCGTCTTCCCCGCGGCGCATGGCGAGCAGGCGGTGGGAGGGGCAGTCTTTGAGGGGTTCGCTGTAGTCGAAGTAGTCGCGGTATTTCGCTCCCTCCTCTTCTTTTCCACGGGCCACTTTAGAGCGGATGACGGCTGTCTTGTCAAAGGTGAAGCGCATGAGGTGGCGGGCTTCCTGGTTTTCGTTGACCTCTTCGGCCAGGATATCGCGGGCGCCTTGCAGGGCTTCTTCTACGCTGTTCACCTGTTCGTTGAGATAGGCTTGGGCGAGGTTTTCCGGCTGGTCGCGGTCGTTTTGCAGCCAGATGCGACGGGCGAGCGGTTCCAGTCCCTTTTCGCGTGCAGCGGAAGCGCGGGTTTTGCGCTTGGGTTTGTAGGGCAGGTAGAGGTCTTCCAATTCGGTGAGCGTCTGTGCCGCTTCGATTTGGCGGCGCAGTTCATCGCTCAGCTTGCCCTGTTCCTCGATGGATTTGAGGATACTCTCGCGCCGCTTGTCCAATTCTTCGAGGCGTTTGAACTCGCGCTGTATATCGGCGATTTCCACTTCGTCGAGGGAGCCGGTAGCTTCTTTTCGGTACCGGGCGATGAATGGAATGGTGGCTCCTTCCGAGAGCAGGGCCAGGGTATTTTCGACCTTGTGGGCGGGCAGGCGCAGGCTGCCTGCTATGGCATGTGCATATTTGACAGACATAAAAAAATCGCTTTTTGGGTTAAAAACGGGGCCTTGGCAAAGCAGTGAGCCCCCAAGAAGAGGGCTACAGGCTTCCCTTAAACCGCCCCGGTTCTGCTTCGTACAGCAGCTTGTAAACGGCCTCGAACACGTTTTCTGCGTTGGGTTTGGAGAAATAATCGCCATCGCTGCCGTAGGGGGTACGGTGTTCGCTCGCGGTGATGGTCACCGGGGAGGAATCGAGGTAGCGGTAGCCGTTTTGCGTTTCCAGTATTTTTTGAAGGATATAGGCCGAGGCGCCGCCTGGTACATCTTCATCGAGTATGACGAGCCGGTTGGTCTTTTGCAAGGAGCGGGCTATGCGGGACTCCAGGTCAAAGGGGATGAGCGTCTGCACATCTATGAGTTCCACGGAGATGCCAAAGGGCTGCAGCAGTTGGATGGCGGCTTGTGCGATGCGCACACAGGAGCCGTAGGTGACCAGGGTGACGTCTTGTCCTTCGTTCAGCACTTCCGGTACGCCCAGGGGGACCGTAAATTCCCCGATATTGGTGGGCATGGGCTCCTTGAGGCGGTATCCGTTGAGGCACTCGATGACCAGGGCAGGGTCGTCGGAATGCAGCATAGTATTGTACATGCCGGCGGCCTGGGTCATATTGCGGGGGGTCAGTACGTACATGCCGCGCAGGGTGCTCAGGATCATCCCTATGGGGGAGCCGGCGTGCCAGATGCCTTCCAGCCGGTGGCCGCGCGTGCGGATAATGGCTGGGGCCTGTTGTTGGCCGTTGCTGCGGTAGCGCAGGGTTGCGAGGTCGTCGTTGAGGGGTTCCAGTCCGTAGATGAGGTAGTCTATGTACTGGATTTCTGCGATGGGCCTTAGGCCGCGCATGGCCATGCCAATCGCTTTGCCGATGATAGAATATTCCCGGATGCCGGTGTCGAAGACGCGGTGGGTGCCGTACTTGGCCTGCAGGCCGGCGAAGCCCTGGTTGACATCGCCGATATGGCCCACATCTTCTCCAAAAGCTACGAGGTGGGGATCCCGTTCGAGGGCTTTGTCAAAAAACGCGTTGAGGATTTCGAAGCCGTTTTTCAGCACGGGATTGCTGCCATAGACGGCTGGCGTAACGGGTGCCCGCAGGGCGGAACGGGGAGAAGTACTGTACAGATGGGTGTTGTAATCCTGCCGTCCTTCGCCTTCGGCCGATTGAATCCACTGGCTTAGTTCTTGCACGGCCGGGCTGGTGTCGCCGATGAGGCGATAGCGGATGCGGCGCGCCACGGAGAGGGTTTCGCCCAAGAGGTGTTGGCCGTGTTCCGATATTTTTTTCACGAGGGCTGTGACAGAGGCGTCGTGTTCGGGGATATCTTTCAGGATGGCCTTGAGGGCCTGGTTGCGCACATGCACAGGTGCCAGGTGTTTGTTCCAGGCGTGGTCACGGGCGCTGCGCACCGATGTCTTACAGCGCTCTTTGATGGCGTCCAGTTCTTCCGGGGTAGCGATGCCTTCGGAGAGAATCCATTGTTCCATGTGGAGGATGCAATCCATTTCGTGTTCCCAATCGAGGCGTTCCTTGCTTTTGTAGCGTTCGTGGGAGCCCGAGGTGGAATGGCCCTGCGGCTGGGTGGCTTCCTGGATATGGAAAACGGCGGGGCGGTGCGTCTGGCGCATCGTTTCGATGGCTACGGAGAAGAGCTGCACGAGGCCTGCGTAGTCCCATGCTTTACCGGTATAGATATCTATGCCGCGGCCTTTGTCGTCTGTCTGAAACCCGGCGAGGACTTCCGAGATACTGCCTTTGGTAGTCTGGACGCTCGTAGGTACCGAGATGCCGTAGCCGTCGTCCCACACGAAGATGGCGAGGGGGGCTTGTACTACACCCGCTGCGTTGATGACTTCCCAGAACGCGCCTTCGGACGTACTTGCATCCCCTATGGTACAGAAGCAAATTTCCTGTCCGTTGCGCGAGAAGCGTTGTTCTCCCTGTAGTTCCGGGCTGATGCGGTAGTGTTTGGAAGCCAGGGAAAGCCCCAGGGCGCGGCCCATTTGCCCGCTGGTACAGGAGATATCCGCAGTGATATTGTAGTGGTGGATATGGTCAATCCATTCGCCGGTTTCTTTGTCTATGAGCGGGGTCGCGAAATGGTTGTTCATTTGACGCCCACCGGAGAAGGGGTCGTTCTTGGTGTCGGCATACAGTTGGGAAAAATACGTTTCCACCGTAGCAACCCCAAGGGCGAACATGAGGGTCTGGTCCCGGTAATACCCCGATCGGAAGTCGCCCGGACGAAAAACCCGGGCAAGCGCAACCTGTGGAACTTCTTTCCCATCCCCGGTCACCCCGAATTTTGCTTTGCCGGTCAGGACCTCCTTGCGGGCCAGAAGGCTTGCCTCGCGGCTCAGGCAGCAGACTTCAAAATCGCGCAAAACACTTTCTTTTGGAAAGAAAGAAGATAAGTGCTCTGAAGCGGTCTTTTTTTGCCTGTTAGCAATATTTTTTATCATGTCGCCAATTTTAAATGCTATTATATTTGGCAAGGATACCGAGTGGGGCTTGGGCATGAGGTGTAATCCGGGACAAAAATAGGAAATTCCTTATTTCTGGCCGACTTTGTGAAATATTCTTTGGTTTTTGAGGGTGGTGCGGAAAGCCCTGAAAGGAGCTAATGCTTGAGGCTGTGAATAGACTGGTTGCGCGGGGGATTATCGAGGGGTCAAAAAGGCCCTTTTTTGCCCACACTGTGCCTTTTTTCGGTCATATAGCGCCGCTATACTCCCTCAAAAAGCCTTCGTGTGGACAAAAAATGACTCTTTTTTCCCTCCTCGCTGACCCCGCGCAACCAGTCTAATAAAAAAGGGCCTTTTTGAATCCTCATCGATCCCCCTCGCAGCAAATCTATACAACGCTGACATGCATTAACACGCTATTAACCATTTTACAGGCCACGGGTGTTTCGTTTCTTCAAGTATCCGCTTATTTTTGCGGGAGCGTTTTAACCACAAAAAACATTCCAGATGAAGAAATTCCTTTTTGCCTTTATGCTACTGGCAGTAGCTGCAGTAGCAGCCCAGGCCCAGGCACCCGCCGCAAAAAAGCCCGCCGCTTCTTCCACGACGAAAGTCGCTGGTCCGAAAATGGCGTTCGAGAACGAAACGATTGACTACGGCGCCATCAAGCAGGGTGCCGATCCCTTCCGGGTGTTCAAGTTCAAGAACGAAGGTTCTGAGCCGCTGGTAATCACGGGTGCTCGCGGCAGCTGTGGCTGTACGGTGCCGACCTATCCGCAGGAGCCTATCCTCCCGGGCAAGACCGCCGAAATCAAGGTTCGCTACGACACGCAGCGCATCGGCCCGTTCACGAAAACGGTGACGATCACGACCAACGAAGCCGGTGAGAGCGCAACGCATATCCTCACCATCAAAGGCGACGTGAAGCAAGCCGAGGAAAAGGATGCCGTGCCGACGAAAGAATCGGGCATCTTCAACAATAACTAGGATTGTATTATCCCCTTTGCGCGCCCGCCTTTTCCATTCTAAAAGGCGGGCGCGCTTGTTTTATTCAGGACCCCTCGCCACAAGTTTATTAGACTTGTTGTACCGAGCATTTGCATTCCCCGCCTATGCGAAAATTCTGGATTGGCGCCGCCTGCCGCCTGGCGCCTGCTGTTCTGGCCAATTTTGCCTATCGGCAATTCACCCATCCCCCGGCGCAAAAATTGCCTCCTGGGGAACGGGCCGCGCTCGATACCGCTGAAAAAACAATCGTCCCGTTCCGGGGCTTCCGCATTCAAACGTATCGCTGGCCCGGCCCTGGCCAGCGTCTGGTCCTGGTACACGGCTGGGAAGGCCGGTCTGGCAATTTCATTCCCCTGCTCCCTTTTCTGCAGGGGATGGGCTTCGACGTATATGCGTTCGACGCGCCTTCTCATGGCCTGAGCAGCAGAGGGGCTACCAGCATGTTCGAATTTTCAGACCTGGTGGCAGAGCGCTTGCAGGACTGGCAGCCGGATTGCGCGATCAGCCATTCCTTCGGCAGCGTGGCGACCATTTCCGCTTTGAGCAGTAACCCTGCGCTCTCCATAGACAAATACGCCCTCTTGACCACGCCCGACCGCTTCCTCGAGCGCATAGACTGGGTAGCTGCCCAGGTGGGTATCACCGATTCCGTGAAAAAGCGACTGGTCAGCCGCATCCAGCGCGAATCGGGGATAGACCCGTCCACCCTGAGCGTGAGCGATGCCGTTGCCAACGTCCGCGTAGGGCGAGCGCTCATCCTGCACGACGTGCGCGACCGCGTAATCCCGGTACAGCAGGCCCGGAACGTACATGCGCAATGGCCGGCCAGCCAGATGCAGGAACTGGAGCACACAGGCCATTTCAAAATACTGCGCGACCCGGGCGTACAGGAGCGCCTGCGTTCTTTTTTTCTATGACGTATTGCGAGGGGTTCATAGCGGGGTCAAAAAGGCCCTTGCTGACCCCTGGCAACAAGCCTTATTCCGAGCCGGTGCCGGGATTTTCCCACCTCACCCATCCCACGTAACAAATCTGATGCCATGAACCCTCGATACATCGCTGTACGCCAGGCTTACGACCGGCTTTTTTCTACGGGAACGCCCGTTTTCATCAGCGTTCCAGGCCGGACAGAAATCGGTGGGAACCACACTGACCACAACCAAGGCAAGGTACTGGCCGCGAGCATCCACCTGGATTCCCTGGCCTGTGCAGCCCCCTCCGGCGACGAGCGGGTAATCCTGGTATCGGAAGGCTATCCCGCCCCATTTGAGGTGACGCTGGACGACCTTCAGCCCCGCGAAGCCGAAAAAGGCACGACTGCTTCCCTTATCCGGGGTATCGCTGCCCGCTTGCAGGCCTTGGGCCACCACATCGGGGGCTTCCGCGCATACGTCAGCAGCGAGGTTCTGCCGGGTTCGGGACTGAGTTCGTCGGCCTCGATCGAAGTGCTCATCGGGGCTCTGTTCAATTATTTTTTCAACCAGAACGAAATTCCCGCAGAGGAACTGGCCGCTGTCGGGCAATTTGCGGAAAACCATTTCTTCGGCAAGCCCTGTGGGTTGATGGATCAGACGGCCTGTGCCGTCGGCGGTATCATTGCCATTGACTTCGAAAACCCCCAAGAGGCGAAAATCAGCCGGATAGGCTTCGATTTCGCCCAAACGGGCTACTGCGTGCTCGTAGTGGATACGGGCGCCAACCACGCCGACCTTACCGCGGACTATGCGGCCGTGCCGGCAGAAATGAAGGCCGTTGCAGCTTTTCTGGGGCAGCCCTACCTGCGGAAAGTCCGTTGGGAAGATCTCTTGTCCCACATACCGCAATTGCGCAGGGAAGTAGGCGATCGCGCTATTCTGCGCGCCCTGCACTTCCTGGAAGAAAACGAACGGGTAGCGCAGCAAATCCACGCCCTCGAAACCGGAGACTTTGCGTCTTTTCTCGCCCTCGTCCGTGAGTCGGGCAGCTCATCTGCGCGTTGGCTGCAGAACAGCTTCGCCCCACACCATGTGCGGGAACAGGGGATTTCGTTGGGCATAGCCTTAAGCGAGCGCTACCTCAAAAAAATAGGGGAAGGCGCAAGCCGCGTCCACGGAGGAGGCTTCGCCGGTACGATACAGACCTTCCTGCCCACAGATGCAGTGCCGGGATACACAGACCTGCTCGATGCCGCTTTCGGAGCAGGGAGTACCCGGGTGCTGCATATCCGAAACCAAGGAATTGCTATTCCAGACGCGGTTGTGTAATCGCGGGGAAGTCGTACCTTTGCACCAAATACTCCTCTGCATGTCCGAGCCGTCACGATATGACCAACGCGGGGTTTCCGCGACCAAAGAAGAAGTGCACCAGGCGATAAAAGACCTCGACAAAGGTTTGTTCCCCAATGCATTCTGTAAGATAATCCCCGACTATGCCGCGCTTGACCCGGCATACTGCAACCTTATGCACGCCGATACCGCGGGTACCAAAACGAGCCTGGCCTACCTGTACTGGAAGGAGAGCGGCGACCTCAGCGTATGGACTGGTGTGGCCCAGGACGCTATGGTGATGAACCTCGACGATATGGCTTGTGTGGGTTGCACGGATTCTTTTGTGCTTTCTTCCACAATCGGCCGCAACAAACGCCTGATTCCGGGCGAGGTAGTGACCTCGCTGATCCAGGCTGCCGGCATTTTTGCAGAGGCCATGCGGGAGTATGGCATCCATATCCATCTGGCAGGGGGGGAAACGGCCGATGTAGGGGATATTGTGCGCACGGTGGACGTCGGCTACACCGCCTTCGCCCGGATGAAGCGCGCAGAAGTGCTGGAGATCAAGCTCCGGCCGGGTGATGTGATCGTCGGACTGGCCTCGTATGGCAAGACGAGGTACGAAAGCAGCTACAACGGAGGTATGGGCAGCAACGGGCTCACGTCCGCCCGCCACGATGTGCTTTCGGGGCACTATGCACAAAAGTATCCGGAGAGCTTCGACCCGCAGCTTCCCGCACAGCTCGCATACTCCGGCAGCCGCCTGCTGACGGAGGAGGTGGACACCCCGGAAGGCCCTATGCCCGTCGGCAAGCTGATGCTCTCCCCTACGCGCACTTACCTACCTTTCTTAAAGCCTTTTATCGCGGAGCACCGCCGCGATATCCACGGGATAGTACATTGTACCGGCGGCGGGCAAGGCAAAGTACTGAAGTTTCTCCAGGGAAAAAACAGGGTGGTAAAAGACGCACTGCTGCCCGTACCCCCGCTGTTCAGCCTGATTCAATCGGAATCAGGCGCGACCTGGAAGGAAATGTATCAGGTATTCAACATGGGCCATCGCCTGGAGCTGTACCTGCCGCAAGAACTGGCACCGGCAGCTATCGCGCAGGCAGCAGCCCTGGGCATTGAGGCGGCCGTCATCGGAAGGGTAGAAGCGGCAGAGCAGGCCCGGGTCATTGTGGAAAGTCCTTACGGCCATTTTGAATACGAATAACTATGACGCGCAAAGACAAGGCAAAGGCTATTGCCGGCATATTGGAAGCACTCTACCCTGAAACGCCTATCCCACTGCAGCACGAGGATGCGTACACCCTGCTCGTAGCCGTAGTCTTGTCGGCGCAATGTACGGACGAGCGGGTGAACAAAGTGACGCCCCATCTTTTTGCGCGTGCCGACACGCCCGCCGATATGATCCTCCTCAGCCCGGAAGAAATCGAAGGCATCATCCGCCCCTGCGGGTTGTCGCCCCGCAAATCCAGGGCTATCTGGGACCTTTCCCGTATCCTCATCGAAAGCCACGGTGGGCTGGTGCCGCAATCTTTCGAAGCACTTGAGGCACTGCCCGGCGTGGGCCATAAGACGGCCTCGGTAGTCATGAGCCAGGCTTTTGGGGTCCCGGCTTTTCCGGTGGATACCCACATCCATCGCCTGGCGTACCGCTGGGGGCTGAGCGATGGCAAAAACGTGGAACGCACGGAGGCCGACTTGAAAAAAGTATTTCCACGGGATAAGTGGAATGCCCTGCACTTACAAATCATCTTCTTCGGACGGCAGTACTGTGCTGCCCGTGTGCACAACCCCTACGCGTGTCCGATCTGTAGCCAATACGGTCGGAAATCCCTATTTCTGGAGTACGACCGCGCACAGGAGAAGAAAAATAATTCAAAAAGGAAGCCCTAAGCCAAGGTTGATATTCGGGTCTTTCATCCATCGGGAAGGAGGATTCCAGAAGCGCTCACCGTCCCATCGGTAGGGATAGCGCATCTTTACCCCCAGATCCACGCGGAATATGAAATAGCTGAAGTCGAGTCGCATGCCGACGCCCGGGCTGAGGGCTATCTGTCGATAGAACGGGTCGTACAGGCCGCGGCCGGGAGGCGCTTCCGGATCCACGGTTCCTGTGAATCGGAACTGCGAGCCGGGCCGTGTGGGGTCTTTTGCAACCGTCCAGATATTGCCGCCGTCGAGGAACAAAGCGCCGTTGAGGGCCCACAGGATATGAAAGCGGTACTCCACGTTAAATTCCAGTTTCAGGTCGCCGGTCTGGTAGTAAAACAGAGGGTTGTTGTAGTTCAGCGACAGAGAGTCAATATGGCCGCCGGGGCCGAGTTCGCGGGCGGCCCAGCCCCGGATACTGTTGGGCCCTCCGGAAAAAAACTGCTTGACGTAGTGTACATTATCACTGAAGCCGAGCGGCCTGACCACCCCTGCGTTGAACCGCACGGCTATGGAGCGATTAGCGTCCATTTGCTTGTACACCCTATAGTCTGCATCTATGCGGAAGTATTGGGAGAAGGGGATATTGCCGATGGTGAAGGTATCGCGTTTGTTGGCGATCCAGTTGTACAGGGAGTTGCTGGCCCAAAACTCGAAGCCGGAGGTTTCCAGGGTTAAGCCGGCATATTGGGAGAAGCCCCGTTTGTCGGGGCGGTTGGCGAGTACGATGTTCAAGTCTCTGAAAAAGAGGCTTACAAACAACTGCTTGCTGAAGGAATTGCGAAAGAAGGGGTTTTCATTGAGGATGGTGCTCGACGCTTCCTGAAAGCGGGGCAGCAGGTAGTCAATCCCGAGATGGTTGACGCTGAAGCGCCGGTTGGGCTGCTGGATATCAAACCCATATCCGAGGTGGACGAGCCCGTAGTTGTAAAAGTTGAGCAGGGAAACGTAGTTCCAGCTCGCGGAGAGGCGGTTGTTGGCGCTGCGCTGCATGTATCCCAGCAGGGTAGGGGTGTTGCTGCGCGGGCGGTTCAGGGCCGACAAAAGCGTGCTGCTCTGCCGCCAAATGCCCAGATAGTCGCGGAAGCGGGGCCAGAACAGGTCGGTCTGGAAGCGCAAGTCTATCGTATTCCAAAAATTGACGCTTTCCGGACTGGGGTTTACTTCCACCCCGGCAGAAAGTTTGCTGACGAGGGCTTCTGCTCCCTTGAACAGGTTGCGATGTCGCACCGACGGGCTGAGGGAGATGCCGATCAGGTTGCCGATACCGGCAGCATTGCTTCGGTTGGTATAGTTGAGTTCAAAGTCGAGGCCCATTTCAAAGCGGGGCGTCGGGGTGAGTTCGATCCGAAAATTGAGTTTGTTGGGGAAAATGGAATCTACCTCCTGGCGGACGCGCACAAACTTGAACACCCCTAAAGCCCCCAGTTGCCGGTTGGTGAGTTCGTAGAGGTCGTCCTGGTAAGGAGCGCCCTGCCGGAGATGGATGGCATTGCGGATGACCTCCGGCTTGATGAAAAAATGGAAAGCGGTATCCCGAAAGATGAGTCCCTGGATAGAAGTGTCGCGCAGTTGCCCCGCTTCGATGGCCGGGTTGAAATTGGGAAAAATGACGATGTCCCCGATAAAAAAGCGACCTGCCGAGCGTTGCTCGGAAGAGGGGGCGATTGTCAGGAAGATGTTGGAAGCCAGGGTTTGGTGGTTGGTGTCCACTTCTATTTGCGGGATGGCAGCAGGATAGAAGTAGGCGAACCCCTGGTTGCGCAGCGTTTTGGAAATGCGGTCTTTTTCCAGTTCGAAGAGTTTTCCGTCCAGGCCGGCCCCGCGCTTGAAAAAAGTCATTTCGGCACTTTTTTGCAGGATGCTGTCCATCTCCCGGTTGGGCGCGGAGAAGAAGACGCTGTCTATCCGGTACAGCCCGTTGGTATGTACGTCGTACAGAACACTCGCCTTTTTATTATTTTTGCCGCTGAGCGTGCTTTGAAAAGAGACTTGTGCATCGTAGTAGCCTTTGTACTGAAGGTAGCGCTGCATCTCGAGGGCTGTGTTGCGGGTTATGGCCGAGTCGTAGATGGCAGGTCGTTCTGCCAGGAAGCGCAGCCTCCACGTATTGATACGAGAAGAGTCGGAGGGGTCGGATTTGAAAAAAAACCATTCCCTGGGGATCAAAAAGAACAGGTTCCCGTTTGGCTTCTGCTTGTAGAGCGTGGTCAGCTCATAGCTCAGGTTGCGGTAATCTTCGATTTGGCTTTTATTTTCGAGCCGGAGCGCGTTTTTGGTCAGCAGGGCCTGCTCTGTATCCAAAAATCGGGTAGTATTGCAACTGCTGAGGACTGCGAGCAGCCCTGTGAGGGGGAGTATGTGGAAAAGAATATTTTTGCGGGCCATGATAAACCGTCTTCTGGAGAATGAACCTTTCCAAGGCAAAAGCCGCCTGGATTTCTTCCTTGCAAATTAAGAAGTTCCGGCTAAAGAATCACAAATTCGTCGTAGAAGGCGACAAGATTGTGCAGGAATTATTGCGTGCTCCCGGTTGGGAGGTGGCGGAGTTGTATGCCTTGCCCACCTGGATCGCTTCCCATAAAAATCTTCTGCCGGGCGAGGGGATGCTCATCGTTCCCGTTTCGGAAGAAGAATTGAAAAAAATTTCTGCGCACCCTACGCCCAACCAGGCTGTGGCGGTAGCCACTCCCCGAGAGATGAACCCGCGCCCCGAGGTGCTGCGCAGCGACTTGTCGCTGTTTTTGGACGGTATCCAGGACCCCGGTAACCTGGGGGCTATTCTGCGCATTGCCGATTGGTTTGGCATTGGCCATGTGTTTCTGGGGCCAGGTACGGTAGATTTGTTCAACCCGAAAGTGATTCAGGCCTCTATGGGCGCATTTCTACGCCTTTGCGTACAGGAGCGGGAGTTGGCGGATCTTCGCGAGGAATACCCTGGCCTTATCCTGGCGGGGGCCGATTTGGCCGGTCAGGACGTCTTCGCCTACCAGCGGCCTTCGGCGGCGGGCCTGTTGCTTGTGATTGGCAACGAAGGGGGAGGAATTTCGGAGGGCAATCGCAGTTTGTTGGACGCGTATTTGACGATACCGGCTGCGAAGGGCGGGGGAGCGGAGTCCCTCAACGCCGCTGTCGCAGCCGGTATCCTATGCGCTGTGTTGCGCCACGGGGGAGGACTTACAAGTGCTTGAGCAGTTCCGCTTCGATCATGGCTGCTCCCCGCACGCTGGTGGAGACGATTTTCCCCTGGCGGTCTATGAGGAAGGCGCGGGGGATGGCATTGACTCCATACAAAGCAGAGGCAGATGAGTTCCAGCGCTTCAAGTCGCTGACGTGGTATTCCCAGCTCAGGTTATCGGCGGCAATGGCCGCTACCCAATTCTGGCGGGTATTTGCGAGCAGCTCCTGCAACTGGTCGGGCGAGGGCGCCCGCTGGCGCGTAGCGTCGTCCACACCGTCGAGAGATACGCTGAAGATAGTGAAACCGCGGTCTTTGTACTTGTTATAGACGGCTACCACGTTGGGGTTTTCCATGCGGCAGGGGCCGCACCAGCTCGCCCAGAAATCGAGCAGCACGACCTTGCCCTTGAGGTCGGAAAGCGCCATCGTCTTACCGCTCGGGCTGGGGAGGCGGATATCCGGGGCGTCCATGCCTACCTGTATGCGCTCGCTGGCCATTTGCTGGCGGTATTGTTCTTCCAGGGAGTTCAGGTACTCCCCGTAGGAGGTGGTGAGTTCGTGTTCCGGGTGCGTCGTCACCAGGCGGTTGTAGGCGTTGCGCTGTATGTTGAGGTATTGGCCTTCTTGCCCAAGGGAAATGAAGGCCACGAAAGCCCCGGTGAAGGGATTGGCTGTCCCTTTGATGAAGTCATCGATATCTTTGGACGTCATCTGCCGGGCGATGAGCTTGCGGACGGTCTCGGCGAGTATTTTCGAGTCCTCCGAGCCCTCTATGCGGATGTCGTAGTTGTTCATGGCATTGATATCGCCTTCGAGGGCAATATCTTTTTCATCGCCGTTCAACACGAGGTTGATGCGGCTTGCGCCTACGCGCAGGGTATAGACGCCAGCCTCCAGGCCCTCGGGGAAGCTGAGCTTGAAGTCCCCGTTGGAGCCGATGTCGGCTTTGCCTAAAATATTGGCTGCTTTGCCGATGACGACTCCGTCCAGGAAGACTTGCAGGTTTTCACCCCCCGTGATTTTTCCCTTGATAACAGTGCCTTTGGTCTCGCATTGCGTCAGCGTGAGCAGGGCGAGCGCTGCGAAGAAAAGATGGAACGCGGTTTTCATAAGTAATCGTTACGTATAAGTTTTGTAGAAGATGCCGAAGCGCATACTGCCGCTCACAGGGCGTGTGCCATCTTTTTCTCGATGGTCTCCAAATGGACGGTCTCCCATTCGCGGATTGGCCCGAGGTCTTCGTTGTCAAGGGCGAGGTTGCCTGCGCTGACATCGCCAATTCTCGAGAAAGGAACGTTATGCAGGTTGAGAAAGTTGACGAGGTCGTCTTCCTTGGAAGGATTTACAGTGATGAGGATGCGGCTTTGGCTCTCCCCAAACCAGTAGGCGTCTTTGCGGAAGTTGTAGTCCGTTTCCACATCAAAGCCCAGCTGACCGGCCAGGGCACATTCCATCAATGCGGTGAAGAGCCCTCCATCCGATATATCGTGGGCGGAATTGATCATTTTCCGCCGAATGAGCTGGGCTACGTTCTGCTGAATCAGGATTTCTTCCTCCATGTCGAAATGGGGAACGGGTGAAAAGGGGATATTGCACACGTAGCGGAGGTACTCCGAGCTTCCGAGATCATTGTGCGGAGTGCCCAGCATGTAGATGGCATCCCCTTTTTTCTTGAAAGATAACGTAGTGTGGTAGCTCAACTGGTCGAGTATCCCGACCATGCCGATGGTGGGCGTGGGAAATATCGGCTCCGTGCGGTCCTGGTAAACGGATTGATTGTAAAAGCTGACATTTCCACCGGTAACAGGCGTATTGAGCTTGCGGCAGGCATCGCCCATGCCGCGCACTGCCTGTGCAAACTGCCAGTACACTTCCGGGTTGTACGGGTTGCCAAAGTTGAGGCAGTTGGTGACGCCTACGGGAATGCCACCGGAGCAAACGATGTTGCGGGCCGCTTCCGCTACGGCAATCATAGCGCCGACGTATGGGTCGGCATATACGTATGCCGAGTTGCAATCGGTGGTCATAGCCAGCGCTTTATCGCTGCCCTTGATGCGCACGACAGCTGCATCGGAGGGCGCGTTGGTCGTCATGGTGTTCGTGCGCACCATAGAGTCGTACTGCTGGTATATCCAGCGCCTCGACACCAGGTTGGGGGAGGACCACAGTTGTCGGGCCGCCTTGAGGAAATTTTGTGGGGCTTGTATGGAGGAGAGCTTGAACTTCTGGATTTTTTCCAGGTACTTGGGGCGTGCCTGCTCGCGGATGTAAACCGGTGCGCCGCCCCCAAGTACGAGGGAATCGGCCGGCACCTCGGCTACTTTTTCCCCATGGCGGTAGAATTCGAGCAGCCCGGTATCGGTTACCTCGCCGATTTGGGCGCACTCCAGGTCCCACTTTTCAAAGACCGCCTCGACGTCGCGCTCCCGGCCTTTGTGTACGACGATCAACATGCGCTCCTGGCTTTCGGAGAGGAGTATTTCCCAGGCTTTCATATTGGGCTGCCGGGTGGGTACTTTGTCGAGGTCCACGCGCATGCCCGATTTGCCCTTGGCGCTCATCTCGGAGGTCGAGCAAGTGATGCCCGCCGCGCCCATATCCTGCATCCCGACGATGGCACCGGTCTGGATGGCTTCCAGACTGGCCTCCAGGAGCAGTTTTTCCTGGAAAGGGTCGCCCACCTGTACCGCAGGCAGGTCTTCGGCAGAGTCTTCCGTGAGGTCGGCAGAGGCGAAGGTGGCGCCGTGGATGCCGTCTTTCCCGGTAGCAGAGCCAACTATAAACACGGGGTTACCTACCCCCTGGGCAATCGCGGAGACCGTCTCCCCCACGTTGACGATGCCGACGGACATCGCGTTGACGAGGATATTCTGGTTGTAGCAATCGTTGAAATAGACCTCCCCGCCCACCGTCGGCACACCGAAGCAGTTGCCATAATCGCCGATGCCGCGCACGACGCCCCGCATGAGGTGTTTGGTATGGCTGGATTCTATGTTCCCGAAGCGCAGCGAGTTCAGCGCTGCAATAGGACGTGCGCCCATGGTGAAGATGTCCCGGTGGATGCCTCCGACACCCGTCGCCGCCCCCTGGTAGGGCTCAATGGCAGAAGGGTGGTTGTGGGATTCAATTTTGAAAGCGCAGGCCATCCCTCCGCCAATGTCCACCAGACCGGCATTTTCTTCACCGGCGCCCACGAGCAGCCGCTTGCCTTCGCGCGGGAGCGTCTTGAGCAAATGAATGGAGTTTTTGTAAGAGCAGTGCTCGGACCACATCACGGAGTAGATGCTCAACTCCGTGAAATTGGGCTTCCTGCCTAAAAATTCCTGGATTTTCTTGAACTCGTTTTCCCTAAGGCCCAGGTTTTTGGCAGTCTCAAGGCTTACTTCCGGCTCGGTTGCAGTGTGCATGTGCAATGGTTTGTGACAGGCGCGCAGCCGGGTATCCAAACCTGTGTTGCGCTTTTCAGAAAAAATAGACTTGTTGACTCCTCGATGACGCTTCGCAACAAGTCTGATAAAACGGAGTTATCCGCGGTGCAAATATAGACAGTGAATCGCATATTTTCATAAGAGGGGTGAGTAAGAAGAAGGGGTATCGTATTCAAAAATCTGCACCTGTTCTGGGGATAATGTGAAAGCCTCATCGGGGGTGTGTAAAAAGCCGTCGTCGCTGCCCGTCAGGCAGCAACGGAGTCTCTTCCACCACGCTGGATAAAAAGAGTCCCTCTACAGGATGGCCATTACAGAGAAAAAAATCACGAGATACACCCATAACCCGTCTAAAAAATGCCAGTAGATGCTCAGCAGACGGAGCTTTAGCCGCTTTTCCGGGTCGGAAAAATAAACCAGGACGCTGACCGGCTCCTTCATGTGGTTGCGCGCCTTGTAATAAAAAGCTGCTAAAAAAGGAAGCCCAGCGATGACGTGCAAGAAGTGCAGGCCTGAGATGACGTAGAGATAGCTGGCAGAGTTGTCGGTGGACAGGAAAATATTCTGTTCGAAAAGGGCTTTCCAAGCCAGGGTCTGGGCCGCCAAAAAAAGGAGTGAAAGCCCCATCGTCGCGAGCAGGGCTGTCTGATAGTGCCCGGTATGGTCTTTTCGGTAGCTGCTCCCCGCCCAATGCACGGTCCAACTGCTCCCCAGCAGGATAAGGGTGTTTATCAAAAATAAGGCCGGGAGCTTCAAGGGGGGTAGCGCACTCTGGATTCGCGTATAGACAAAGGCTGCACTCAGACTGAGAAACAGCGCACTGATGCCCAACAACACGAGGAACAGCAGTACGTTGTGCGGGTGGAAGACAAACGAAGCGTATTCGTTGTAATGGCTTTCCTGTGCGTCTTCTGGTCGGGATTTGTGCGGTTTGTCCATGTGTTTATCCTGTTAAAGACAGCTCTCAGATAGGGTGGTCTGCGCCTGGCTTGTGCATATCCCTCACTGCGCCTGTTGTTTTATTAGCCCGGCAACGCGATGAGCAATACAGCACACTGTCCCAGTTTTTTTCCCATTTTTTGCGCCATGAAAAGGGCAAGCCGCACACCGGGCATACCTTTGTCGGCAACAAACTCTTTTTTACTTGTTTTCCCAAGGTTTTTAACTTTATACCGTATTGCCCTTTTGCAACAAGTTTATTAGACTTGTTGCGCGGGGAATCATCAAGGGGTCAAAAAGGCC
>CAZSMU010000074.1:0-18298 GCA_964607915.1 uncultured Haliscomenobacter sp.
CGGCGCCGGCTTATAGCGCGTGGGCGAGAATGCGTGCCACCCGATCCGGATCGAGTTTGTCGTAGAGGTCGTCGAGCAGTAGGATGGGGGAGAATCCTTTGGCGCTGCGGAGTATCTCGTATTGTGCCAGTTTCAGGGCAATCAGAAACGACTTGCGCTGCCCCTGGGAGGCAAACCGTCGTACGGGAACCTCTTCGATAAGGCATTCCAGGTCGTCGCGGTGTATCCCTTCGGTGGTGCGCAAGAGGAGGAGGTCTTTTTCCAGGGTTTGTTTGAGCAAATCCCCTATGTCTTGCTGCTGAAGGGCCGAGCGGTAAGCCAAGGTAGCCCGTTCGGCCGATCGGCTGATAGCTTGGTATTTCTGGTGGAATATTTCGGAAAATGCTCCCATGAAACGGCTCCGGCACTCGAACAAGTAGCGCGCAGCGGCGATCAACGGCTGCGTGTACGCCTCTATGAGCCCGGAGTCCCGGGTGTGGTGTTCCGACATCTGCCGAAGCAGGGCATTGCGCTGCTGGAGAATGCGGTTGTAGCGCATCAGTTCCATCAGGTAGCGCCCATCCATCTGGGAGAGGGTGTTGTCCAGAAATCTGCGGCGGGCTTCGCTGCCATCTGTGAGCAGCTCGGTGTCGTCGGGGGCAATCATGACGACAGGTAGTATTCCGATATGCTCGGCCAAACGTTCGTAGGGAACCTCCTGGCGTTCGAAGACCTTCAGTTTTCGGGGTGCCACCCTGGCGACGAAGCGCTCCTCCTGCCCGTCGCGCCGAATGGTTGCCGCCAGCCGCATCGCGTCCGTGCCTTTGCGCACCACGGCCATATCGTTCAACCCAAAATAGCTTTTGGTCATGCACAGGTAGTAGATGCTGTCGAGCAGGTTGGTTTTGCCGGCTCCGTTGTGCCCAAAAAAGCAGTGGAAACCTTGCGCCACCGACATGTCGAGGAATTCGTAGTTTTTGAAATTGTGCAGGGTGAGCCGCTCTATCACCATATCGTATTTGGACTTGTATCCGCGGGGATTCCGGATGTGCATTACCCGACTTGCCCTATCCGTACAAAAGTAAGCGAAAGGGCAAAAAAATAACACAATCCGGCCGGGGATTGGAAAAATTGTATGAAATCTGGTATATCTTTGCGCCACGAAACGAAGTTAGCGAACGTCCGCAAAAATAGACACACATGAATTCAGTAGCTGAAAAGAAAAAATCGGCCAAGCCGGCTTACAGCAAAGAACAATATCTCGAGTGGTTTGAGTTGATGCTCCGCATACGCCGCTTCGAAGAGCGCGCTCTGCAAATGTACGGCCAGCAAAAAATCCGCGGTTTTTGCCATGTGTATATCGGGCAGGAAGCGGTCGCAGCCGGTATCGAATCCTCCATCCGCAAGACGGACGGTATCGTTACGGGGTATCGCCAGCATGGTATTGCTTTGGGGAGGGGAGTGACCTCCCGCGAAGCCATGGCTGAATTATTCGGCAAGTACACGGGAATCGTTAAGGGAAAAGGGGGCTCCATGCACTTCTTCCACGCACCGACGAAGTACTTCGGGGGCAACGGTATTGTGGGTGCACAGATACCCATCGGCACCGGGATTGCCTTCGCTGAAAAATACCAGGGTACCGACAACCTGTGCGTCACGATGTTCGGCGATGGTGCTTCCCGCCAGGGCGCTTTGCACGAGGCCTTCAATATGGCGATGACCTGGAAACTGCCCGTTTTGTACGTCGTGGAAAACAACGGCTATGCCATGGGCACTTCGGTGGAGCGCACCAGCAACATCACCGAACTCTACCGCCTGGCAGACGCCTACGGTATGCCCAGCGAACCCGTGGACGGGATGTCGCCGGAGTCGGTACACGAGGCAGTCAGCAAAGCCGCTGCCCATATCCGCGCAGGCAACGGTCCCTACTTCCTCGAAATCCGAACCTATCGCTACAAAGGGCACTCCGTCTCCGACCCGGCCAAGTACCGCACCAAGGAAGAAGTGCAGTCCTACCAGGACCGCGACCCCCTCAAAGTGACAGAAGAGAAAATCCTTCAGTTCAAGCTGGCGACGGAGGCAGAAATCCAGGAAATCAAAGACCGCGTCAAACTCGAAATAGACGATTGTGTCGAGTTTGCGGAGAACTCCCCGATGCCCCCCGCTTCAGAACTTTATACGGATAACTACGTACAGGAAGATTATCCCTTCATCCGGGATTGATCCTGATTTTACCTACCCTTTTCGTTACATTTGCGTACCTTTGCGCCGATTTTTCACAAAACGTCTATTAAAAAATGGCAGGAAACAGAACATTTACCATGATCAAGCCCGATGCGGTGCGCGCCGGGCATATCGGCGCCATCCTCGCGAAAATCAATGAAGCCGGATTCAGGATCGTCGCCATGAAATACACCAAGCTGTCTGCGGAAAAAGCAGGGGAATTCTACGCGGTGCACCGCGAGCGCCCTTTCTACGGCGAGTTGGTGGAGTTCATGTCTTCCGGGCCGATTGTAGCGGCAACGCTGGAAAAAGACAACGCCGTAGAGGATTTCCGCAAGTTGATCGGCGCCACCGACCCTTCGAAGGCAGAGCCGGGCACTATCCGGGCCTTGTTCGCACGCAGCATTGGGGAGAACGCCGTACACGGCTCCGACTCCGACGAGAATGCAGCCATTGAATCCGCGTTCCATTTCGCAGGGGTAGAGTTTTTCTAGGAGGCTTATGGCCAAGGGAAATGCGCCGGCGTCTCCGGCGGAGGTGTCCTTTTCCATACGCGCATAAAAAAACCGGTTTTCGCTCTGCGAAAACCGGTTTTTTTATGCGCGTATGGCGGGTTGTTCCACATCAGGTGCGACGGCGAGATTTTTGCATACTCAGCGTATTTCCACCAGGGTTACGCCATCGCCGCCCAGTTCCGGTTCTGGGTGAGTGATGTCCATGGGGATTCGGTACTCTTTCAGTTTGCTGCGCACTGCCTTGCGGAGCACTCCATTCCCTTTGCCGTGTACGATGCGCAGGTTGGTAGCGCTGGTCAGCAGGGCGTGGTCCACGAAAGATTCTACGATTTGAAGGGCTTCCTCCATGCGCATTCCCCGGATGTCCAGTTTGGATTGGAAGCCGGCATTCTGCTGTACGGTATCGGTTTGGATGCTGCGTTTGGATTGTACCTCCAGGGGTTCGCCGGAATGTACCAGGTCCTGGAGGGCGATGGTCATGCGGAGTTGGCCCACCATTACGATGGCCTTGTCTTTTTTCAGGGCTTCCACTTTGCCCACGGCTCCGCCCTGGAGCAGTTTCACGAAGTCCCCGGCCTGGATGGGGCGTTCGCGCGCCTTTGAGTGGGCGGGGGTATAGATATCCTTTTTCAGTTCTACGACCTGTTCTTGCAGCACCTGTCGTTCCTCTTTGACTTTTGCGGCTATTTCACGGGCTTTTTCGAGGTTTTTCTCTTCTTTCAGTTCCCGGATCAGTCTTTCGAAAGCCTGGTTTTCGCGACCAGCCTGTTGGAGGGCTTGCTCTTTGGCTTCGAGCTTTTGGCGTTTGCTGCGGAACTCCATATCGCGCTGCATTTGGTCGTAGGTGCGCATGAGGCGTTCCAGTTTTTCCTCCCGTTCTTTCATGACCTGGAGTTGGTCTTCCAGTTCTTTTTTCTCTTTCTGGAGATCTATGAGCAACTGGTCCACGGCGGTTTCGCTTTTGCCGCTGCGATGCCGGGCATACTCGAGCATTTTTTCATCGAGGCCGCTTTTCATGGCGATTTCGAATGCGTAGGAGCTGCCGGGTCTGCCGACCTTGAGTTCGTAGGTAGGCGACAGGTGGTCTTTGTCAAAGTGCATAGCTCCGTTGAGGATGCCCTTTGTTTTGAAGGCGAAAATCTTGAGGTTGGAGTAGTGCGTAGTGATTACGCCGAAGACCTTGCGCTGGTTGAGTTCGCGGAGGACGGACTCTGCGATGGCGCCGCCCATTTGGGGGTCGGTGCCGGAGCCGAATTCGTCGATGAGTACGAGCGTGCGTTCGTTGGCGTGCTGCACGAACTGGCGCATATTGCTCAGGTGGGAGCTGTAGGTACTCAGGTCATCCTCGATAGACTGCTGGTCACCGATGTCGGCGAAGATATTGGAAAAGACACCCATCTCGCTGCGCTCATCCACCGGGACCAGGAGGCCGCTCTGCACCATGAGTTGCAGTAGGCCTACCGACTTCATCGTGATGGATTTGCCGCCTGCGTTGGGGCCGCTCAGCACGAGGATTCGGTTGCCGTGTTCCATGCGCAGGGTGAACGGCACGGTAGTTCTTGCCAGGGGTAGGTTGCGCAGGAACAACAGGGGATGGCGCGCATCCAGCAAGTAGAGGTGCGGGGCTTGCCGCATTTGCGGGTGGCCGGCCTTCATCATACTGGCCACGCGGCCCTTGGCATAGACCAGGTCAAAATAGACCAGGATATCCTGATACTTTCGGATCTGGGGCACGTAAGGGCGCAAAAGGGCGCTCAGCGTTTTGAGGATGCGGTAGATTTCGCGCCGCTCTTCCTGTTCCAGGTCGAAGATATCGTTGTTTATCTGGATGATCCCTTCCGGCTCGATGAAAGCCGTACGCCCTGTGGCCGATTCATCATGGATGATGCCGCGCACTTTGCGCTTGTGTTCTGCCGGCACACTGAGTACGCGCCGCCCATTGCGGAAGCTCTCCACGGTGTCGCTCAGCCATCCCTTGGCGCGGTACGTCTGTACGATTTCGCGGAATGCTTTGTCCAGTTCGCGCTGTTTACCCGAGATGGCTTTCCGTATTTTGGATAACTCCGGGGAAGCATCGGCCCGGATATTGCCGTCGGGGTCTATCACGCGGTCAATTTCCAGGATCAGGGTTTTGTCGAAATGCACCACTTTGATGATCGCATACAGGGAAGGGTACATTTCCCGGCGGGGATCAGTAAAGAAGTCGTATATCCCCGCGACGGCCACCAGGGTGATCTGGACGCGGCGCAAGCCATCTTCCGGCAGCACGTAATCCTGAATTTCGAGCATGCGCAGCTCTTCCTCCAGGTCGGAGTAGGAAGGGATGTGCATCCGGTCGTTGTGGTCTATGGAGCGCCTCATTTCGCGCACTTCGCGCAGCTTCGTTTCGATGCGGTCGAGGTTGGTGCCCGGGCGAATGGCATGCGCGGCGGACTTGCCCAGTTCTCCCTGGCATTCGTGGGACACCAGTTCCAGTACTTTGTCGAATTCCAGGCGCTGGAAAATATCTTTTGGATCTAAACGCATGGGTCTAAAAAATTCACAGGATTTTTCAAGTGCTTTTGCAAAAGTGTAGAGTTTTTGCAACGATACGACCGTTCAGACGGTACCTTGCAATAGAATGGATAAAACAATATTTTGACCTGTAAGTTCCACAGAACTATAAAACCCGTTTAAAAACGCTAATTTCGCCGTGTATTGGGCGTATTGCGAGGAAAAAAAAGACCTTTTTTTTCCTCGCAATACGTCTGTTTGTCATCCCATAAAAGACTACCGTGGCAGGAAACTCATTTGGCAATGCATTCAAAATCACTACGTTTGGGGAATCGCACGGCAGAGGAATCGGCGTGGTGCTCGACGGCTGCCCGGCGGGGCTTCCCATTGACGAAGGCTTTGTGCAAGCCGAACTCGACCGCCGCAGGCCCGGGCAGTCCGCCATCGTGACCCAGCGCAAGGAGGAAGATCAGGTGCAGTTCCTCTCCGGCGTATTCGAAGGCGTGGCAACCGGTGCGCCGATCGCTATGCTCATCCTGAACGCCGATGCACGGTCCAAGGATTACAGCCATATCGCTGAAAAATACCGGCCCTCCCATGCCGATTTTACATACCAGGAAAAGTACGGCATCCGCGACTATCGGGGCGGCGGGCGTTCCTCAGCGCGGGAGACGGCAGCCCGCGTAGCTGCCGGGGCCATCGCCAAGTTGCTCCTGAGTACCCAGGGGATTGCCTGTAGGGCATGGGTCAGCCAGGTAGGAGATATCTCTTTGAACAAATCGTGGAAAGAACTGGATCTATCCCTCACGGACAGCAACGATGTGCGGTGCCCCGACCCCCACACCGCAGAAGCTATGATCGAATTGATCAAGGCGGTGCGCAAAGACGGAGATACGATCGGGGGTATCGTGAGCGGCTTGATCACCGGCTGCCCGGTGGGCCTGGGCGAGCCGGCGTTCGACAAACTACATGCCGACCTGGGCAAGGCGATGCTGAGCATCAACGCGTGCAAGGGCTTTGAATACGGTTCCGGGTTTGCCGGGACCACACTGCGGGGCAGCGCGCATAACGACGCATTTTATAACGACCACGGAATCATAAAGACGCGCAGCAACCATTCCGGCGGTATCCAGGGCGGCATATCCAATGGGATGGAGATTGATTACCGGGCGGCGTTCAAGCCGGTAGCCACCATCGTGCCCGCCCAGGAGTCCGTGGATAGGGCAGGGAATCTCGTACAAGTAGAGGGAAGAGGGCGCCACGATCCCTGCGTTCTGCCTCGTGCCGTACCCATCGTAGAATCTATGGCCGCCCTCGTAGTGGCCGACCACCTGCTGCGCAACCGGATGGTGCGGATTTAATTAAGACTTGCGGCTCCCCAGTATAACTTAATAAAGTCAATATTTTTACCGAACTTCGCGGTCGTTTATTTGTAGGGAAATGGAAAATATTATCGCGCTAAAGTCCCTGTTGTCCGCACCAAAGGACATCGTCCTGATCACGCACCGCAACCCGGACGGAGATGCCATTGGGTCATCTCTGGCTATGATGCACTTTCTGAACAACCTCGGACATTGTGTCAAGCCCATCAGCCCGTCGGAGTATCCCGATGGGATGGGGTGGATGCCCGGTATTGATAAAATGCTGATCACCGACGAACATCCCGACGCGGTCCGCTCGGGAATCGAACAGGCTGAACTGATTATATGCCTGGATTTCAATTCGCTGGATCGGATAGATAAAACAGGGGAGATGGTAAACGCCCAGACTTCCGCAGTCAAAGTACTGATTGACCACCACCTGGACCCCGAGCCCTTCGCCGATTACGTGCTGTCGGATACCAGCGCCAGCTCTACCAGCGAACTGGTGTTCGACTTCATCCACCTGCTAGGCATGGAAATGCACATAAATCAGCAGGTCGCGGACTGTATCTATACGGGAATCATTACCGATACAGGGTCTTTTCGCTATAGTACCTCCGCCAAACTCTTCCGCACGGTCGCCCGCTTGCTGGAGTTCGGCGTGCAGGATGTCGTATTGCAGGACCTGATCCACAACACCCTTCGGGAAAAACACCTGCGCCTGCTGGGATACTGCCTCTACCACCGCATGGAAATCCTGGAAGAGTACCGCACGGGCATCATCGTGTTGTCCAAAGAAGACTACGCCCGGTTCGATATCCAACGAGGCGATACCGAGGGCATCGTGAACTATCTGCTTCGCATGCCGATTGTAAAAGTCGCTGCATTTATTACAGAGCAACCGACGATTGTAAAGATGTCTTTCCGTTCTAAAGGCGAGTTCTCCGTACAGGAAATCGCGTCCCAGCATTTCAAAGGAGGAGGGCATCGCAATGCTTCCGGTGGCTTTTCCTATATCGGCCTCTGGCCTACCGTGCGCAAATTCAAGGAGTTATTACCCCAGTATCAGGACAAACTACTACTAGACTGAACACAATCATTCTGTCATTCTTTAATCCATTAGTATATGCGAATTGCCATTCTCTCTTTTGTAGTCCTCGCCGCTTTGGCCTCGTGCAAGCCCAAGTTGGAAAAATTGCCGAGCGGCTATGAGTACATCCTGCACACCAACAACACCAAGGGCGAAATGCCCCAGCCGACCTATACGGCCTACTTCCATTTTAGCTCCAGCAACGACCAGGGCGTAGTGCAAAGCAGTTATGGCGAACCTCAAATGCCGTCTGCATTCATCCCTACCGTAGCGGAAATGAAAGAACAGCCCAATCCGGTCATCGAGGCGCTCACGAAAATGCACGTCGGCGACAGCCTGACCATCATCGTGCCGCTCGATACTATCGCACAGAAACCGCCCGGATTCGAAAATTCGAAGTTCCTGTACTATTCCATCGCATTGAAAGATGTGAAAACGCCGAAACAACAAGAGGAAGAACTCCAGAAAATGCAGATGCAGTCTGCTAAAATTGAAGGAGATGTCAAAAAGAATATCGAAGCGTATAAGAAAGGGACGCTGAAAGACCTCAAAACGACAGCGTCCGGCCTGAAATACATCGTTCACGAGGAAGGGAAAGGTGCCAAGCCGCAAACGGGCGATATGGTGTCCGTCCACTATTTCGGCGCCCTGATTCAGGACGGTACGCGCTTCGACGACTCTTTCTCGAGAGGGGCACCGCTCCAGTTCGCGGTGGGCGCAGGTCAGGTAATCCCAGGCTGGGATGAGGGCCTTCTGCTGCTGAACCCGGGTTCGAAAGCTACGTTTTTCATCCCGGCCAACCTGGGCTACGGGGCCGCAGGCTCCCCTCCCGTTATCCCCGCAGATGCTGACCTGGCATTCTACGTGGAGTTGGTAGGCTTCCAGAAAGGCGGCCAGCGTTGATGCACCAACGGATGGGGAAGCACCGGCGAGGCCGGAAAAGACTGTACTTGTCGCGAGGGGGACTAGCAAGGCCTTAAAAAGGCCCTTCTTCTCATCGCTGACCCCTCGCGACAAGTTATTCATAAAAAAAAGAGGTTGTGCAACGAGCCCTATCGCCGACCCTCGCAAAAGTACCATTCACTCTTGCGAGAGCCGGCGGTGGACCTCCTACACATCCTCGTAAAAAGAAAACCAGAGCTAGTCATGACCATTGAACAGCTAAAAGATCTGCGCGATCGCCTGGTTAGTCTCAGGAGGTATCTTTGACGTCGATCGCCGACTTGTGGAAATCGAAGAAAAAGAACAACTCTCCCTGGACCCAACCTTCTGGAGCGACCCGCAACGCGCGGAATCTATCTTGAAAGAATTGAAAAGCCACAAAAAATGGGTGGCCCAATACGATGAAATCGCTACGGTTATAGATGACGTGGAAGGCTTGTACGAGTTCTTCCGCGAAGACCTCGTCAGCGAAGAAGAACTGGATGCCAAATACGCAGAGGCAAAGACTATCGTGGAAAACGTGGAGTTCCACTCTACGCTGAACCAACCGGAAGACGAACTCAGCGTCACCCTCGAAATCAATGCGGGTGCCGGAGGCACAGAGGCCTGCGATTGGGCAGAGATGCTGCTGCGCATGTACACCATGTGGGCCGACCGCAATGGCTTCAAAGTCACAGAGATCAACCGACAGGATGGCGAAGTGGCGGGTATAAAATCCGCAGAAATCGAAATCGAAGGGGACTTCGTCTATGGCCTGCTCAAAGGGGAAAATGGCGTGCACCGCCTCGTGCGGGTCAGCCCCTACAACTCCCAGGGCAAGCGCATGACATCTTTCGCCTCTGTATTCGTACACCCCGTAGTGGACGATCGCATCGAAATCGATATCAACCCGGCAGACCTGGAATGGGATACGTTCCGCTCAAGTGGCGCCGGCGGCCAGCACGTAAACAAAACGGAATCTGCCGTGCGGGTGCGCCACCTGCCCTCGGGAATCGTAGTAGAGTGCCAAATCCAACGCTCCCAACACCAAAACCGGGATAAAGCTATGGAAATGCTCCGCTCCCGCCTCTTCGAGCGCGAACTGCAACGCCAACGTGCTGAACGCGAGAAAATTGAGTCCTCCAAAATGAAAAATGAGTGGGGCTCCCAAATCCGCAGCTATGTCCTCGACGACCGCCGCGTCAAAGACCACCGCACCGGCCACCAAACTGCCCAAACCGATGCTGTGCTCGACGGGGATCTCGATGGCTTCCTCAAAGCCTTCCTCATGCACCATGAAGGCGAAGCCGATAGCGTAGAATAAACTTGTTGCAATGGGTTTCCTGAAGGGGCAAAAAAGACCCTTTTTTGACCCCTCAGGAAACCTATTGCAATCAAGTCTGATAAAGTCATTTGTAATTTCGACAGCATTTGTTATTTTCGCGCCCAAAATAATCTAACCCACATGGGACGTGCATTTGAATTCCGCAAAGAGAGAAAATTCAAACGTTGGGCCAACATGGCCAAAACATTCACCAAAATCGGCCGGGAAATTGCCATGGCCGTAAAAGAAGGCGGCGGCGACCCGGAGTACAACTCCCGCCTGCGCATGGCTATGCAAAACGCCAAAGCCGCCAACATGCCCAAGGTGAACGTCGAAAATGCCATCAAAAAAGCCACGTCCAAAGAGGCAGAAAGCTACGATGAAATCGTCTATGAAGGCTACGCCCCCCACGGCATCGCCGTCATCGTCGAAACCGCCACGAACAATACCAACCGCACAGTAGCCAATATCCGCGCTATCTTCAATAAATACGGGGGCTCTTTGGGTACCTCGGGCTCGGTAGACTACTTCTTCACCCGCTACGGGGTGTTCAAAACCAAAGCAGAGGGCCTCAACCTCGAGGAACTGGAACTCGAACTCATTGACCATGGCCTCGAAGAGGTGAAATCAGAGGACGAACACCTGGTGTTCTACTGCCAGTTCGCCGATTTTGGAAACCTGCAAAAAGCACTGGAATCCAAAAAGATAGAAGTAGAAAGCTCAGAATTCGTACGCATCCCTTCCCATACCAAAACGCTCAGCGAAGAACAGGTCGAAGATGTGATCACCCTGCTAGACAAAATGGAGGAAGACGAAGACGTGGTCAACGTCTTCCATAACATGGATATGAATTAGACGGGTGACGGGGACTCATAAGCAGCCCTTAACGGCCATAGTCATCCTGCAAACGGACAATGTCGTCCTCATCAGAAGGATGCGCAGCATCGCTGTGCTGCCAAATCTCAGCCACAATCCCCCAAGTATCCAACCCAATGAGGCGGTGTCTCTCTCCCTGCCTCAGCCGTATGACCTCCCCTGCAGGATAGATGCCTGGCTCTCCCTGCTCATCGGTGTCGCTGATGGCTACTGCGACCGGGCCTTCCAGCACTTTCCAAAGCTCCGCCCTGCGAAAATGGTACTGCCAGGATAGACGCTGCCCAGGGGCTACTACCAAAAATTTGGGACTGAGCTTTCTCCCGGTCACAATTTCTTCTAAGGGTATTTCAGCGAAATAACGCTCGGCAAACCGGGGCGCCTGCGCTTCGTCGAGCACTAAGAATCCCCCCCAGGGGCGGCTGGCATCCGATGCGGTGACCTGAAAGCCTTCCCGCCGCGCCATTTCAAAGGCGTGCCGGAAGATCGCTTCTTTTTCTTGTGGCAATGTCTCGTGCATGGCTTGAATTTTTTCCGACTTGTAGAGGGTAAAGGGGGTACCTCCACCTTCGTCCTCTGGCAATAAGTCTATTTTCCAAAATAACTCACCCCGCTGGACGGGGTTTCAAATACATCTATCCGATGGAGCTGGGGCAGGGCAGGTGCCAGCTTTTCCCAAATCCAGACGGCAATCCATTCGGCAGTGGGATTCTCCAGACCGGGAATGTCGTTGAGCAAGTGATGGTCGAGCTGTTCTTCCAGGGGCTTCCACACTTTTTTGATGTCCGCAAAATCCTGTACCCAACCCAAAACGGGGTCTAATGGCCCCTCCAGCGTGATGCGCACTTTGTAGGTATGCCCGTGCATGCGCGCGCATTTGTGCGCAGGGGGCACATTGGGCAAATAGTGCGCTGCGTCAAAAGTGAATTCCTTGAATACCTCCATGCGGGTGGAAAATTTCCGCAAAGGTAGCGCTAATCCCTCTTTTTTTGGGTGCACGCCCGGGATTTTCAAAGACATGGCGAAAAAAATCCCGGGCATACCCTAAAATACATACTTGACCTGCGCAGCGACCTGGGTTTTGACAGGCCCTGGAAAGGCGTCCAGCCCGCTGCCTATCTCCTGAGGCGAACGCCACCGGGTGCGGGCGATGCGCGCTTCAAGCGTCAGCCCCCGCAGCGGCCGCAGGCGCAGGTTGAAGTAGCTGCGCCATCCTTTGTGGTAGTAGGGCGCAATGGAGAAGGTGTTGAGCAAATCGTTTTCGTACTCGTAAAAACGCACGTCGTACCCGTCGGTGCGGTAGTAGGCGATTCTCGCCGTAAACGAGAGCGGGGACTGGATGGGGCGGTACAGGATGTCCTGCAGGACGGCCCAGCCTCCTTGCCGCTCCTGGCCCGCCGATTGGGCCCAGCCAACATCCAGGCGCCCCCGCAGCTCCAGCGCAGGCGTCACGCGCCGGCTGCTGTGTAGGCGGCAACTCGTAAACCACTCGGGCCCAAGGGGCGACAAGGGAGCGTTGCCGCTTCGGTCGTTCTGCTCCAAACGCCGGGAGCGCCACTCTACATAGAGAAGCCACTTGCGGCGGACTTCATAGTCGGCGCGCAACCGATACTCCTGCCCTCGGGAAGGGCCGTCCGCCGTATAGCGCAGATCGGGATGTTGCCAAAAATCAGCGTACGCACGCAGCACCCATCCGGAAAAAGGCCGGATCTCCCAACCGCTATACACCCCGCGCTCGTTACGCCCCCCGCTGCCGTCGGCAAAAGGGGCAGCCTCCAACGCCTGATAGCCCGGGGAAAAGCCGCGGAACAAAAGGGCGTAGTCCACCTTTTTATCCATAGATGCCTGCAAGCCGGCGATACCTGCCAGCGCCCCGTTCCGGCTCGCAGCGCCCTCTCCAAAAAACTGGATATTGCGCAGGCGGAAAGCGTAGTGCACACTCACGTTGTGCAGGGTATTGCCCCGAAAATAAGTGCGGTTGTACACCCGCAGCGTGGGGCGGATGAAGAGGGATAAGTGTTCGTAAAGGCTGTTCAACCCAAAATGGAGATTCCGCTGCACATACTGAAGGCTCAGCCCGCCGCCCTGTCGAATCATGGCTTTTTGTCCGGCAATTTCCGACAGGGTCCGGTGCAGGCCGCTCCCCCCCAAGGCCGTAAAACCGACAATCGTTCCAGTAGAATCCCGTATGGCCGTAGTGCCGTCCTGCCGCTGTCGGAAGGCAAAAAGGGTGAGCTGAAGGCTTTTCGCCAGGTTGAGGGTGCAGGCCGCACCCCGGCGGAACCCGCTCTCCGCACCCGACGTGGAAGGCCTGAGAACAGGGGTGCCCCGTTTTATCTGCGCCGCCAGGGAGCTTTTGCCAAAGCCGTAACCATGGTATGCAAGGAGTCCCTGCCCAAACCCGATTCGGTAGTCGCCCAGCGCAAGGGCTTGTACGCGGGGGGTAGGCCGCTCCAAAAAAGCATGCGCCCCGATGAAATCAGGTGCGCGGGAAGGGGGGCTCGTGAAAAAACGTTCTCCCCGGTCTTTTTCAAGGACTAAACCCAAGCTGAGCCGACGGGCGTACACGGCCCTGTACCGGAAATACATTTGCCATGGACTGCCTTGATATCCCTTCTCGGGATTGGGCATCCGGTATCCCAGTTGAGGCTCCGCAAAACGCGAGGCGCGGTATTGGACCTCCTTGCCCGCCTGCCTCCATAAGTCCAGAGCGCTGCCGTGGAAGTCGTCTAACTGCCCCTCCAGCCGGAAGTAGGGGCGTATGCGCCGTACCGTCAGGGAATCGAAGCCGGGGATAGCCTGCAACTCGTACAAGCTGCGCAACCTACCCGCCGCCTCCCGATAGCGCAGGAATTGCATAATCTGCTGCTCGGTGAGCAAGCCGCTCTGCCGAAGTTCCCCTTCTCCGACCCGGTTGAGGTCCATGGAAAGGGAGGAGGACAGGAAGGCGTCCAGGTCCTCCGTGCCTTCTTCCGGGCGAAGGGCTTCCAGAAACTCCTCCATGTGGGGACTTCCAGCGGGTAGGGAATCTATCTGGGCAACCGCGCAAAGCGGGAAGGTGACGATAAAACACAGGAAGGGCAACCCGGTAAACAAGCGAATCAAAGGCATGGGTCTCGTTTTTATGGGTGCCCGGGATAGCGTGCAAGATACGGTTTTTTAAGTTCTTCCCGATTTCCGCCGTCCTGCCAGTTGTGCTGAACAGGACAAAAAGTATAAAATCAATTTGTTGATTATCAATTTTTTAGTTTAAAAAAATAGGTTTTGGGGGTAACAGGTGTGCTGAAATATCCTTTGCGAAACTGTCCGTGCACGGACTAAGTTTGTATAAAAAAACGAATCGTTTGTACCGCTAATGGATACCCGCAGGGAGTAGTGTCCTCAACTGGAAAAGGGATAAGGACTCTAGTTCCTGCATCATCAGGTTGATGCCTGGATACGGCCTGCCCTTCAGAGGGCAGGCCCTTCATCAGCGGTCCTGTAAAGCAAAAGACCTGCTGCGTGGAGTCAGCGAGGAAGGAAATAAAGAGCCGTTTTTTGTCGAAAAAAAGGCTTTTAGAGAGAGTCTAAGTCCGCTCTATGACCGAAAAAGGTAAAGTACGGACAAAAAAGGTCTTTCTGACCTCTTGATGACTCCCCGCGCAGCAAAAAGGATATGTATTTTTTACTTCATCAAAAAAGGAACTAGAGTATGAGCCTTTCCAGATTCAGCGCCTTGGAGACTGTTTTCACCAGGCCTTCGCACGAGCTGGCCTTCGCAGAGGTGCCTGCCGAAAAAATTTCTTCGTTCTTCGGATGCAACGTCTTCAACGACGAATCCATGGAGGAATACCTCAGCAAGGAAGCCTATAAGTCGCTCAAAAAAACCATCCACTCGGGAGCCAAACTGTCCCGCGAACAGGCAGACCTCGTGGCCAACGGCATGAAAAAGTGGGCCATGGATATGGGCGCCACGCACTACACGCACTGGTTTCAGCCGCTGACGGGTCTCACCGCAGAAAAGCACGACTCTTTCTTCACCCTGACGCCCGATGGGCAGGTACTCGAAGAGTTCACCGGCGATGCGCTGGTACAGCAGGAACCGGACGGCTCCAGCTTCCCCGGCGGCGGCTTGCGCTCCACCTTTGAAGCGAGAGGATATACGGCGTGGGACCCCACCTCCCCGGCGTTTATCATGGAGATTGGCCAGGGCAAAACGCTCTGTATTCCCACTATCTTTGTAACCTACTCGGGCGATGCCCTGGACTATAAACTACCCCTGCTCAAGTCGCAGTCCTACCTGGAGAAAGCAGCCGTACCCGTCTGCCAGATGTTCGACCCGGAGGTATCGCGGGTGCATGCTACCTTGGGATGGGAACAGGAGTACTTCCTGGTGGACGAGGCCCTCTACTCCGCGCGCCCCGACCTGGTGCTCAGCGGCAGGACCTTGCTGGGCAAGCACTCTCCGAAAGGGCAGCAGTTGGAAGATCACTATTTCGGTGCTATCCCCGAGCGCGTGCTTTCTTTCATGCGCGATCTGGAGACGGAGGCGCATAAGCTCGGCATCCCGGTGCGCACCCGCCACAATGAGGTAGGCCCCGGGCAGTACGAACTCGCACCTATGTTCGAGGAAGTAAACGTGGCCGTGGACCACAACCAGTTGCTCATGGACGTCATGGACCGCGTGGCCAGGCGCCATAAACTCCGCGTGATCCTACACGAGAAGCCTTTCGCCGGCGTCAATGGCTCAGGCAAGCACAACAACTGGTCCATGGGTACCAATACCGGCAAAAACCTGCTCAGCCCCGGTAAAAACCCCGGTAAAAACCTCCAGTTCCTGACCTTCTTCGTATGTACGGTCCAGGCGGTCAGCCGCTATGCGGATCTGCTCCGCGCCAGCGTCGCCTCCGCTTCCAATGACCATCGCCTGGGAGCCAACGAAGCACCGCCCGCCATCGTGTCCGTCTTCCTGGGCGACTCCATGACCAAACTGCTGAACAATATCGAAGCCGGTATCGAAGGGAATGAAAGTGGGGTGAAAGAAGTCCATAACCTGCTGAGCAAAATCCCGGACCTGGAAAAAGACAATACCGACCGGAACCGCACCTCGCCCTTTGCCTTCACCGGCAATAAGTTCGAAATCCGTATGGTGGGCTCCTCGATGAACTGCGCCGCTCCTATGACAATCATGAATACCATCATGGGCCGCCAGTTGAAGGACTTCAAAGCAGAAGTGGATACGCTGATCGCAGGGGGTGTGGAAAAGGAAGCCGCTATCCTGAGCGTCATCAAAAAGTATATCGTAGCGTCAAAAAGTGTACGCTTCGAAGGGGATAACTACAGCGATGAGTGGAAGGCAGAGGCAGCGCGCCGCGGCCTGAGCAACACGCCCAACACACCCGACGCCCTCAAGGCCTACGCGTCGGCTGCAGCAGAGGAACTCTTCTACTCCTCCGGCGTGTTCACCGAGCGGGAGCTACATGCCCACTATGACGTGATGTGCGACAGCTATGTCCTCAAACTGCAAATCGAATCGCGCACCCTGGGGGAAATGGCTATCAACCACGTGCTGCCCGCCGCAGTAGCCTACCAAACGGACCTGGCCAACAACGTGGCCAGCCTGCGCGAACTGGGCCTCCCCGAGTCAGCCTACAAAGCGCAACTCGAAATCGTGACCAAAATTTCCGAGAATATCAACGGCATGAAAGAAGCGGTAGATGGCATGACCACCGCCCGCAAAGTTGCTAACGAACTGGAACATGCAGAGGAGAAGGCGCACGCCTATTGCAGCGGCGTGAAGCCCTATATGGAAACCATCCGCACCTTCGCCGACCGCCTGGAATACCTGGTGGATGACCGCGAATGGCCGCTGGTTAAGTATCGCGAGATGATGTTCGTGCGTTGATTCCGCACAGCAAGGAATACGTTGTATAGGTTTAGTATGAAATCACCAGACGCGTTGCCAAGGGGCCAATAACTCCCCTTCCAACAAGTTCATTCCAGGAGGCCACCCGAGGCAAGCGGGCGGCCTCTTTTTTTAGCCTTACCGCAAGCCGGCGTTGATGTCCTTCAATATGCCCGCGCCAGGGCACAAATCACGCTCTTTCAATGCATTCAGTGGCGTTTTTGTCGTTTTTATCATCCCGTGCAAGTCTTTCTTTTCCTGGTCGAGGAATAAGAGGCCGGTCAGTATCTGGTTCTCGGTGCGCGCCTGGTGCAAGGCCTGCATGGCCGACAGGCGGTCTAATGGATTCCACGCCCCCGACAGTTTGTGGAATTTGAGCCAGGAGCCGTCGTGGAGCTGTACGTCGGTCGTAGCACCGGCCCGGTAGTTCGCGGTGATTTCTTCTTGTTCAGGGATGAAATCTACGGCGCCGGTGGCATCAATGTGCTCGCGGACGAAGTCGTACGACTTGGTGGACCCTTTATTGTTGTTAAAGGTGACACAGGGTGAAATGACATTGATGAACGCAAACCCGGGGTGGGCCATGGCCGCTTTGATGAGGGGCGTCAGTTGTCTTTTGTCGCCGGAGAAACTCTGCGCCACGAAGGTAGCACCCAGTTCAATCGCCAAGCCACAGAGGTCAATCGCCGAAAAGAGGTTGGTATTCCCGGATTTATTGACCGAGCCCTCGTCGGCAGTAGCGGAATCCTGTCCTTTGGTAAGCCCGTAGCAACCGTTGTTCATGACGATATACACCATATTGAGGTTGCGCCGAACTACGTGCACAAACTGCCCCATTCCGATGGAGGCCGTATCCCCGTCACCTGAAACGCCGAGGTAGATCAAATCGCGGTTGGCCATGCTGGCCCCAGTGGCCACGGAGGGCATCCGCCCATGCACACTGTTGAACCCGTGCGAGTTGCCGAGAAAATAGGTCGGCGTTTTGGATGAGCACCCAATACCGGAGAGCTTCGCGAGGCGGTGGGGCATGATGTCCATCTCGTACGCCGCCTGGATGATGGAGGCGCTGATGGAATCGTGGCCACAGCCGGCGCACAAGGTAGAAAGGGCACCTTCGTAGTAGTTGAGGGTATAGCCCAGTTTGTTCTTGGGCAGGTCGGGGTGGCGGAATTTCGGCTTTTGATAGGTCATGCTACTCGGGTTGAAAAGACTTTGAAAAATTCATGCACCTGCTGTGAAATGTACTGCGCCGTGATAGGCATACCGTCGTAATTGAGCACGGAGATCAGCTTATGGGGCGACAGGCCCAGCTCAATCATGAGCAGGCTTTTCATCTGGGCGTCGCGGTTCTGTTCGACTACGAAAATGGCGTCGTGTGACTGCATAAAGTCAACGACGGACTGGTTGAACGGGAAGGCGCGCAACAACATGCCGTCGAGGATCGTCCCTTGTTCGGACAGCACTTCCATAGCTTCTTCTGCGGAATGGCGGGAGGTGCCAAAAAAGAGTATGCCGTAGGAAGAGCGGCTCTCCGTCTGATACAGGTGCGGGGCGGGCACATACTCCCGCGCCGTATGCCATTTTTTGACAAGGCGATCCATATTCCGCTGGTAAGCAGCGCCATTCTCGGTATAG
>CAZSMU010000075.1:0-18231 GCA_964607915.1 uncultured Haliscomenobacter sp.
GGGTTGTGCGCTTTTTAGTTCTTCTGTTCGGCTTTGCGTGCCTGTTGCATGGGGTTTTCCATGGGCATGCCGCCGAATCGTCCGCCTCCTTGTTGTTTGAAGAGTTCGAAACGGGAAGGCGTTACGCCGCGGGGGAAGACGTTATTGGAAGTATCCACGTCGGCTGTTTCCTCATTGGGGTCGAGGATGAACTGGGCGACGGGTTTATCCGTAACGAATACCTTGCTGACCTCTTTATCGTTGAGTTTCCAGATCTCGGCGGGGATGTGTTTCACCATGCTGGTGCCATCTTCGAAGGCGAATTTGATGATTAAGGGCATTACCAGTCCGCCTTTGTTGCTGAAATCCAGTTGGTAGAAGTGTTTGCCGGATTCGAGGAGCTCGCGCTCTTTCGGGCTGAGGGTTTGTACATACTGCTGGTAGCGTTGTTTGTCGGAGGCGGTAACGGTATTCGGGTCGTAGCTGTTGTAGAAATCGCGCAGTGCCGGGTTGCGTTCTACGGCTACGGTTTGCAGATCGCGCTTGTTGGCCTGGTAGGTTACGTCGTTTTCGAGTTGGCTTTTTGCTTTAGCGGCGAGTACGGGTTTTTCCAGGTCCGGGTTTTTGGTGTCTAACGCGAACTCCGTGACTTTATCCAGGGAGATATCCACGTTGTCGGTCGTGTAGAACCAGCCGCGCCAGAACCAGTCGAGGTCAACACCGGAGGCGTCTTCCATGGTGCGGAAGAAGTCGGCGGGGGTGGGGTGTTTGAAAGCCCAGCGGCGGGCATATTCGCGGAATGCGAAGTCGAACAGTTCGCGGCCCATCACCGTTTCGCGGAGGATATTGAGGGCGGTGGCGGGTTTGCCGTAGGCGTTGTTGCCGAATTGGATAATAGATTCCGAGTTGGTCATGATGGGGTTTTGCACGCTTTTATCCGCTTTCATGTAGGGGATGATGCTGCGTGCCGGTCCGCTACCGCTGGGGTAGTCGCGTTGCCACTCCTGTTCGGCGAGGAACTGGCAGAAGGAGTTGAGGCCTTCGTCCATCCAGGTCCACTGCCGCTCATCGGAGTTGACGATCATGGGGAAGAAGTTGTGGCCTACCTCGTGGAACACGACGGACAGCATCCCGTGCTTGATGCGGTCGGAATAGGTTCCGTCTTTTTCGGGGCGTCCGTAGTTGAAGCAGATCATCGGGTATTCCATGCCGTTAGAGGCTTCTACCGAGATGGCGACCGGGTAAGGGTAGGGGAAGGTATGTTTGGAATAGACCCGCAGGGTATGGGCAACGGCCTCCGTGGAGTACTGTCCGTAGAGCGGGTTTGCCTCTTTGGGGTAGTAGGACATCGCCATGATCGGGTTGTGTGCCGCGCCGTCCAGCTTGACGCCCATTGCGTCCCAGATGTATTTCCGGGAGGTTCCAAAGGCGTAATCGCGCACGTTTTCCGCTTTGTAGATCCATGTCTTTTTGGTTGTAGCCTTTGTTTTCTCCTTGGCTGTGGCTTCTTCCTGGGAGACGATGACGACGGGCTTATCGGAGGTTTTGGAGGCTTCGAAGCGGCGGAGTTGTTCGGCGCTCAGCACCTCTTTTGCGTTTTGCAGGACGCCGGTGGCCGCTACGACATGGTCGGAGGGGACAGTGATGGCTACCGTATAGTTGCCGAAAGGCAGGGTGAATTCGCCTTTCCCGAGGAATTGCTTGTGCTGCCAGCCATTGTAATCATCGTAAACGGCCATGCGGGGGAACCACTGCGCAAGGGTGTAGAGGTAGTTTCCATCCTCCGGGAAGAACTCATAGCCCCCGCGCGAGTCTGCGGAGAGGGCCGGGTTCTGGCGGTCGTTGATATTGTACCACCAGCCGATCTGGAGGACTACTTTCCCTGTTTTCGGGGCCAGCGCGGTGGGCAGATCCACGCGCATCATCGTTTTGTGGATGACGTAAGGGAGTGCTTTGCCCGTTGCATCGCGCACGTAATCTATTTTGAAGCCCCCATCGAAAGAAGTGTCCGTCATCATGTTCAACTGGGTGAGCGTAGTGCGCTCATTCATCTTGTTCGTAGTGGTCTTGTAGGTATCCGAATTGGGATGCACCACATTTTGATCGAGTTGTACCCAGATATAGCTCAGCGGGTGCGGGGATCCATTGGTGTACGTAATGGTTTCTTTGCCGTACAGGCGTTGTTTTTCGTCGTCAATTTCGACCTTGATGTCGTAATCGGCGCGCTGTTGCCAATAGTCTTCGCCCGGTGCACCGGAGGCGGTGCGATAGGTGTTGGGCGTGGGCAGTTCAACGCCTAACTGGCGGAACCGGCTCTGGTCGGTATTCTGCCCGAACGCGGAGGATACTGCGCACAGGCAAGCTAAGAGAAGGATGGAAAATGAACGCATCATGGATAGAAGTAGCTTTTAAAAAGTGTACGTCAAGTTTGTAGCAAAGGTAGAACAAATTTCGCCCATTGGGGCGACAAACGATGAACGGTTATTTTTCAACGCCCAATAGCACTTTTGCGGGGCTTACAAGTTGATTTGTTCCTGTACATGCCCTTTGAAAAATCGGAAACTGCCTTTCTTTTCCCCGATTTCAATATTGACGATGTTGTTTTGGTCCTCGTGAAGCCCGATGAGCGCATCGCCCCGGATACGGAGTTGTTTGGGGCGGGACAGGTTGGGATATTCCACGTACACCCATACGGCCCCGTTTTCGTATTCCTTTCCCAGATAGTTGGATTTCAGTAGCTTGCCATTTACCACGACCTGGAAGTGGGCGTCCAGGTATTGCCGGATGAATTGGTCAGACTGGGGGTTTTCCTTTTCCGTGTTTAAAAAAAGGCGGACGGGCGAGCCGTTTTCTTTCGCGATTTGCTCAATGTGCGCTTCCAGATCGTCCACAAAGAGCTTATGGATGACCTGGAGCGATTTTTCTTTTTCTGCATACAGGACATCAGAAAGCCCTAAATGGATAGGGTGGGCCATAGCCAGGAAGGCGAAATATCCTGCAATCATCAAATGGTACATCTCTTTTTTATACAAAAATAACCGTCCTTTGGTATGCGGGGCAATAGTAGGGCGAATGAATAGGAAGCCAATGCGAAAAAATCGTAAATTTGTAAAAAAAGCCGGGCTATTGGCCAACACAGGTGCTTGGGCACGGCTCCTTTGGTTATGGAAGAAAACACAGAGGAAAGGGGGTTGCCGGTAAAAGACGGTTCGGGAAAAAAATCGACGCCGAGGCATATTTCCCGGATGGTACGCCTGCTGTACCGCATCTTCTCTACACTATTCATCGTCCTGTTCCTTCTCGCGCTGGCTTTCCAGATTCCCGTCGTACAACGCTGGTGCGCAGATCGGACAGCGGCATACCTTTCGGACGTACTCGAAACGGAGGTGCGGATAGGGTCTTTTCACCTCGGCTGGATGGGTAAACTCGCGCTGGGGGAGCTATATATCGAAGGCCTTTCCCAGGATACTCTCTTGCAGTGCGGGACTCTAAGTGCGCGCTTCAACCCCAACCCCATCCGCTTTTTCAGGAAAGGGCTGACGGTTTGGGACGTATCGGTCCAGGATGCGGTATTCCACCTGCGCAACGCACCCGGTACTCAAAAGACCAATTTAGCAGTCTATCTGGAGCGTTTGTTTCCACCCAAGCCCGACAAAGGGCCGACGCGGCCGCTGGCGCTCGACCTGCGCAAATTATCGCTCGAAAACCTTTCCTTTTCAAAAATAGACGACGAGCGGGGCAGTTCGCTGGAGGTAGCCCTGCAAAAAGGCTTCTTCCGGATAGACACGCTGGACCTTTCGGGCAAGCGCCTGCGGATCCGCCAGGTGGCATTGCGCGGACCTGACCTGCGCATAGGGGTCTTCGCCTCGGCGCCCGGCTATGTACCCCCCGCTGAAACGGAGGCGGGAGCCGGAGATACTCTGCGCTGGGATATCGAGGTGGCCGGTTTTTCATTGCGGGAGGGGGCGTTCCGCCTGGACAACTATTTCAGGGAGCCGGACGAGCGTTCGCAGCCGGGGGCCATCAACTACCGTCATATGCAACTGCGCGATATAGGCTTGTGGGCGTCGGGGTTCAGATATGCAGGGGAGACGTATTCCGGAGTGCTGGACAGACTGGCCTTCAAAGAAAAAAATGGCTTCGTGCTCAACGGTCTTTCGGTAAAAGATGCCCGCGTAAATTCGGAAAGCATAGAACTCAACGGGCTTTACCTGCTCACCCCGCAATCGCGCCTCGGCGATACGCTGAGCCTCCGCTACCGTACCTTTGCGGATTTCTCTGATTTTCCGGAACGCGTGCGCATGGACCTCCGCTTTGCCAACTCCAGAATTGCCCTCCGCGATGTGATGCAGTTCGCTCCCGGATTGCACCAAGTGGCTCTTTTTGACAGGAACAAGGGGGAGGTTTTGGCCATTGAGGGCCGGGTGAGCGGACGCGTGAACAGTCTGAACGGACAGAGCCTCCGACTGGGTCTCCAGGACGGAAGCCGCTTTGAGGGCTCTTTTTCTTCCCGCAACCTGGCCGTCAAACACGAAGAAGCGCTGAACCTTCGCCTCGCGCGGTTCTCTACGAGCATGGGCCGTCTGCGCCAGTTGGCTCCGGGCATGAACCTGCCCAAAAATTTTGACCGCCTGGGGCGCCTGGACTTCAACGGCTCCTTCACAGGCTTCTTCGAAGACTTCGTCGCCTTTGGAAACCTGAAAACGGATCTGGGCAAAGCCCGTATGGATATGCAGATGGTGCTGCGCAACGGCAAGGAGAAAGCCAACTACGCGGGCAAGCTGCAACTGGTGGACTTTGACCTCGGCAAATGGACGGGCAACCCCGATTTCGGTAAGGTAAGCCTGGATACGCGCGTAATCAACGGAAAAGGCCTGGAAAGCGAAACCGCAGAGGCTGACCTCGAGGCCACGATCAGCAGCTTTCAATTCAAAGGCTATGTGTACGAAAATGCCCGGCTCGCCGGAAAACTCCGCGCCAACCGATTCAACGGAGGCTTCGCCCTGCGCGACGAGAATATTGATTTCAACTTCCTGGGACAGGTGGACTTCTCCCGGGAAGCTCCCGTCTATGATTTCCAGGCCCGCATTAATAAACTGGATTTTAAAGCGCTCAACCTGAGCAAGTCGCGCAACCTGGGGCTGTCCGGGGATGTCCGGCTGAACCTCAAAAATAAAAAAATGAGCGACCTGGAGGGGAGCGGCCTGGTGCGCAACCTCGAAGTTACCCTCGACGGACAGCCTTATCAAGTGGACTCGGCAGCGATTGCCACCTACCTCGACCCCCTGGGCAACAAAATATTCAGTATCTCGTCCGATGTGCTGAAGGCAAAATTCAGCGGTTTGTTTGAAGTGGGACAAATCCCGGCCATGGTGCTGCAGCATCTGGCGAAATACCATCCCGGCTTTTCCAAAAGGCTTAAAATCAACTCTAAAGATGTAGTGGTGCGAGCCAGCCGCTTCGACTTTTTCGTCGAGGTGCTGAATAGCAAGGGCTTCGAAAACCTCATAGATCCAGGCCTGGGCTCCCTGAGCGGTACCAAACTGGAAGGGCATTTCGACAACCGGCAGGGCGTGCTGAATGCAGACCTGCAATCGCCCTGGTTGCAGTTCAATCGCTTCTATTTGGAAGATATAGCGCTGAAAATCAAGACCCAAAACGGAAAAGGCGCCCTCGATTTCGGCGTCAACCGGATGGTGCTCAATGAAAAACAAGAGTTTGAACCTCTGGCCATACTCATGCAGGTACATGGCGATTCACTGGACTACGGCCTGAACTACGCCCGGAAGAAAAAAGAAAACGCCCAGCCCGGGTTGGACAACCTGAATATTGACGGACGGCTTTTTGTACAGGATAGCAATACGCTGGTCAATCATATCGTCTATTCGCAAATCGAATTGTTAGGGGATACCTGGATCATCAACAAAGAAAATGCGCTCATCTTTAAAAAAGACCAGTTCATCGCCCGCGAGTTTATCCTCACCCGGGGCAATAAGGCCATCGTACTGGAAAGCAAGGGGAAAAAGGGGCTGGAGCTGTCTTTCCTCAACCTCGAAATCGGGGATATCAACAGCCTGATTAAATTTAAACCCATCGCTTTCTCGGGCAGGATAAACGCGTTTGTGTCGGCAGGGGATATTTTCAAGCTGAAAGACGTGCAGGTGGCAGCCGTTTCTGATTCGCTCTTCATGAACGGAAAGGACTGGGGGGTGTTGCGTGTAAATGCCCGCATGAAAGACCAGAGCTTGCCGATCCACCTTTATGTGTCCCTCACGCGCGACACCACACAGATGATCGCGGAAGGGTTCTACAACCTGCGCGACAGCGGGGATGGGCCCATCAAAAAAGCAGGCTACTTTGACCTGAATCTGAATGTCCACTCCTTCCCGCTGTCCATCGCTGAATACTTTATCGGAACCACCGTGAGCAATACAAGCGGGATTTTCGATGCCGATATGCATTTTAGCGGGAATCTTCCTGAGCCTAAGACGTCAGGGGAAATCTACCTCTTCAATGGGGCTACCACCGTGAATTACCTCAAAACGCGATATACCCTGGATCGCGCTGTCGCAAAGGTCAATGACGTATTGTTCGATATCAGCGGGGCTGTGCTGAAAGACCGCTTTGGAAATACTGCTGTCATTCAGGGCGGGGTAGTCCACCGCTATCTGCACAAATTTGGCTTTGGCGCACGCCTGATCACCGACAAATTCCTCGCCCTGGATACTAAAAAAGGGGACAACAGCACTTTTTACGGAACGGCGTTAGGGAAAGGGGAAATCACTTTTTCCGGGTTGTTTTCAGCTCCCAATATTTACGTGAACGCACAGGTGGGAGAAGGGACGGAAATGGTCATCCCGGTCAGTTCTGCGCGCAGCGCAGGTTCCCTGAGCTTCATTTCGTTTGTGGACAAAAACAAGCCCAAGGCGCAGGTCCCTGCAGCGGTGGCCGGTCCGCCCAGCGGGGTGAGTTTTGATATGGACTTAGTAGTCGTCGAACCGGCCATGCTCCAGATCATCTTCAACGAGCAAACGGGTGATATCATCAAGGGATCCGGGCGGGGAGCTCTGCGCATGAGCGTACCCCGCAACCAAAGCTTTCAGATGTTCGGCGATATCGTGATCGAACAGGGCGAGTACTTGTTTACCCTCTACAATGTCATTAACAAGGATTTTGCCATCAAACGGGGCGGCACCCTGAGTTGGTCAGGGGATCCTTTCAAGGCCATTATAAACATTGACGCAGAGTATAAAGACCTGAAAGCACCGGTCAGCAATTTCATCCAGGAATACCTGGCCAATGCTCCGGATAAGACCCGCACGCTGGCCTCCCGAAACACAGATGTGGACCTCACCCTCAAGTTGAAAGGAGACCTGCTGAAGCCCACCGTTTCGTTTGACCTGGCCTTCCCCACCTTGCAGAGCGAGCTGCAAAGCTATGCCGAAAACAAGCTTCGCCTGTTGAAGCAGGACCAAAACGAAATGAACAAACAGGTGTTCGGGTTGATTGTCGCCGGGCAGTTCCTCCCGGCAGACTTTTCCTTCCAGGGCTCCCAGATCCTCTACAACACCGTGAGCGAGCTACTCTCCAACCAGCTCTCCCTTCTGCTTACCGAGCTGTTCTCCGATCTGATGGGCGGGGGCAAATTGTCCAGCTTTGATTTCGACATTGCCTACAGCCAGTACCAGAGCGCACTCTCCCAGGATGGAAACCTGAACCGCGGCAATGAGTTGCAGGTGAGCCTGCGCCAGAACTACTTCAACGACCGCCTCTCCATTCTGGTGGGGGGCAATATCGGGCTGGGCAACAACTGGCGTACCGCGAGCGGAGCGACCGGGGCCTTCATCGGGAACGATGTGGCGATCGAGTACCAACTGGTAGAGGATAGAAGCCTGAAACTGAGGATATACCAGAAACTCCAGCCAGATATCGGGGGGCGTATTCTTCAAATTGGCAGCGGCTTGAGCTACCGCAAGGAATTCAATACTTTCGGCGAATTCCTGCGCAGCCTGCGGCTGGATCTCCAAAAACAACGCCCGCCGACGCCTCTTGTGAGGCCACCGGAAGCCGGCGACAGCCTGCGCTAAAGGCTCTGTAAGGCCTCACTCAGGTCCTGCAGCAGATCTTCCGTGTTTTCTATGCCTGCGGAGTAGCGTATGAGCCCTTCCGGTATGCCGAGCTGCCTGCGTTGTTCGGCACTCAACTCCACATGGCTTGTCGTGCGGGGCGGACCCGCTAGGGTGCTCACAGAGCCCAGACTGGCGGCGAGGTGCACCAGCTTTAGTCGGGTGAGCAGCTTGGCGACCGACGCATAGCCCCCCGGTAGCGAGAAGCTCAGGATGCCTCCAAAGCCGCTCATCTGTTCGCGGGCTATGGAGTGACCCGGATGGCTTTCCAGGCCCGGGTAAAATACCTGCTCCACTTTGGGATGCTGTTGTAGAAAACGGGCGATGCGCAGGGCGGATTCATTCTGCCGTGCGATACGCAGTTCCAGCGTTTTCATGCCGCGGGCTATCATGTATGCAGGGTCTGCCTGCAGGCTGGCCCCATTGATTTCCCGGAAATGGAAGACCTGATGCACGAGTTCCTTCCTTCCCGCCAATAACCCGCCCAAGGCATCCGAGTGGCCGGACAAGAATTTGGTAGCGCTATGGAGGACCAGGTCGGCCCCGAGTTGGAGCGGGTTCTGGTTGATGGGGGAGGCGAATGTATTGTCCACGACGACTATTGCCCCGGCTTGGTGTGCTGCCTGCGCCAGCCGGCGGATGTCTATGATTTTTAGAGTCGGGTTAGTGGGTGTTTCGAGGTAGAGCAGGTCGCAGCCCTTGGCTACCTCTGCTTCGATTTGCGCATGGTCGGTCGTGTCGCAAAGGGTGGCTTGTACACCGTATTTAGGTAAAAAGTCGAGAAAGATTTTGCTCGTGCCTCCATAGGTGTCTTTCAGGGAAACGACCCGCTTACCGGTGGTCAGAAAAGTGAACAAGGTGTTGCTGATCGCGGCCATGCCGGTGGCGAAGGAAGTAGCGGCCTCCGCACCTTCGAGAAGGCGTATCTTTTCTTCCAGTGCCGCTACGGTCGGGTTGGTGTTGCGGCTATAGATATAGCCCTCGGCCCGCCCCAGGGATACCTGGTGCCAGTGTTCGGGATCCTCGTATGCAAAGGCAACGCTGTGGCTGATCGGTGTCGCTATGGACCCACCCGTTTGAATGTCGCCTTCCCCGCCCCAAACGGCAGTCGTGCTCTTTTTTAGGTTGCTGAAATCCATCGGTCTATTTTTTATAAAAGCGATTGTTACAGGAAAAAAAATGTGCGTCGGAGGATTGTACCGTATATTGGGCCGGGCGCAGCAGCCATTCGTCAAAATACAAGGGGGCTTTGCCCAGCATCTTGTTCTGCACACTGACCTGCAGGCGCATCCCCGGAGCGGCCTGTAGATTGTATTCCACTAAGGCCCATCCATTGGGGTCAAATACGGTGGTCCAGCGGTGCACGCCCTCGCGGGTTTCAAAGCTGGTTTCCCCGGTTTCTGGATGGTAAACGCGTACGCGGAATTCGCTTCGGGAACGCAGGTCGTCGTCCACAAAAGCCCAGAATGAGAGCGTGTACGGCCCCTCCGATTCTACCGGGGGCAAGGGCCCGTCATATAAAACGCCCTCTTCCCGCGCGGTGGATTGGAAGGCACCGCTCCCCTGGTACGTTCTTCCGCTTTTCCGATCGTCGAAGTTCTGCCGGACAAAGCGCAGTGGGTCGGGTTCGGTCAACGTATCGGCCAGGGCAGCCATATCCTTCTCCCGTTTTTTGAGGTTTTTACCAAAAAAGTCAAGAGGAAGTTTATACAGGTTGAAATCGTTGGTGGTATAGAGGAGTTCCATGCCCAGCGTATCCAGGGCGTTGCGGAAATGGTCCCATTTTGGCGACTGTGCTGCTGCTGCGCGTTTGTCGTACAGCAATAGCAAAGGGCGCTGGTCGGGGAGGTCTTTTAGAAGTATGGGCGGGCGATACGGTTCGCTCATGAGTTGCAGTTGCTTGATGGCCTGGCTTCTGGAGGTACGCGACAACATGGCATTGCACATGGGCAATCCTGTCCGAAGAGCCAATACCATCGCCTCTTGCTGCAAGCCGGTGGGCTCCCACCAAAAGCTCTCTGAGCCGAGATGGAAGAAGGGCACGGTGGTGATAGCCTGGTAATCGCCCGGGTCAATCAATGCTCTTTGGGCGAGCGATTCGGCGGCTTGCAGACCGGGCACCGGGTCCAGGGCTAGATCGCGGGCCATGATGTACTGGTACGACTCCATGCAGAGAAGGCCTGCTATCAGACCGAGCGCCCACCGGGTCTGCCGGAGCAGGTAGCCCGCCCAGGCGAGCAGGAAGAGGTTCACAGCAAAATAAAACATCCACGAAAAGCGCCCCAGGGCGCGAAATTGTTGGAGCGGGCCGGTAAAACGCAGCAAGTACTCAAATCCGGGCAAGATGAAGGGCAAGCCCAGTGCGAAAAGCAAAAGGAGTAAGGAGGCAGGGAACAGCCGGACTAGAAATGCCCTTTGGGGCACTGCGTCCGGCAATAGGGGCCTCCGGAACCCGGAGCGGAGTTGAATGGCCAACAGCAGGAGCAGGCCGAGCCCGGCAAACATGCCGACGTAATTTTGCGCTTCGACGTCGAGGGCGGGAAGACGGGACACCCAGCGGTCAGCCCATCGCCAGTGCCACTGGTCGGCAGAGGCAAACAGACCCTCCAGCCGCGCCCGGTAAAACAGGAAACCCCAGGGTTGAGAGGCGCGATCGGAAACGTCGGGCCCACTGCCCAACCAAGCACTGAGAAGGATAAATGGGAGCAGGACCTGTAACGCATAGTGTGGAAAAAGTCGGATCAGATGCCGCCACTCCCGGACGATGAGAAAATCTACAAAATAATACAGGGAAATACCGAGTACAAACAATCCAAAATAATGAAAATGGAATAGAGAAAAAAATAAAATAGCAAAAGCTATCAAGGCACTGTATATCCATCGGGGGCTCTCCTGAAAGCGCATCAGGAAGTAGAATACCACGGGCAGGGCAGCGGGCTGGGCAAGCCCGAAATGGAAGCCCATTCGGGCGACCATAGGAGCCATAAAGCTCAAAGCCAGCGCAGCCGTACACGCCAGCCAGACCGGAAGCTGCAGCCGTTCGAGGATGAGGTATAAAAACAGGGCCGAGAATAGAATAGACCATAACATGGCTAGGTGCGTCCATTGGATAGTCTCGTCTATCCAATCGCTGCCCGGCCTATGAAACACCTTCAGCCCATTGGCTATGATCGGCATGGGGTCTGACATCACAAGATGGTCTCCGTAGGGATAGTGCATGCCTTGAAAAAGCGTCCAGGTGCTGTCGTACCGGGCGTGGTAGGCAGGCGACATATACGCTTTCAGGCCATCCCCATACGGTTCTATGACCATGCCTTTTTCAAAACGGAGATAATCCCCAAAGCGTAGGAACAGGAGAAAGGCGCATATTGCGACCGTGGCGAACGCGCCGATTAGCCGAACAGGTACGGGCATATTTGCTTTGCTTTGTTGCAATGTTACAAAAAAAGTTAATTTTATATCTCTTTTTGACCCCTCAATGATTACCCCCGCAATAAGTCTAATAACCGACACTATGCCATACACTTCCCCACCTGTTCCTTACTGGACACCATCCAGGACATTCCTCGAAGGGGCGCAAATCAAAAAGTACCTGACCTGGCTCGAGCAACGGCGAGGCCTGGCATTCGAGGATTACGAGGCGCTCTGGCGATGGTCGGTCCGCGATATCGAAGCCTTCTGGGGTAGTCTTTGGGAGTATTTCGACATTTTGGCAGACGGGCAGTGCGAGGCGGTACTTTCTTCGCGGAAGATGCCGGGCGCAAAGTGGTTTTCGGGCACTTCGCTGAACTATGCAGAGCACGTCTTTCGGGCGGCTTCGCCACAACGTCCGGCGCTTATGTTTCGGTCGGAGCGTTCGGGGGAAGTTCAGGAGCTTTCCTGGAGGGTGCTGCGGCAAAAAACAGCTGCTTTTGCAGCATGGCTCCGCGCAAAGGGGGTTGGACCGGGCGATCGGGTAGTGGGCTATCTTCCCGCGATACCGGAGGCGACGATTGCATTTTTAGCGTGCAGCTCCGTCGGGGCGGTGTGGTCGTGCTGTTCGCCCGATTTTGGGGTGAATAGCGTGATGGACCGCTTTCAACAGATTGCCCCTCGTGTTTTGATAGCCGTAGATGGCTATACCTACGGTGGAAAACCCTTCCATCGCCTGGACGCAGTGCGGGATCTTTGTGCGTCGCTGGACTCTTTGGAGCATTTGGTTCTGGTGCCCAACCTCGATAAGAAGGCAGTAGCCGTTGCAGATATCCCACAGGTGCTTTGGGACCATGCCACTTCCGAGCGGTCTGCGGTGCTGGAATTCCGGCGTTTGCCTTTTGATCATCCGTTGCTGGTGCTGTACTCCTCCGGTACGACCGGGCCGCCGAAGGCGATCGTGCACGGTCAGGGTGGCATCCTGCTGGAGCACTTGAAATACCTGGCTTTCCACAACGATGTGCGTCCCGGGGAGCGCTTTTTCTGGTATTCTACGACCGGGTGGATGATGTGGAATTTTGCCCAGTCTTCCCTGCTGCTCGGGGCTACGCTGGTGTTGTACGACGGGAGTCCTTCCTGGCCGGACCTGAGCGTGTTGTGGGAGCTGGCAGACAGTGCGGGCATACACCACTTCGGTACGAGCGCCCCTTTTCTGGTAGCGGGCATGAAGGCCGGTCTGGAGCCCTGCAAGCGCTTCGACCTGGGGTCAATTCGCTCGGTTGGTTCTACCGGTTCCCCGCTCCCCCCGGAAGCATTTGATTACGTACGGAGCGCTATCGGCAGCGATGTCTGGCTTTGTTCCATGAGCGGAGGAACAGACATTTGTACGGCGTTTGTAGGCGGCTGTCCTCTGTTGCCGGTGTATCGGGGCGAAATACAGTGCCGTGCCCTGGGCTGTGCCCTCGACTCGTTTGATGAACAGGGAACCCCTCTGGAGAATGAAGTAGGGGAAATGGTGGTATTGCAGCCCATGCCTTCCATGCCTATCTACTTCTGGAACGACCCTGAGGGCAGCCGCTATCGCGAGAGCTACTTCGATATGTATCCCGGTATATGGAGGCATGGAGACTGGGTGCGCATCACGCCCCGCGGCACCCTGGTTATATACGGACGTTCAGACGCCACGCTGAACCGACAGGGAGTCCGGATAGGAACAGCGGAAATCTATCGCACCATAGACCGGATTCCCGGGATTGCAGACAGCCTGGTAGTCAACCTCGAGTTGCCCCAGGGGCGGTTTTTTATGCCGCTTTTCGTAGTGCTCTGCCCGGGAGTAATCCTGGATGAGCGACTTCGGCAAACTATAGTGCGCGCACTGCGCACAGAGCACTCCCCCCGGCATGTGCCGGACGCCATCGTTGCAGTACCGGAAGTGCCTTATACCATCAGCGGAAAAAAAATGGAAATGCCGGTAAAGAAAATACTGATGGGCAAAGTACCCGAAAGCGCCGCCAATATGGACTCCATGCGCAACCCCGGCAGCCTGCCCTTTTTTGTGGAGTACCGGAAATCCTTGCAGGAAAGCGGGGTATATGGCTAGACAAATAGGTGTTTTAACGAAAACTGACCCCTCGTCTCCGCCTTCCGGTGCACAACTCCCTTTCTTTATGGAGTTGTTGGACGAGGCAAAACGAATAGGCATCGAGTTGTTCTTTTTTGGGCCCCAACCATTGGGCCGTCCGTCGTTATCGGGATGGGAATACCGAAAGGGCAGTTGGGAGCCCGTAGCGCACGGTTTTCCGGCATTGGTGTATGACCGCTATTTTACGGAAATCCCATCGGAGCGCTCGGTTTACGAGCGGTTCCGGATGTACTTGTCGCGCTGTGGTGCCCGTTTTGCCAATCCCATCCCATTGATGGAGCTGACCAACGACAAGTGGGCGTTCCACGCTTTTCTCGACCGGCACTACCTGCCCTCCCTGCCTGCTTTTTTGTGCTCGGAATTAGCGGAGCAGGAGTATCTATCCCTTCTGGAAGCGTCGGGCTGCCTCTATATGAAGCCTGTAGCAGGTTCCGGGGGGAAGGGAATTGCCGTTGTAAAGCGGGTGAAAAGTGGCGTGGAGGTAAAAGCAGAGGGAGAGGCGACGGTGGTTGCCCCTGAGGCGCTCTTTTCTTTTTTACAAAACCGCTTCCCGCCGGCTTGCTACTTTGTACAAGCGGCAGCGGTATTGGTACCTTTTGAAAACCGCGCCTACGATGTGCGCGTACTGGTGCAGCAAACGGGGGAGGAGCCGCATCGGGTCACCGGCATGGGCGTGCGCCTCGGCGCTCCGGGCAGCCCGGTTTCCAATCTGCATGCCGGGGGCGGTGCGCTGCCCTTGAGTGCCCTGGATTCTGTACTGTCCAGAGCCGGGGGCGGGTACGAGGACTGGGAGTACCGCATTCGGGCTCTGGCGCTGGATGGTGCCCGGGGGTTGGCGGCTCATTTCGGCCCGTTCGCAGAATTGGGTTTTGATATCCTACTGACGGAAGACCGGGGGCCCATTATCCTGGAAGCTAATTCCAAGCCTGCCCGCTGGATATTCAACCTATTGGCGGCCCGTTTTCCCGAAAATTCAGAGGAAGCTTTGTATTACAGGCAGTTGCGTGCGCAAAGCGTGGCTGCCCCGCTGCATTTTCTGGCCAATTGCCGATAGGGCTTACCCATTCCACCAGAACGTCCATTTGGCCACCAGTGCCCGGTTGCGGACCTGTAGGTTTTCCGAAGCGTAGTTGTCTGTATATACGATAAAGAAATCGGAAGCCGGGCTGTAGCGCCACTGTACGCGAAGGTTTAGGTTCACATTTTTATTTTGGTTGTTGAATTGGACAAAGTTGGTAAAAAACAGTTTGTTGGTCAGGGTGAGGTCAATGCGGGGCCCCAGGAGCCAAAAATTCCAATCGCTGTTCTGTAAAGCCAGGGGCAGTACAGGGTCTTCGTCAAAGGCTAAATAGTTGTAGTTCACGCTCATGGTGATGGCGGCGTGGGGCTGTAGGCGATAGCCCAGATCGCCGCCCAGGCGCAGGCGTTTGCCCCGGGCGTAGTACCCGCCGTAGCGCCAGCTCGCCGACCAGGTGAACAGGCTCTGGGGTTTTGAGGTGAAGTCCCCGCCAAACGAACCCCAGTGGTGTGTCGTGCCGGATGCCAGTTGGTACCCCGAAAAGTTAGTGGGGTCAAAGGCACTCAGTAAGCGCACGTAATCGCGGGCTGTCCAGAGCATCAATTCGCTGCGGTTCTTATAGCTGAGCCGATAGATGAAGACATGGGTGTATTCCGTTTGCCGGCCGGCAGGATCCAGGTAGCTGTTGGACATGAGGAGCGGGCCATGGCTCAGCAGCGGGCCGGATCGGGTGAAAAACAAGCGGCCTGCCTGGGCACTGAGGTACTGGTACCCCGTCCGGGGTACATACCCCACGTCGGCGCGGTAGTTTTTGCCCACCTGTTCGTACTGAAGGCTGTAGGTCCATTTTCGGTTGTTATATTGGATATTCCCGGCGAGGATTTGGTCTTTTCCGCTCAAATTGGGGGAAAATGATTTGAGATAGAGCAATTTTCCCCGCCAAAAATTATTGGAGGACAGGAGATTGTATTCAAAGCCCACATTTCGGTTGTAGCGGCTGATCCGGGAGGGATCGCTTACACTTTCAAAGTCGAAGGTCTCTTTGTTGATGGCCAATGCGGTGATGTTGGAACGGGCAAAAAGTTGTCGCTGCAGGGCAAATACAGCAAAATTTTGCGCAGGCGTACCCTGGTCGTTGGCGCTGGTTTGCATATCCATGAGTCCTATGCGCCAGTTTTTGTCGAGTTTCCCGCTGAGGCGGGCACCGTACTGGATATTCGTATTGAGGCCGATGCGTCGGGAGAAGAAGGGCCGGATAGAAGAGTATCCGAAGTTGTTAAACAAATCCCCGTTTTCGAGAAAAAACTGCCGTCGTTCCGGGAAGAAAAGCTCGAAGCGATCCAGGTTGATTTGCTGCCGGTCCACTTCCACCTGGGAGAAATCGGGATTTACGGCCAAGTCCAGGTTGAGGGCGGAAGTGATGCTGATTTTTGCATCCAGTCCGGCGTCAAAGCCGGTTGTACCGTCTTTGCCGGAGCGGAAGTCTTTAGAGGTGTTCGCCAGAAGGTAGGGGATGACCGCGAAGTTCAATCCGGGGGGTGGGGGCGGTTCGTCCCAGACCAACACGCCGGTATAGGCTAAGGAGGCGGTAGGGAATTGCCTGGGCACGGGAGTCCAGCTTGATTTCTCCGTCGTTTTTAAATCCAGGCGGCTGAAATTGACGCCCCAGCGCGTGATACCGCTTTTGTAGCGCAGCGTCTTGAAAGGCACGGCCATTTCGAAGGTCCATTTATCGTCTTCGGCATGCACTTCGGAGACCCATTTATTGTCCCAGCCTAAGTTGGCGCTTCCCCCGTCGAAAAGCAGCCCGTCCCATTGCGCCCCTTCTGCGTTGGAGCCGAACGTAAAGCCGTTGGTCTGGTCGTCAAAGGGATCTAGAAACAACAGGAAGTTGTCGTTTTTTCCAAAGTTGAAATCCCTGCGCAGGGATTCGACCATGTAGGGGCCGGGTACTTTTTCATAGCATACAGCCAGCAGGTAGAGGTTCAGGTCGTCGTAGAGCATGCGCACTTCGGTGCGCACTTGCGCTTTGCTGGTATCCATAGGCAGCACCATGTAAAAGTCGCTGGCGACGTCTGCCTTCGACCAGGCGGAATCCACGCCTGCTCCGTCGACGTGTATCGGATGGATCGCGCGGTGGATGTGGTATTCGAAGGCGGCGTTTTTCTTTTGGGAAAAGAGAAGGCTGTTGCAGAGAAACAACGACAACAAGGTAAGAAATGAGTATCTCATGGATGCATAAACGTTTGGAAGGCAAAGCCCATTTTTGCTTATCACGGCCCTGGGTTGGAATGGGGGCGGCAGGAAGAAGAGGGGTCGAGGCGGAGAAAAGGCCGTTCTTTGCCCCCAATGTTCTATACGCACTTCGAGGTTCTATTTCGGCTGAGCCGAAATAGAACCTCGAAGTGCGTATAAAAAGGAATACGTCTTAAGACTAAAAGTCTAGTTATGATAAGCTGCGTTGTGCGCCAGCATTTGGCCACAAGAAGCACAGGCTATGGCTGTTCCGGCGCCCCCGGCACATCCTTTGCTGCAGGTGTAGTGCCAGACCCCGGCGGCGTTCTGGGCCGGCTCGGTAGTCTGTGGGGTTGGGGTCGGCGGTACCTGAGTGCTGATTTGAGGGCTGGCCTGGTCGTGGTATGCCTGGTTATGGATGTAGGTTGTGCCGCAGGTCGGGCAGGTACCCGTGGCATCCCCGCCGCTTCCCGCGCAGTTGTTGGGGCAGATGTAGTGGGCGACGCCGCTGGGGGCTGCAGCCGTTGCGGCAGCCGGGTTGGGCGTTGTGGGGCTTGCCGGTGCCTGCACGCCGGGCTGTCCGAGGGAGCGTTCTGCCTCCTCTCGTACCCCTTTGTCGTTGTTACAGGAGAGAGCTATAGAAGAGAGGCCAAGAGATGCCAACAGAATAAATGACTTCATGGTAAGGTAATTTTGGAACATTATCAATGACCAAAAGTAAGAATCCTTTTGAAAAATATCAGATAGCTCCTGTTTTTATTCCTTGCAAATAAAGGCATTTGCGGTTTTTTATTAATTTTCCAACTTCAAAGAGTACTCCTTTTTTGATTTCTTCATCGGAAAATGAATCCCTGCAGACGTTTTATTCTTTAACCCGTCTTGATTATCCATAGTCTTCAAACTCGATACAGATGATGCGAATATTCAACGACTTCCTCGCCTGCCTGTTGGTTATTGTCTTTGTCCCGGCTATATCCATGGGCCAAAAGGGGGTGGAAGGGATACAGGTTGCGTATGTAGATCCCTTGGAAAAAGTACTGAAAGAACAAACGTACTTCCCGGATCAGAAGGCGCAGGCCCATGTGGCGCGCGGGGAAGTGGCGTCGTTCCAGTTTGTCTTCAGGAACACGGCTGCGACTACGGGGCTCAGCACAGTCGTAGCCCCAATAGCATTAGGCGGCAATACCCGGGTAGAGGCGGTGGTTTCATATGTCGGGTATGTGAAAAACGGCAGGAACACGCCTACACCCTCTCGCGACCGAATATCTTCTGCATCGGGATGGTACCCGGATCCGCTCCTCGCCCTTCCCTCCAAAGAT
>CAZSMU010000076.1:0-17737 GCA_964607915.1 uncultured Haliscomenobacter sp.
GCCAGAACGGCCAGTAGCAACCAGGTGGCATAGCGCTGGATTGGGTTGGAACATAAGCGGTACATATCTTTGTATTTTATACCTGACGAACGGATATCAGGCCGTTTGAAAAAGTGGGTTCAATTCCTCTTGGGAAGCACATTGCTTTGGGTGAAAGGAAATTCTTCGACCAGTTGCTTGAAAAAAGCGGCATTCTCGGCGGATACGATAGACAGGTAGAGCTTTTCCCCTGACCAGTCGAGGGTCGTCAAGCGTTCCGGAACGGAAAGCACGCTTTGGCCCGACAAGGCTTTCAGGAAGGCCAGGGCTATCAGGTAAGTAGCATCCGGCGAAGGGTGTTTATCGTCGGAGTACAGCTCCAGGTCGGGGCGCAGGAAGCGGGCTTTGTCCCAGATTTCCCCTACCGGTACATAGCTGCTGCCCAGGGAGCGGGCCAGGTCGGCGTACCCTTTCGTGATGGCCGTCTGCTGCAATGGGTTGGAATCGTAGGCCCAGGTCTGGAACAATAGAGGCGTAGCCCCCGTTTCCCGTATGAGGGCGGCAAATTTCGCCCCGTATTCCCGGAATGCGGCGGTATCGTCTATGGCGCTGGTGCTGTGGTTTTGAAGCACGACGATATCCCATTTCCCCGACTGTATTCGCGTTTTGGTGTCCAATCCGCGTTCTCCTTTCCAATGGTGTGCCCAGGAGGCACCGCTGGCCGTGGACTGTGCGCTGCGCAGCGGAAATTTTTGGGTTTCTGCCATCGCCTGTACGACCTGCGGGAGATTCCAGTAAAAGGTGAAGCTGTTGCCGACGAACAGCACGCGCAGGGTATCGCCTTTCTGTGCCTGCCCCGGAAGAGCAAGGGCGGCGAACAGGGCCGTTGCGAGAATTGTTTTCAGTGCCTTTTCAGTCATGAATCCAGGTGTTTTATTGGTTGACAGGCGTGGCCTGGAACAGCGATGGGATAGGGTTGGGCGTCTGTGCGTTGCGGTCAATTTCCGACTGTGGGTAGAGGAAGCGCTGCGGGAGTTCACTGCCCTTGTTAGGGGCTACAGGTACGCGGATGCTGCTTTCCTTAAGGGTGCGCCGCAGGTCGTTGAATCCTTCGATTTGCCCAAAGAAAGTGACGTAACGCTCTTCCATGATTTCGCGCAAGAGGGCGTCGTTGGCACTTAGGCCGGATTTATTTTCGATGCCACCGGAGGTGAAATCAGCGGCGACGTACGCATCGTAGCGGAGATCGGCGGTATTGACTGCGCCCATATAGCCCCCTGTGCGCAGAAAGGCGCGGAAGTTGTTGAGGGCCTGCAGCCCTGCGTCAAAGCCCTGAGTGCGGAAGGCGCACTCGGCGAGGATGAGCAGGTTCTCCTGGTAGGTCACCAGCGGTGCGGGCGCCGTCTGTGCGGCGAAGCCATTGGCCAGCGTATTGGGTTGCACTCCGACGGAGGTAGTGCGGAAGTAAAAGTTGAAACGCGCTGTTTCATTGGTTTTGGCATTTCCCCTGTAATTCGCGATGCTCGGATTGGCAGCGGGATTGGCCTGGAGCAGGCTGTTGAAAAAATTAGACACGCGCACGTCGGCACCACGCACTTGAACAGCAAAAAACTGGTACGTGAGGTTGGCGTTGCCTGCTGCAGTGCCGTGTGGGGCATACAGACTGTTGGAAAAAGCCGTTATCCCCTTTTTTGCAGCCTCCAGCGCTGCTGCATAGTTTTTGACATGCAGGTAGTAGCGGGCTTTGAGCGTGTAGGCGACTTCTTTCCATTTGAGCGGGTTGCCGTCGAAATAAATCTCCGATTTAGCCGCTGGCCTTCCGGTACCGCTGTCGAGGTTTTTGATGGCCTCGTCGAGCAGGGTTTGCAGGTCGGCATATACCGAGCGCTGGTCGGCGTATGTGGGGTGGTCTATTTCTACCTTACCGGCATCCTGGAAAGGGATGTCGCCGTACAAGGCCGTTGCCGTGCCGATGATATGGGCGCGCAAGACCTGTGTTATCCCCTGGGTCACGCCTTTCACCCCAGATTCGCCGGCCACTTTTTCCGCTTCCAGGGCGTTGCGGTATGCATTTACATAGACATCCTGCCACAGGGCGTTGAAATCGCTGGCGGTCATAATATACGTTGAAAATCCGAGATGCTGGCGATCTATACCCGTGTAGTAGCCACAAAAAATGCCGGCACGCCGGGCGCTTTCGCCCGTTTGCAGGACGATATTCCCTACTTCGGCACCTGTGAGGATATAGGGGTAGGCCGCACTGGTCGGGTTGTTGGGATCTTGGTTGATGCCGTCCACCAAATCGCTGCAGGAAGCCAGCAGAACGGCGAGGGATAAAGAAAGGATGCGATATTTCATGATTTGGAGAGCTGCTGGTTAAAGATTGAGGATCAGGGTGAACAGATACGACTTGGTACCGGGGTTGTTGAAATAGTCCATCCCCCGCGCTGCGCTGACACCGGAGAGGTTGGTGTCCGGATCGTTGCCTTCGAATTCGGTCCAGAGCAGCAGGTTGCGCGCGGTCAGGTTGCACTCGATGGAACTCAAGCCGGTGCGCTGCTTCAGCCAGGGTGCGCGCAAGGTGTACGATAGCCCAACTTCCCGGAGCCGCGTCCAGGAACCGTCTTCGATGTATAGTTCATCATTGCCATTGCTGAAGAATCCCCCGGCGCCATTGTACCAGGCTTCAGTCAAGGCTACCGGCCCCGCGCCGAAATCGCGGATATTCCCCCGGAAAGTCTCGCCGATCTTGATGATATTCCCCCGGAAGTCTTTCAGGTTGCGCGTGGCGGTGATTTCCTGTGCGGAAGCACCCCAGCGCCCCAGGTCGTAGAGCACCGCCTTTGTGCCGGCGTAGATGTCGGCCCCCTGATAGGTTTCAAACAAAAGAGACAACGAGATATTTTTGAACTTCAATGTGGAAGAAAGCGCTCCCTGCCAGTCGGGATTGGGGTCTGCGATGACACCTTCAATCGCGTCTTGTACCGGGAAGCCGTTTTCGTCGAATACGATGCTGCCGTCCGGGTTGCGCAAGCTGCGGGAACCCCACAGGACCCCATAGGGCATCCCTTGTACCGCCCTTGCGCTCACCGCAGATAAGCCGCCGAGGTTGATGCCAGCCACACCCGCCAGGTCGAGTACCGTGTTGCGCACCCGCGTGTACGTACCCGTCACTTCCCAGTTGAGGTTGCGGGTAGCGATGACCCGATAGCTCAGGTCAGCCTCAAAGCCTTTGTTTTCTATGCTGGCACCGTTGGAGTAGATGTTGCTGTAGCCCCTGGAATTGGCAACGGGAAAGTCCAGAAGCACATCTATCGTCTGGTTGTTGAAGTAGGTTCCACTCAGAGAAAGACGGTCTTTAAAAAAGCGCAAATCGGCCCCTGCTTCAAACTCTGTCTTGCGCTCCGGGCGCAAGATGGCGTTTCCACGGCTGGAGCTCGGCACAATGCCTCCTATGCCAAAAAGCCCCAGCCCCAGGTCGCCCCCGTAGGAGTCCCCGAAACTTGGCGTCACATAGACGTTGGAGGTGTTGTAGCGGGCCGGCTGTATGCCTACTTCCCCATAGGAAAGACGCAGTTTGCCAAAGGAAAAGATATCGTTTTCCAATTTTCCCATCTTGGAAAACTGCCAGGCCAGGCTGCCCGACGGGAAGAAAAAGGTGTTGTCGGCCGCATCCCCAAACGTAGAAGCCGCCTCCCCGCGGAGCGAGCCGTTGAGGTAGAGCATATCCCAGGCGCTAAAGCCTCCGGAGACGTAGGCGCCGGCCGTCCGCTCCCGCCCTTGCGAACTGGCGGTCGTGATGTTTTCCGGCAGGGCATTGTCTTTGTTGCGCACGACACTGGCCACATCTACGAACTGGATGAAGTTGATATGGCTTACACCGTTCACGATAAGAGACTTGCTGTTGTAGTTAAACCCGACCAGTAGGTTGCCGTCGAAGTTCTTCCCTAACTTTCGGCTGGCTTTGGCAATGTAATCCATGTTGAAAATGCTGCTCGAGGCCAGAGATTGCTCATAAAAGCCCAGGCGATATGCCCCGGATGCCGAGCCGGGAGTGAAAAATTCGTTGCGCTGTTCGCTGTACTGGTCCAGACCGACCCTTGCGATGAGGTCTATCCCACTGACAGGGGAAGCACTCAACTCCACGCTGCTGATGAAGCGGTCCACCTTGGCCAGGTCCTCCTGTTCGCGAATGGTCCACAAGGGATTGTTGTACACAGGTGTATCGTCAGCCCCCAGCGGTTCCTGATAGGCGCGCTGCCGATTAGCAGCCGGAGAGGCCGTGCTGCTGGCAAAATAACTACCGCGATAGCCGGAAATGTCGAAATCGGGCGGGTTGCGCAACAGACCCAGGTAAAGGCCGGAAGAACTCGAGCCTTTCAGGATGCGGTCGGAACCCGTGCGCGCATAGGAGGACTTCGTTTTCAAAATGAGCCAGGGTGCAAGCATGTGGGTCGAATTGAAGCGGGCAGTCGTGCGGCGATACGCGGAATTATTCCGGATAATGCCCTGCTGGTTCATATCGCTGAGACTGAAAAAAATATTGCTGCGCTCGTTGCCCCCGCTCATGTTGAGGTTGTTCTCCAGGAAGTGCCCGTTGCCAAAAATGAGGTCAAAATTGGAATCGTCGTACACGGTCTGGGAATTCTTCCTGAGGACAGGGTAATAGACCGCGCCATCCTGGTCCACGAAATAAGCACCGGAGGTGTTGAAATCATCGGCTGCACCGGAACGGTTGGCGATTTTATCGCCCCAGGAATCCCGAGAGCGCTGGTTGTAGATGCCGTTGTCGCCCTGCCCGAAGGTAGTCTGTAGCGGGTATTTTCGGTTGATGATGTCCATCGAATACGTGGACTTGTAGGAGGCGCTGAACTTCTGCCCAAACTTGCCGCTCTTGGTGGTGATCAGGATGACCCCTCCCAGTGCCTGGGTACCGTACAATGCCGCTGCCGAAGCACCCTTTAGCACCGAAATGTTTTCGATATCGTTGGGGTTGATGTCGTTCAGACGCGATTCCTGGCTCACACCGCTGGAGGAACTGTTGCCCCGGGTATCGTTGCTGATGGGGACCCCGTCGAGTACGATGAGCGGCTGGCTATTGCGGGTGATAGAGGAAATACCACGTATCTGAATATATGCGCCTGCTCCTGGATCGCCAGAGTTGCGCGTTATCCGTATACCCGATGACTTTCCTGACAGCGCGCTGATCAGGGTGGATTCTCCTGCTCCGGCTATGGCCCGGGCCGATACCTGCGAACTGGCGTATCCCAGTGCGTCCTTATTTTCGCGAAGGCCGAGAGCGGTCACCACGACCTCGTCGAGCACGTCGCTGTCTTCTTCCAAGGTGAGGTTGATTTCCGTCGCGGAACCGACGCGCCGCGTGGCCGTCTCCATACCTACATAGCTGAAAACGAGCACGGCGTTGCTGTCGGCCACCTCTATGCGGAACACTCCGTCCAAATCGGTGACCGTTCCATTGCTCGTGCCCTGCTCCAGGACAGAGGCCCCAATCAGAGGAGCGCCTTTTCCGTCGCTCACCATCCCGCGGACCGTGCGCTGGCCGTACAGGGCAGTGCTGACGAGGCAGCAAAATAACAGTTGTGCGAAAAGTATCCTGTACATATAAAAAGATTTAATGGGTTTTACTTGGAATGCTATTTTTTGAATTCAGCTGGAAAGGCTTCCGGGTCGTATCCGAGGAAAAAGGGCAGTAGATAATACATGAATACCGCGAGCAGGATGCTGGAGGTGATGTTGAGCAGGATGCCCGCCCGCACCATATCGTTGATTTTCAAATACCCCGACCCGAATACCACTGCGTTGGGCGGCGTGGCTACCGGCAGCATGAAAGCGCACGAGGCTGCGAGCGTCGCTCCAATCAGCAGCCCGAAAGGATGTACGTCGAGCGCCAGGGCCAGAGGTGCCAAAATCGGCAGAATCATGGCTGTCGTCGCCAAATTGGACGTCACTTCCGTCAAAAAATTCACGGATAAAATGATGGCAAGCAATAGCACCATCAAATGTACTCCGCTCAGCGAGGCCATCTGCAGGCCAATCCACTCCGCCAGGCCGCTCGTCTTGAACCCCTCTGCAATCGCCAGTCCGCCTCCGAACAGCAGCAGGATGCCCCAGGGCAGCTTAACCGCTTCCTCCCAGGTTAGAAAAGGCTTTTTCCCCTCCCCCGAGGTAGGGATGAGAAACAACACAAAGGCTGCCATCATGGCAATGACCGTATCGTCAAGATGAGGAAAAAAGCGGTTCAGGAAAAAAGAGCGCGTAATCCAGGCCAGGGCGGTCAGGATGAAGACGGTCAGGACCGCCTTCTCTTCGTACGTGATCTTACCCAGTGCCTGGAGCTGCTTCCCAATTTCATCCCGCCCCCCCGGAAAGGCCTGTTGCGGGAACTTGAAGGTGACAGAAGTCAGGATTTTCCACACGACGAACAGCAAAATAAACGCAAAGGGGAACCCTATGACGAACCAGTCGTAAAAGCTGACGTCCACCTGGTAGAAGTCCTTTACTACCCCGGCTAACACTAAATTGGGAGGGCTGCCTACGAGCGTCGCCATCCCACCTATCGTGGCGCTATAAGCGATAGACAACATCAGCGCTTTGCCAAAAACCAGGTTCTCGTCCTCGCGCGTCGCCGGATTATCGCGCAATTGGGCAACTATCGCCAGCCCTATCGGCATCATGAGCACTGCCGTGGCCGTATTCGATATCCACATCGAAATAAATGCCGTCGCCGCCATAAACCCCAAAATGATATACCGGACATTGGAGCCAATTAAATAAATGATGTTCAGCGCAATACGCTTGTGCAAACCCCAGCGCTCTATCGCGATAGCCAGAATGAACCCTCCGATATACAGGAAAATGTACTCGTGCCCAAAACAGGCCGTTACGTCTTCAATCGGCAGGGCCCCACTCATCGGAAACACGACAATGGGCAACAGAGCAGTGATCGAAATCGGCAACACTTCGGTCATCCACCAAATGGCCATCCATAAGGTGGTCGCTAAAACGACATTGGCGGTATCGCTCAAGCCCGCCGGCTTGAAAAAGAAATACGTGGCTAAAAAGACCAAAGGCCCCAGTAGGATGCCGAATGATTTGATGCTAATGGTTGCTCGCATGTTCTACTTTATGTGCAATGCCTTCCTTCTCTTTTTGCAAAGCAGCAAAGGAGGCTTGCAGTACGCTACTTTTTATTACTTTTATAGCCGATGAAGCGCCTGTCGGCAACAACAGGCTTCGGTATCTGTCGAAGGCAAAACTATTTTAGGTTTTTGCTTTGTTCGAAATAATTATCTGTAAAATTTTTTATTTAAAGTATTTTATACCGTTTTACACTTTTTTACACAAGCCACATGAAGTCGTTGGATGAGCTGCAGCACGAGTTTTTGGATCATTTGCAAAAAAAGTATGGCCATTGGGATAAGATGACCTCCACCTTTGGCTCCAGTTCGTTTGGGGCTATTGCCAATGACTTGTGCATCAGCCCGAGCCAGTTTACCAAGCTGTTGTACGGGACGGCAACAGAAGGCATGTACGTGCGCTCCATAGAAAATGTAAACCGGATTATCCGACTGGAACAGGCACTCGCGGAAGCGGCCCAAGATCGGGAAGCTAAGGAACTGGCGGAAAAACAACTGCAGCGCTTCCGCAAACGCGCAAAATATGCGAGGGCCAGAGGGATTGCTCTAAGTATGCTCGGACTGACTATCCTCGGCATCACTGCTTTTTTCCTGGTTTGGCGAAATCAGATGCGTGTGGAGAGAGGGCTGCACATGGTATCCAACCACCCGCTGTCTGCTTTCTTCGACCGTGGGTTCGACTCGGACTTCGATTCCCCCTACCTCAAACAGGAAGATGTGCAGGAATACTGCCCCTGCAGCGCCTATGAAGGGGTCTGGTCCTTGTCCAAACCCTATAAGTTACCCCTCCCGGGCAACAAACAACCAGGGGTGTACTACCTGGCTAAAAGCGCCGACGTGCGCATGAAGTGCTCTAAAAGCGATACCCTGCCTGCCGGCAAAGGGCGGGTACTCCTTGCCTACGAGTACCTGGTCAATGAAATTTGGGTGGATAAAGAACGTGCACAGCTATCCCCGCGCTACTTCGACAAGGAAACCAAAACGTTCACCCGCGAATTTGAACAGTTGTCCTTCGAGGAAAACCCCCGCTTTGAAAAGGCCGCAACCATCCACTCCTTTTTTATCAACAAATTTGAACTGTACCGGGATTCTATCGTGCGCAAAGGAGAACCCTGCGGCCGCTATGCCACCGACGTGAACGAATCCCTGATCCGGGAGTACACCCTGGACTTGAAACATATTCTGGAAGATGTACTGGGAGATTTGACGCGCACCAATTGCGCGCCTTCCTCAAACGCCTTTTGCGACCCGAACGACCTCGAAGAGGGCAAAAGCATAGTATCTTTTGATTGTTACTACACCATCAAAGCGGAAAATCTGGGCTTTGGCGGAGGGTACCCCTACAAAAAAGGCTACTTACTCAACAAACAAAGCTACTCCGACAACCTCACCTGCGAATGTGCCTGGTAAACCTACGCCAATACCCGGCGCGCCGTCTGTATTTTACGCCGCCAGTACGACGATTGCTGGATGTTGTCTATGGCTATTCCACTGCTCAGCGTGGCGTGAATCACCCGGATGCCGTCGGCATCGTTTGAAACAACCATAGCTACATGGAAAACGCGGCCCCGGGAACTGTGGCGGAAGAAAACTAAGTCCCCCGGCTCTACTTCGGAGAGCGGAATGCTGTACCCTTGCAGCGATTGCGTGCTGGAACTGGGCGACAGCTCTATACCGAAATTTTTCATGACGAAATGCGTGAACCCCGAGCAATCGAAGCCGCGCTCCGGGTTTCGGCTGGCATATACATAAGGCAACCCAACGTATTTCCTGGCATATTCCGTCACTTCACTGCGGAGCTGACGCTCCCGGGCGATATTGGCTGAGATTTGACTCGGTGTGAATACCGTACAACTCGAACTCGCCAGTCCGACAAACAGCAGCCAGACGAGCATTTTTTTGCATGACCTATAACACATAATTCAACAGCTTTGGTAAGTAAACTCAAAGTCTGTCGCGAAAATAGCCGTTTCTGCCTAATTCCCACCCGTTTCCAGGAAAAATTTGTCCTGATCCGCCAGGAAATGGAACTTTTTCTGAAACTCCATTTGCATATCCGGCTGCAAAAGAGTTGTAAACACCGTGTTGCAATTGGAAAAACGGGCGATTACTTGCCCCTCATAGTCAATGAGGGCAGAATCCCCCGAGTAGGAGTGCCCATTGCCGTCCTCCCCAATCCGGTTGACGCCCAGGGTATAGACCTGGTTTTCTATGGCGCGGGCGATGAGCAGTTGGCTCCAGGCGTAGCTGCGGCGGGCGGGGAAATTGGCCACGTAGATCAATAAGTCGTATGCGTGGTCGTTGCGGCTCCAAACGGGGAAGCGGAGGTCATAGCATACCAGCGGGCATATCCGCCAGCCTTTCCAGTGGGCGATGAGGCGCTGGTCGCCAGCCCGATAATGCCGATGCTCACCGGCCAGGGTAAAGAGATGCCGCTTGTCGTACCAGCACATTTCCCCGTTGGGGTACATCCATATCAGGCGGTTGTAGTAGCGTCCCTCATCCCGGATGACGAGGCTACCGGTCAGTACCGCCCCGGTCAGGGCTGCCTGCTCTTGCATCCAAACGACGCTTGGGCCGTCCATTTCCTCGGCTACCCCCTGCGGGGCCATCGTAAAACCCGTCGTGAACATTTCGGGGAGGACAATCAAATCCGTGGTGCCGGCCAGGGGAGCAATCAGGGCAGAAAATTCCCGCAGGTTAGCGTCCCGATTCTCCCAGCACAAGGCTTGCTGTATCAAAGTTACGCGCAAAGGTTCCATAGAGAGGCATACATACAAATATTCCATCGAAGGCCCGCTTGTGGCTGCGATGGAATATTTGGAAGGTATATAAAAGAAACGTATTGCGAAGGGAGTGCAAGGGGTGAAGAGGGTTATTCCTTATCACATACCTTGTCCTTGCTGATGCGGAAGTACCGTATTTCTAGAGCCTGCCGTCATACGGAAAGAAGGCCGTCATTTTTAGGCTTGGCTATCTCTTTTGTAAAGAACCAAAGAGCATGACCGACTAAAGACCAGCAAGATAATAAATGACCTTTCTCGACCTTTGGACGAAAGCAGATTATTTCTTCTTCTTCGTATCTTTTTCCGTAGCCGCTGCAGCGGAGCGCAGTGCGCGGGGAATTTCGATTACCGCGACCGGAATACCCGGAGCATTGACGATTTCCACGCCGGGTCTCGGCTGGATATCGCGTACGCGCAGCGATTGGCCCAAATCGAGGTGGGAGATGTCCACATGTAGCTCCTGAACCATGTTCTCCGGAGTCGTCTTGATTTTGACGCGGCGCACACTCTGGATCAACTTACCCCCTGCCTTTACACCGGGGGAAGTACCTTTGAAGCGAACCGGTACCTCGACCTTGATTGGTTGACCTTCCACCAACTGGAGGAAATCAATATGTACCAATTCGTTGCTCAGCGGATGCAGTTGGTAATCCTTTACGATGCACTTATACGTCGTATCACCGAGGTGCAACTGCGCGATGACGAAGTCCGGTGTATAGATGATATGCTTGACTTCGCTGCCGGTAGTGGAAAAATGCACCACTTCTTTTGCGCTGTAGAGCACACAGGGAATCCTGCCGTCGTTGCGCAGGCTCTTGGAGGCTTTTTTGCCTAAATCCGTTCTGGAAAGGCCGTTGAAAGCAATAACACTCATGGCGATAAGGTCTTCTTCAGTAAGAGAAACTTCCAAACGCTTGGTTTGGGCACGCAAAGATAGCTAATTATCGGATTCTGTAAATGTTTTTTTAAAAAAATATATGTGGCGTCGTTTATCCGGCGCGGCGAATGGCTTCCTCGAGTACTTGGAGCCCTTCCCGGAGCTGCTCGTCCGTCATGACCACGGGGGGCAGCAAGCGGATGCAGTTGCTGTACAAGCCCGCACGGATAAGGAGGATACCGTGGGCCACGGCATCGCGTATGATGGTGAGGGCCCGGTCGGGATCCGGGGTGCGGGCGGCTTTGTCTTTAACGAATTCGACCACCCGCATAGCGCCCAGGCCGCGCGTATCGCCGACCCAGGGGTAGCGCTCTGTCCAGGGGGCCATGATAGATTCCATCAAGCGCCCGACCTCGGCGGCGCGCTGCAGAAACGCCGGCGAAGAGAGTTGCCTGACGGCTTCGAGGGCGGCCACTGCAGCCATTGGGCTGCCCCCATATGTGCTGCCGATTCCGCCGAGATGGATACTGTCCATGATTTCTGCCCGACCGGTGGTGGCGCTGATGGGCATGCCAGCGCCGATGGACTTGGCGAGCACCACCATATCGGGTACCACGCCGCTGTGCTCGATGGCACAGAACTTGCCAGTACGGCCCGACCCGCTCTGTATCTCATCGGCAATCATAATCGCTCCAGACCGGGTGCAAATCTCCCGTATTTTCTGCAGGAACGGGGCCGGGATAGGTATGAACCCGCCTTCCCCCAGAACCGGCTCAATGATGATCGCCGCCAGGGCATCGGGGTCCACCTGGGCAATCAGGGCGTGCTCCAACTGGGCTATGGCATGCTCGAGGTATTGCGCAGTGCTCATACCCGCCGGAACGCGGTACAGGTTGGGGGTTGGCAAGCGGTAGATGTCGCTCGACATACTGCCATAGCCCTTTTTGAACAGCCCGTACTTGCTGGTGAGCGACAGCGTCAAATGGGTGCGCCCGTGGTAGCTGCCCTCAAAGCAAATGATGCCCGGGCGCTTGGTGTAGTACCGGGCGATCTGGACCGCGTTCTCCACCGCCTCCGCGCCCGAACTGCCCAGAATGGTTTTTTTGGGAAAATCGCCCGGGGTCACCTGGTTGAGCAATTCCGCCAATTCGACGTAGGGCTCGAAGGTGGTGACCAATGAACAGGAGTGCAGGTATTTGTCCATCTGTGCGCGCATGGCTTCCACGACTGCCTCCGGCCGGTGCCCGAGGTTCATCATGCCAATGCCCCCGGCAAAATCGAGCAACTGGTTGCCGTCCACATCCCAAACCAATCCACCCTGCGCCCGCTCGACGACGACCTCTGTGGATTTGGCTAACCCGGCAGGGGTCGCAGCGGCTCTTCGGGCCAGCATTTCTTTTGCTTTCGGCCCCGGGATGGGCGTGTGGAGCTGGATGTGTTTCATGGTTTGCACGTTGTGGTGTTTTTTTTAATAGACTCGTTGTAAGGGGAATCATTGAGGGGTCAAAAAGGCCCTTTTTAGCCCACACTGTGCCTTTTTTCGGTCATATAGCCCGGCTATACTCCCTCAAAAAGCCTTCGTGTGGTCTAAAAACGACTCTTTTTTCCCTCCCCACTGACCCCTTACAACAAGTCCAATAGACTCGTTGTAAGGGGTCCGTTTTCCCAAAGATTTTTTTGGAATTAAACCTTTTCAGGTTTTTAAAAAATGGATTTTTTTCAAAAAAACAGAATACTATTTTAAAAATACTAAATATTTTTGTGAAATTTATGCAAAAATTCTAAAAAATATTTGATTTCGGGGAAAAAATTTGTCTACAAAAATCTTTGCCTTACACGATTGCATCTGCTGGCATAGCCATGAGGACCCCCGCGTTGCCACAGGTGGGGTCGCTCAGGTACTCCTCGATGAGCGCAAGGATGCGGAAGCCCATGCGGAGTTGTACGGACACGGTGGGATCGCTGACCTCCCCTCGCTTCACGGCATCAAAATAGTCGCGGACAGAGGAGTAGCCGGAAGTGAGATACCCATTGAGCATACCGACGGTCATCTGTCCGTCCAGCCCCAGTTGGCACACGACGTGCTGCCGCTCGCGGTAGAGCAGCCTGGCGATGCCCAAGCCCCTGTATTCGGGCAAGACCGCCATGTCCATGCCGTACAACCAGTTGCCGTTCGGGTCGTGGCTGCGCATATAGCCGCTGTCGAATACTTCGGCGAAGCGGTGTGCGACGGGATGTGCCGGGTCGAATGTATACCGGATGCTCGAGGTGCTGGCGACGACGATATCGTCGGCCAGTACCACCCACTGCCCTTCAGGGAAGAGCCCGACGTGGAAGGCGAAATGCTCGGCCTGCATGCGCTCCTCGGGCGCGAGGCTGGGAAAGACCGTTTCCTGGATATAGGCCAGGCGCCCGGCATCGGCTATTTCAGACTGCCGGATTCGCAGCGTTGGCTTGGTGTGGGTTTCCTGCATTTAGACTTGTTAAAGACTTCCAATACTGATCAATTTTTTTTCCATGTATTCCAGCAGGCCTTCCGCCCCGGCTTCGTGCCCCATACCGCTTTGTTTCCACCCTCCGAAAGGGGCTTCCGTAGCCTGCGGCAGCCATTCGTTGATGCCGATGATACCGGCTTCCAGCCCTTCGGAGAAGAAAATAGACTTTTGCAGCGATTGGGTCAGCACGTAAGCTGCCAATCCGAAAGGGACGGCGTTGGCGAGGCGCAGGGCTTCGTCATCGCTTTCGTAAGGTGTCACGGTCATGACTGGCCCGAATACTTCGTCGTTGAGGAAGGGCTGTCCGGCAGGGGCTTCGATGAGGCAGGGGCGAAAAAAGTATCCGGGGCCCTCCTCGATATCGCCGCCACAGCGCACGAGGGCGCCTTCCTGTCGCGCCCGTTGTACCCATGCCGCCACCTGTTGCCGATGGCGGGCGTGGATCAGGGGGCCCACCTGTGTTTCTGGATCCAGGCCATTGCCCAGGCGCAGGGCTTGTACTTGTCGAACCGCTTCTTCCACGAAAGCGGAGTAGATATCCCGGTGCACAAAGAAGCGCTGTGGGGCGATGCATACCTGTCCTGCATTGCGGAACTTGCCCTTGACGCTTTCTGCGGCGGCTTGCACGGGAGACACATCCGGGCATACGATGACCGGCGCGTTGCCGCCCAGTTCGAGGGCGAGCCGGGTATGGGTACGGGATGCACCGTTCATGAGGATACGCCCCACCTCGGTACTTCCGGTGAAGCTGATTTTGCGCACTTCGGGGCGCTCGAGGAACCGCTGTCCGCCGGCTACGGGGTCTCCGTGTACATAGTTGACCACGCCGGCGGGGGCACCGGCTTCGTGGAGCGCGGCGACGAGGTGCATGGCGGTCAGGGGCGTATATTCGGAGGTACGCGCTACGAGGGTACACCCTGCCGCCAGGATGGCCGCCCAGCAGCGCGCCGGGTTGTAGGAGGGGAAGTTCCAGGCTGTGATAGCCCCTACGACGCCCATGGGCTGCCAGATGACCGACATGCGCTTATTGCCGCGCGACGAGGGTATCTGCCGTCCGTAGCTGCGCTTGCCCTCCTCGGCAAACCACTCGAAGAGGTTGGCGGCGACCGCGCATTCGGCGCGGGCTTCCTCAAAAGGCTTGCCCGATTCGAGCACCATATCGCGGGCAATGACGTGCAAGTTCTGGCGGATATGGTCGGCGGCTTTTTTCAGGATGGCTGCCCGCTCGTAGGGGGTAGTGTGCCGCCAGGTAGCGAACGCGTCTGTTGCGGCGTCAATGGCCAGGTCGTAGTCGGCTGCGTCGCCATAGGGAAGCTCGGCGATAGCCTCTTCGGTAGCGGGATTAGTCAAGGTGCGCATTCCGCCGGAGCGCGCGCCCGTCCAGGTCCCGTTGATATAGTTCATGCGCATGGGGCGAGTTTTTCCAGGGCGTTTTCAATGATATCGAGCCCGCGTTCCAGGTGGGCTTCGCTGATGACGAGCGGGCTGAGCACGCGCACGTAGTTGCCCAGAACGCCGGCACTGATCAGGATGAGCCCCTCTTGGTTGGCGTATTGCAGGATTTGCTTCGTCAGCTCGGCAGCGGGCTGGCCGTCGGGCGTGCGCAATTCGATGGACAACATGGCCCCCAGTCCGTGTACTGCGGCCACGGTATTCGGGAACCGCTGCTGCATGGCCTCGAAGCGGCGGCGCACGATGTGGCCCACTTTTTGCCCCAGGGAGTTGATGTCGATTTCTTCCATGTAGCGGATAGTGGCTAAAGCGGCAGCGGCGCAGACGGGGTTGCCGGGGTACGTGCCGCCGATCGTAGCGGGGCCTGCCGCATCCATGACTTCTGCTTTTCCGATGACGCAGCCGATGGGCATACCGCTGCCCATGGATTTAGCCCAGGTGGAGAGGTCGGGCACCACCCCATAGTGCTCGTAGGCAGCCCATTTACCGGTACGTCCGAAGCCGGACTGCACCTCGTCGAGGATGAGCAGGATGCCTTTTTCGTCGCAAACCCGGCGCAGCGCACTGAGGTAGGTCGGGGCTATGACGTGGAAGCCGCCCTCTCCCTGTACGGGCTCTACGATAACAGCCGCCACCTGGGAGGCCGCTACATGGGTCTGGAAAAAATGGTGCAGCAAGTCTATATGTTGCTGTGAAAAGGCCTCTTCGGAAACATCCGACCCTTCGCGGTAGTAGGGGAAGGGCAGCCGATAGACTTCCGGTGCGAAGGGGCCGCAGTTGGCCTTATAGCCCACTTTAGAGGTCAGCGTCATAGCCATGAGGCTGCGCCCGTGGAAAGCGCTGTCGTAGCACAGAACGGCGGGGCGGCCCGTCGCCTGCCGTGCGATTTTGATGGCGTTTTCCACAGCTTCCGCTCCGGTGTTGACGAGCATGACCTTAGTCGAAGCACCGTGTGGGAACAGGTCGGCGAGCTTTTCGGCCAGGTTCAGATAGGCGTCGTACACGGCGATGTTGAAGCCTACATGGATGAGGCGCGCTGCCTGCTCCTGGATAGCAGCCACCACGGGTTCCGGGCAGTGGCCCGCGTTCAGCACCCCGATACCGCCGGCAAAGTCTATGAGCTCGCGGCCTTCGGCGTCATATACCAGTGCCCCCTTAGCTGATACGGCCGACGCCGGGCTGAAGATACCGATTCCTTTGGGGAGGATAGCTGCCCTGCGCCGGTACCAGGCTTCTGTTTTAGTCGTCTTTTCCACAATCGGATTGATTTTTATGAAAAAACAAATCGCAACGCCCAAAAATAATCGAATTCGTGGATTTCGGGGTGAATTGGCCTTTTATCCGGATTCTTTTGCCTCGAAAATATGGGCGAAAAACCGTACATTTGGGCACCTTACATCGAATCTGCTTGAAACTACTGGAAATCATACAACAGCCAGAGGGCAGGCGCCTGGAATTCAAAGAAAGCATACCCAGGCCTGCAGAGCTTGCCAAAACCGTAGTGGCATTTGCAAACGATGCCGGCGGGGATTTGTATGTCGGTGTCCGGGACGAGCCGAGAATGGTCTCCGGAATTCCGGAAGATCAGCTTCTACAGGTAGAGGAGCAGATCAGCAACATCATATATGATTATTGTACCCCGGTTATCGTGCCGGAAATTTCCTTTCACGGGTACGAAGATGCCTGGATTATCCGGGTTCGCATCGTTCGAGGCAGCAACTTTCCCTATTTTTTGAAATCAAAAGGCAAATCGGATGGGACCTATATCCGGGTAGGGTCGAGCAACCGACCTGCAGACGAGGAGATCATTGCCGATTTGGAGCGTCAGAAACGAAATATGTCATTCGATGCGGAACTCGTCTTTGATCTTCCCTTCGAAGCGGTGGATATACAGGACTTCGCCTCTTTTTTTTACGAAAAAACTGAGGAGCCTTTAGATGTGAACACGCTGAAAAAACTCGATTTGCTCAGAGTTTACCAAGGGCAGTTGCTACCGACCAACGCGCTACTGCTGTTTACATCCTACTCCGTGAGAAAGGGATATTTCCCGTATTCCAAAATAGAGTGTGCCCGGTTCAAGGGGACGACACCAGACACCTTCATAGACCAAAAGACTATCGACGTCCATATTGGCGCCCAGGCAGAGCTCGCCTACGAATTCGTATTGCGGCATATTAACCAAGGTGCCCAGGTGACCGGTGTTTATACGAAAACCCGCTGGGAATATCCTGTCAAAGCTATACGCGAAGCCTTGCGCAATGCTGTCGTACACAGAGATTATTCGCTTTTGGGAAAAGATATCAAAGTGGCCATCTATGACGATATGGTGGAGATTACCAGTCCGGGAAAACTTTTGCCATCTATTGATTTCCACGACCTGGAAGCCCGGCAATCTGATATCCGGAATAGGGCCATCGCACCGGTTTTTAAAAAAATGGGCATCATTGACCAATGGGGGAACGGCCTGCGCCTGATTGCCGAAGAGCTCAAAAAATATCCGGAAATTGGTTTCCGCTGGTTGGAAAGGGGCCTTTCTTTTCAGGTGCAGTTTTTTAAACGCACCATAGACCGCGAAGCTCCTCTAAACCCGCAGGAAGTTTTCTCCGATCCCGGGGCTAAGTCGGAGCTAAGTTGGGGCCAAGTCGGGGCTAAGTCGGATTTTCGCGTGGAAGAAAGGCAGGAACCGGATCTCCCGAGTGCAGTGACGGTCCGACTGCTCCAATTTGCACTCATCCCCCGCGCTACGGGCGAACTGATGGGGCTGCTGGACTGGAAAAGCAGGTCAAAATTCCGGGAACGGTACATCATCCCCCTGCTCAAGGCTGGTTTGCTGAGAAGGACCGTACCCGACAAGCCCAACAGCTCCCGCCAGCGATACGAGACGACAGCCCAAGGCCGTGAACGGATTAATCAGTAGACTTGCTGCTAGAGGTCAGCAGGAAGGAAAAAAAGAGTCCTTTCCTTCTCCAACCCCTCGCAGCAAGCCCAATA
>CAZSMU010000077.1:0-17578 GCA_964607915.1 uncultured Haliscomenobacter sp.
TGTTGACCAGCGTCTGGTTGTAGAGGTTCGGCGGAACCGGTACGTTGACGAGGAGGATCAGGTCTTTCGTATTGCGGCTGTAGTAGTCCATGGTACCGGTCAGCTTGCCGTCGAGCATGGAGAAGTCGATACCGAAGTCAATTTCGTTCTTGGTCTCCCATGCGAGGTCCGGGTTCGGGTTGGAAACCGGGCCGTAGGAGGGCACGTATGCGCCGTTGAAGAAGAAGTTGCCCTGGCGGCCGAAGCGCTGCAGAGAAGCGTAGGATTCGTTGGGTTGGTTACCCGTAACGCCCCAGCTGGCGCGCAGCTTCAGGTTGTCCACATTGGGCAGGTCGATCAGGTTGGACAGGGTCACACCGGCGCTGACGGCGGGGAAGAGACCCCACTTGTTGTTGGCACCGAAGCGGGAAGAACCTTCGTAGCGTGCGCTGGCCGAGAGGAAGTACGTGTTGTCCACGTTTACATTGGCACGGCCGAAGAAGGCTACGAGGCGGTTGGAGTTCTTATAGCTGTAGGCCGAACCCAGACCGTTTGCGAAGTCGAGGGCTGCGCCCATGTTGTTGTAGGTGAAGGCGTCGGTCAGGAAGTTACCGCCCGACATGCCGTTGCCCTCGAAGAAGAACTCCTGGAAGGAGTAGCCGCCAAGGAGGGCGAGGTTGGCTTTGCCGAAGCTCTTGTCGTAGTTCAGCGTGGCCTCCAGCAGTTCGTTGAAGCGCTCGTTGTTGGTGATGGAGGCCAGACCTTTGCGGCCAAAGCCACCGCCGTACTTGGAGGTCTTCGGGGAGTAATAGCCGCGGAAATCAGATTCCCACTGGCGGGAGTAGAACACCCCTGCGCGGAGGTTCTCGAACAGGCTGTACTCGCCGCGGATGCTGGCCAGCGTACGCGTGTCTTTGCCGTCGTTGATGTTCTGCTCGACGATAGCGAGAGGGTTGACCCAGTCGAAGATGTCGCGCTGGGCGTACCCGCCGAAGCGGCCGCCTGCCGTCGGGCTGGTCAGCGTGTTGTCGAACGCCGGTGCCGTCGGGTTGGCGATTACGGCGTAGCGGAAGGAGGCAGCATCGCCGTACGTAGCCTCTTTCGTCGTCGTGGAGATGTTCACCGTGAACGTCGCCTTGTCGTTGAAAGCGCGCTGCGTCAGGTTGAGACGGCTGTTCAACTGCTGGAAGCCCGAGTTAAGACCCACGCCCTGTGCGTCGCGCAGGTTGACGGAAGCGCGGAACGTCGTACCGCCCGTACCGCCTGCCAGCGACAGGTTGTGCACATGCGAATACGCCGTGCGGGTCACGAGGTCGAGCCAGTCCGTCTTGGCGCCGAGGTTGATGGCACCGGGGACTTTGGCGTACTCGTCGGCGTTCATGAACGGCACCGTGCGCGCCAGGCTCTCCGATGCGATCGAGCCGTTGTATTCGGCCGATACCTTGCCTGCCTTACCCGACTTCGTGGTGATCAGGATAACGCCGGAAGAACCGCGCGTACCATAGATGGCCGCTGCGGAACCGTCCTTGAGGACGTCAATGGAGGCGATGTCGTTCGGGTCCACCGTGGCGAGGGAGCCGCCGATGACGCCGTCAATGACCACCAGCGGTTCTGCGTTGGCACCCACCGTGGATACCCCGCGCAGACGAATCTGGAAGCCGCCGTTGGGGTCACCGCCCGGACGTACGATGTTCAGACCAGCCACTTTGCCCTGCAGGAGCTGCGAAGGGTCGTTGACCGTGCCCCGGTTGAAATCATCCGCCTTGACACTGGTCACGGCGCTGGTGATTTCTTTCTTGCGCTGCGTACCGTAGCCCACTACGACCACCTCGCCGATGGCCTGGGATTCCAGTTGCAGGACAACGTTCAACACGTTGCCGGCCCCTACCGCTACGTTCTGCGAAGCATACCCCGTGTAGGAGAATGCCAGCGTCGCGTTGGCGCCCACCTTGAGGGAGTAGTTGCCGTCCAGGTCCGTCACCGTACCGTTCGAAGTACCCACCTCCAAAATGTTAACCCCGGGAAGAGACTCCCCGGTTTCCCCATCTGTTACCTTTCCACTGATTGTGCGGTCTTGCGCAGCGGCCGTCCCTAAGGCCAAGCCCACAAGACACACAACCGAGAAAGCAAACTTCAGCAGTTGTTGTCTCATAAAAAACTAGTTTAAATTAAGTGCATGAAAAATAAGATCCATACTAACCCAGCAGGCCAATACCTCGGCCTTTTTACCCCTCGCGTCCTGACGCAGAAGGGGCGAAAAGACCTCGTTTTTGCCCTGCGTTTCAACGCGTAAAAATAAACATTTCCTTAACAATCCAATAGATTCGTAAAATAATCCCCCTTTTTTTAAAAAAAATCCATTTTATGTTCCGATATTTCCGCAACGGCAAAACATAGTGCAGGTATTGTTAAGCGATCCTTGTATATCATAAATGCGGTAAAATGCGGGGTTTTGCCTGGTTTTGTGCAAACAAAAGTGCCCTGGGCATGGTATTATGCAACTTTGTGCAAAAAATGTTGAAAAAATGGCTTTCAGGAAAATAGTCTTTCTTTTTTTGCCGGCAATCCTGTCCGGATTTGGTTTGGCTGCCCAGGACTTTGGCCTTTCGGGTTGGCATGTGCCGGCATCCCGGATTGACCCGACGCGCTACTACGGCATCACCCTGGCGAATGGTATGCTGGGCTTGGTATCCTCCCCGGAACCGATGAAAGTACAGGAGGTCGTGCTCAACGGCGTCTATGATTACTACCAGCGGGGCAGGGTGAGCAATATATTAAAGGTGTTCAGCCATCTGAATATGCACCTCGAAGTGGACGGTATGCGCCTCGGCAGAAGTGACGTCTCCGCCTTTGCCCAGACTCTGGACATGAAAGCAGCCAGGCTGGTCACGACTTTCCAGGCGGGCGACAAGCTCCGGGTGAAGCACGAACTGATGGCCCTCCGCAACCTGCCCTTCAGCGCCATGGCCATCGTAGAAGTCGAAGCGCTGAAAGATGTCGAAATCGTACCCATCAACTATATCTCCGCGCCCGACCACCTGTCGGACGTGCGCAACTACTACGCGGAAATAGACCGGCCCCACGTGCTGATCCCCTTGATGAGCTCGGAAGCCCGCTCTCCGGGCGGCAAGGTCGTCGCCGCTTCAACCTCTTTTATCTTCCCGGAAAAGCACGGGGAAGAACCCCGGATCATCCACGAGGACTGGGACTACAACATGCACTTGATCAAGTTCCGCAGGCGACTCAGGGCAGGGGAGCGCTACCGCTTCGCCGTCGTCGGCTCGGCCATATCCTCCGTACACAACAACGACCCGCGCAACGAAGCTGAACGCCTGACCATTTTTGCCAAACTGGAGGGCATACAACGCCTCGAAGCAGCCCACCAGGCCGCCTGGGCCAAGCTCTGGGAAAGCGATATTCAAATCGAAGGCGACCTCGACGCGCAACGGGCGGTGCGCTCGGCGCTCTACCATTTGTATTCTTTCGCGCGGAAAGGCAGCGCCCTGTCGCTCTCCCCAATGGGCTTGTCGGGACTGGGCTACAACGGCCACGTCTTCTGGGATACCGAACTGTGGATGTACCCGCCCCTGCTGCTCCTGCAGCCCGATATCGCAGCCTCTCTGCTGGAATACCGCTTCCAGCGCCTCGACGCCGCCCGCAAAAATGCGTTCGCCCACGGCCTGGATGGCGTGATGTTCCCCTGGGAGTCCTCAGCAGATGGCTCGGAAGATACGCCGGTATGGGCCTTGACCGGCCCTTTCCAACAGCATATTACGGCTACTATCGGCTGGGCGTTCTGGAAATATTACCAGGCCACCCGCGACAAACTCTGGCTGGAAACGCGGGGCTACCCGGTGCTGAAAGAAGTGGCGGCCTTCTGGGTCAGCCGCGTCGAACCCAATGCCAAAGGGGAGTGTGAAATCAATAACGTCATCGGAGCCAATGAATGGGAGGAAAATATCAATAACAACGCCTTCACCAACGGCATGGTCAAAACGGTGCTGGAGTTTTCCGCCCAGGCCGCAGAAACCTTGGGCCTGACGCCCGACCCCCGTTGGCGCGATGTGGCGGCCCGAATCCCCATCTTGAAGTTCCCGGACGGCACGACGCGGGAAAATACGACCTACCAGGGGCAAATGATCAAACAGGCCGACGTGAACCTGCTGGCCTACCCCCTGAAAATCGTGGAAAAACGAGAGGATGTCCTGAAAGACCTGCGCTACTATGAACCCCGATTCTCTCCCAATGGCCCGGCGATGGGCTCCGCTATCCTGGCCACCCTCTATGCTCGCCTGGGGGAAGCGGAGAAAGCCTACGCCTTGTTCAAAAAGAGCTACGAGCCCAACGAGCTGCCGCCTTTCAAAGTACTTGCAGAGACGGCCGGGGGGACCAATCCCTATTTCGCAACCGGGGCCGGCGGTATGCTCCAGGCCGTCCTGTTTGGCATCGGCGGACTGGATATCACCGATAAAGGCATTGAGCGCCTGCCCACCCAACTCCCCACGGCGTGGAAGTCGCTGCGCATCACGGGCATCGGCCCACAAAAAGAAGTGCTGGAAAAAAGGAAATAGCAGTCAAGTAATTTCCTGAATACGCATAAAAAAACGCTCTCGAAACATACTGCTTCATGAAGCCTAAAGCTTTGATCCTCACCAATGGTATCCTGTCAACGCCTAACGCGAAAACAGCCCATGGCCTGATTCGCGGTACCGACCGATTCGACATCGCGGCAGTGATAGACTTCGCCCATGCCGGCGAGGACGCGGGTGCCGTCCTCGACGGCACCTCCCGGGGCATCCCGGTTTTTGCCGATATACCTGATGCCCTGGCACAGGTCCCGGAAGCCCGCTTCCTGGTCATCGGGATTGCAACCCCCGGCGGGGTATTGCCCGAAGATATGCTGGAGGTGCTCAAAACGGCTATCCGACATAAGCTTTCCATCGTCAATGGGCTGCACGACTACCTCAGCGACCGACCCGACATAGCGGCCCTCGCCCAGGAAGAGGGCGTAGAACTCCTCGATATCCGGCGCCCTAAAAAACGCAGTGAGATGGCCTTCTGGAACGGCGACATCTATCGGGTAGAGTGCCCCATCGTCGCAGTGCTGGGCATGGATTGCGCTATGGGCAAGCGCACGACCGCCCGCCTGCTGCGGGAGTCCTGCGAACGCCGGGGCCGGCGGGCACAGATGATCTACACCGGCCAGACCGGTTGGCTACAGGGCGGAAAATACGGGTTTATCTTCGACTCCACCCTGAACGATTTTGTGAGCGGGGAACTGGAACACGCCATCGTCCGTTGCTGGGAGGAAACCGGGCCGGAGGTCATCTTCATCGAGGGGCAGTCGTCCCTGCGCAATCCCAGCGGGCCCTGCGGTTCGGAACTCATCATCTCGGGAAATGCAAAGCGCGTCGTGCTCATGCACGCCCCTAAACGCAGCTACTACGACCACGAGCCGCACTGGGGGCTTATCCCCCCCGTAGCGTCCGAAATCGCCATCATCCGCCTACTCGGCGCCGAAGTGATTGCAGTCTGCCTGCATACCGAAGGATGTACCGAGGCGGAAGCGCTGCAATACCAACAGCATTATGAGGCTACCCTGGCAATCCCGGTCGTACTGCCCCTGACAGAGGGAGTGGACCGAATCCTGCCCCTGATTTTTAGTTCGTGAGGTGAAAAAAACTCCATAGGCTCTTTATCTTAAAAAAATGAAAATCAAATCGCTGCGGGTATATTCCCGCAACCTGGCACTGACCAAACCCTACACCATCGCCCTGCGTACCATCGCGGATGTGGAGAACGTATTCCTGGAAGTGGAGCTGGAAAACGGTGTCGTGGGCATCGGAGCCGCTAACCCCGCGCCGGAGGTGGTCGGGGAGTCACCGGCAGAAACCCTGGTCAACGCACAATCTGAATTTTTCGCACAGCTCGCCGGGCGCGACATCCGCTATTTCAAACAGTGTATATACGAGTGCCGACAGCAGTTCCCGGACCTTCCCGGCACCCAGGCCCTCCTGGACATCGCATTGCACGATGCCTTCGGGCAGTATCTCGGGGTTCCCGTAGCCGAGTTTTACGGAAAAAAAATGCACGCCCTTCCCACTTCAGTGACCATTGGTATCCTACCCCTGTCCGAAACGCTGGAGGCGGCTTCTGACTACCTGAAAATGGGCTTCCGCATCATCAAAGTGAAGTTGGGCATGGACCTGGAGGGGGACATTGAACGGATGTTCAAACTCAGGGAACGCTTTGGGGAAAAGCTTCTCATACGCGTAGATGCCAACCAAGGCTACGACCTGTCCGAACTCGTACAACTTATGGGCGCAGTAGCCAAAACGGGCGTAGAGCTGGTCGAACAGCCCCTCCCCGTGGGGCGTGAACTCGACCTATTGCATCTGGATGCCCCCCAGCGCCTCCTGCTCGCCGCCGACGAGTCCCTGAAAGGGCCTGCATACGCACTCAAGTTGGCCCAGGAGCCTCGCCCTTTCGGGATATACAACATCAAACTCATGAAGTGCGGCGGGATTACCGGTGCCCTCGATATTGCGGGCATCGCCCAGGCCGGGGGCATTGATCTCTTCTGGGGCTGTAACGATGAGAGCATTGTGAGCATCACGGCAGCCCTGCATGCCGCTTTTGCCTCGCCGAATACGCGCTACCTCGACCTCGACGGTAGCCTGGACTTGGCCGAAGACGTGGTTTCCGGTGGGTTCAGGATAGAAGACGGCTTAATGTATATGGCGCCGGGGCCAGGTCTGGGGCTTCGGCGACTGGCATAAAAAAAGCCGGCCTTTTTCGGGGCCGGCTTTTTTTTATGCAGTGGTTATGGCATCACTTGACTTCTTCGAACTCGACGTCGGTCACATCTTCGCTGGACTTACCTCCGGAAGCGGTACCGCCTGTCGCGTCGTGGGCGCCATTGCCCGCCGGGCCTTCCGGTCCACCGGCACCCGCCTGGTACATGTCCTGGCTAGCTGCCTGCCATGCGCTGTTGAGGGTTTCCATAGCCCGATCAATTCCGTCGAGGTCTTCGGACTTATGGGCGTCGCGGAGTTGGTTGAGCGCGGATTCGATGGCCGCTTTTTTGTCGGCAGGGATTTTATCCCCGTATTCTTTGAGCTGTTTTTCCGTTTGGAAAACCATGGAGTCGGCTGTATTCAGTTTGTCCACGCGCTCGCGAGCTTTTTTGTCCTCATCGGCATGTTGGGCCGCTTCGGCGCGCATGCGGGCGATTTCGGCTTCTGTGAGCCCGGTAGAAGCCTCGATGCGGACCTTTTGTTCTTTCCCGGTGCCTTTGTCTTTGGCAGAGACGCTGAGAATACCGCTGGCATCAATGTCGAAGGTGACTTCGATCATGGGCACGCCGCGGGGTGCCGGCGGGATGCCGTCCAGGATAAAGCGCCCGACGGTGCGGTTATCGCGAGCCATGGGGCGTTCGCCCTGTAGCACGTGGATTTCTACGGAGGGCTGGTTGTCGGCAGCCGTCGAATAGGCTTTGGTTTTCTTGGTCGGGATGGTCGAGTTGGCTTCGATAACCACGTCGTACACACCGCCCATCGTCTCGATGCCCAGCGACAGCGGGGTTACGTCGAGCAGCAGCATATCTTTGACTTCGCCCGTGAGGACACCACCCTGAATAGCTGCTCCTACGGCCACTACTTCGTCGGGGTTTACGCCTTTGTTGGGCTTTTTGCCGAAGAATTCTTCGACCGCCTGTTGTATGCGCGGGATTCGGGTCGAGCCGCCTACCAGGATGACCTCGTCAATTTGTGCGGTGCCGAGGCCGGCGTCCTGCAGGGCTTTGCGGCAAGGCTCGAGGGTACGGGTGACCAGGTGATCTACCAACTGCTCGAATTTGGAGCGCGACAGCTTGGTGACCAGGTGCTTGGGCGTGCCGTCCACCGCCGTGATGTACGGCAGGTTGATTTCCGTTTCCGTGGAAGAGGAGAGTTCTATTTTTGCTTTTTCAGCCGCTTCCTTGAGGCGCTGCAGCGCCATGGGGTCTTTGCGCAGATCCACATTTTCCTGCTCCTTGAAGTTGCCGGCCAGCCAGTCGATGATGACGTGGTCGAAGTCGTCGCCCCCCAGGTGGGTATCGCCGTTGGTGGATTTTACTTCGGTCACACCGCCGCCCATCTCGAGGATAGAGATGTCGAACGTACCCCCGCCGAGGTCATAGACGGCAATCGTCATGTCCTTGTTGCGCTTGTCGAGGCCGTAGGCCAATGCCGCTGCGGTAGGCTCGTTGATGATGCGCTTGATGTTGAGGCCGGCGATTTGCCCAGCTTCTTTGGTGGCCTGCCGCTGGGAGTCGTTGAAATAGGCCGGTACCGTGACCACGGCTTCCGTAACTTCCTGGCCCAGGAAATCCTCGGCGACCTTCTTCATCTTCTGAAGGATCATAGCCGAAATCTCCTGCGGGCTGTACAGTTGCCCGTTGATGTCCACGCGCACGGTATCGTTATCGCCTTTTGCCACCTTATATGCCGACCTGGACGCTTCGCCCTGCACTTCCGCAAAGCGGCGGCCCATGAAGCGCTTGATAGATGCGATGGTGCGCAGCGGGTTGGTAATAGCCTGGCGCTTGGCCGGATCGCCGATTTTGCGCTCCCCGCTGTCCATGAAAGCTACGACGGAGGGCGTCGTGCGCTTCCCCTCGTCATTTGGAATTACCACCGGTTCGTTCCCTTCCATCACCGCTACGCAAGAGTTGGTGGTACCCAGGTCTATGCCGATAATTTTGCCCATTGTTGTCCAATTTATTGTTGGTAAAAAAGTTTATTCGTATCTACTATTCTTTATCAAGGGATGTGCCAGTGCACAAATACACATCTGCGACTGACATTTCTGCAGGTATTTTTGATATAAAAGTTTTTTTTGTCAAAAGATGACTCTTCGAAATGCTTGTTCCTGTCATTTTTGCAGGGTTTGTAATTAGACTTGTTGCGAGGGGTCAGCGAGGTGAAAAAAGCCTCTAAAACAGGGCATCGTATTGCAGGTATAAATTTTCCGTTTCCCGTTCCCAGTTCCACTCCCGGGCGGCGGCCTTGCAGTGGAGATGGAGTTGTTGATAACGCACATCGTCGTGCAGCAGCTGGTGTACGGCCTCGGCGATGGTGTGAGGGGAGATATCGCCGAGGAGCACAAAACACTCGTGCTGTGCGTTGAGCCGTCGGTATTCCGGGAAGTCCATTTGCAGCGACGGCAGCCCTGCCTGGACGTAGTCAAAGGCTTTGTTGGCGAGCGAGTAGTAGTAGCTAAGGCTATTGTTTTCCAGGAGGTTCAATCCGATGCGGGCGTGAGGGGTGGTATCCCGCAGGGCCTCCGGGCTGAGGCGGCCCATGAACCGGACGCGGTCCTGCAGGCCCTGTTCCTGCACTTGGCGCCGCAGGGTTTGCGACAGGTCGCCTTCGCCGGCCAGCCAGAGGGTACATTCGGGCAGCAGGGCGAGGGCCGACAGTACCTGCTCCAGGCCGCGCCCGATATTCAGGGCCCCTTGGTACAGCAGGATGGGCCGGGCGCTTGTCTGGTCGGGGGCAGGGCTTTGGAAGGGCATGTTGCGCACCACCCCGAAAGGCTTTCGGTAGCGCTCCCCCAGGCGCCGGGCCAGCTCGGGGCCTACCGTATAGCAGCGGTCTGTTTTCGGGATGGCCCAGTCGGCGAGTTTCTCCCAGCATTTTTTCACGAAAGGCCTTCCCTGAAGTTCTGGAGTCTCGCTGAAGTATTCATGGGCGTCATAGACTACCCGTTTGTTTCGGATTTTTGCAGCCAGCACAGCCGGTGCGAGGGTGTCGAGGTCTGCGGCGCACACTGCGTCGAAGGGAGCTCGCAAGAGGTGCCAAAAAAGGCGGAGGTTGAACTCGAGATAAAAAGCTTTGCCCCGCTGAAAATAGCAAGGCAGCCTTAGCTGCTCGTAGGGTTCTTCTTTGAGCGGGACGGAAGTATGTAATCTCCTGCCGATCAGGCAGATGCTGAATCCGCGGGCCGCCAGAGCCCGGCTTATCCGGATCATGCGCTGGTCGTGGGTGAGGTCGGTGCTGGCCAGGAGCAGGATTCGTCGCATAGGTCACTCGTTCCAGTACAATTGTTGGTCTTTTTCCAACACATAGCCTTCCTGCAGCAGGTATTCCAGCGTTTTGAGCACCTGCTCTCTGCGCGGCGGGGCAAACGCGGAGAGCAGATCCTGTACGGTGAGGGCTTCGTGCCTTAGGGCCAGCCGTATTTTCTGGCGGTAGCGCTGGTAGTCTTCATCGCTGAATCCATTTTTTTTGCGTTCCAGGCAACGGTCGCAGATGCCGCAGTCCTGAGCGGCTTCTTCGTCGAAGTAGCGCAGCAGCAGACGGCTGCGGCAGGTATCTGCCTGGGCGTACGCAAGGGCAGATCGCATGCGCTCTTCGTGGCGTGCGCGGCGCCACTCGTAGCCTTTGCGGTCTATTTGGAGGTTCTCGACGGGCACGCGTTCGCGCAGGAAGGTGAGTTGGGGCTTGTCGCGTTGGGGGCTGTACTCCAGTACCTGGTCGCGGTGCATCCGCAGGAGCATGTTCCGCAGTTTATCCACGGGGATCCGGAGGTATTCCGACAAGCGGCTTTCCTGGACGTGGACGGGGGTACTGAAGACTCCCTGGCTGCTTCGCAGCACTATCTTCAACACGTTGTCCAGTTCCGGGTGTTTGAGTTGGTAGTCGTACAGTTGCTCTTTGCCGACCAGGATTTGAAGCGTAGCAGGATGGTACACGGCCTCGCTGAGCGATATCCATCCCTCCCGCTCTAACTCTACCAGGCTGTTGTAGGCTACGATAGGGTCGAATTGGTAGATGCGGGCGAACTCCGCCAGGTCGAAGTCGTAGCTCTGCCCCTGCCCGGACCCGGTGGCGAGGCTGAAATAGCTTCCTAAAGCCTGGTAGGCGCGGCGTATTTCCGGGATGGGTGGGAAAGCGAGTTCGTACTGTTTTTCCAACTGAATACGGTCGTTATCGTTGTACAGCAACACCGCATACGCCTTCCTGCCGTCGCGTCCTGCCCGTCCGGCCTCCTGGAAGTAGGCCTCCAGGCTGTCTGGCAGTTCCAGGTGGACGACCGTGCGTACGTCGGGCTTGTCAATACCCATTCCGAAGGCGTTGGTGCTTACCATGATCCGCGTTTGGTTTCCCATCCAGGCGTCTTGCTTGCGGGAGCGCTCTTCCGTACTCAGCCCCGCGTGGTAGTAATCGGCCGAAATGCCGTTTTGCTGTAAATAGTCGGATATATCGCGGGTTTTGCGTCGGTTGCGCACATACACGACCCCTGTGCCGGGTACTTTTTTGAGGATTTCGAGCATTTGCTGCTCTTTGCCTTCCGTTTCGCGCACCACGTAGGCGAGGTTCTCCCGGGCGAAACTTTTTTGCAGCACATTGGGGGCTTTGAACTGCAGCTTTTCCTGTATGTCGCGCACTACCTCCCGGGTAGCGGTGGCGGTCAGCGCCAGTACCGGTACCTGCGGCATCCACTCGCGTATACGGGCGATTTCGAGGTAGGGTGGACGAAAGTCATAGCCCCACTGCGAAATGCAATGCGCCTCGTCCACCGCGATGAGGTTCACCGGCATGCGCTGGATGCGGGCCTGAGCAACATCGCTGCCGAGCCGCTCCGGCGAGAGATATAGAAAACGCGTTTCCCCATAGATACAGTTGTCGAGGATGCGGTCTATTTCGCGCCAGGGCATACCGCTGTAAATAGCCACCGCCGATATACCCCTCTCCTGAAGCTGCCGCACCTGGTCTTTCATCAGTGCAATGAGCGGGGAAATGACCAGGCAAATCCCCGGTCGGCACAGTGCCGGCACCTGAAAGCATAGGGACTTTCCGCCCCCGGTCGGAAGCAGCGCAAGGGTATCCCGACCATCCAGTACCGACTGGATGATTTCTTCCTGCAGAGGCCGAAAAGAGTCATATCCCCAGTATCGGCGTAGAATTTCGTGCGGGCTTTCCGTGGACATTGCGAGTATAACTACAATTTCTGGGGACAAAGTTCACAAACCCTGTGCGAAGGCACACATTCTTTTTTATCTTACCTGAAATTTTTTCACCAAAAAACCTATACGCAGCATGAGACACACGCTTCATGTAACCCTGCTCGCACTGACCCTCGGCGCTTCGCCCGTGCTAAAGGCGCAGCAACCCTCACAGGACATCCTGAAAAAATTGGAGGAAATTGCTATCGTCGAGCAAAAAGTGATGATGCCGATGCGCGACGGTATCCGCCTCGCCACGGATATTTTCCGCCCCAAATCGGATAAGCCTGTGCCGGTCATCTTTTCGCGGACGCCCTACAATTTCAATTCCTGGGGCAATGGCGAAATCCGCACCCGTACCTATCAAGAGGCCTATGAGACCGTTCAGAGGGGCTATGCCTACGTGGTGCAAAACGAACGCGGGCGCTTTTTCTCCGAAGGGGAATGGGATATCCTGGGTACTCCGGTTACAGACGGCTACGATGCGTTTTCCTGGATGGCGGCGCAGCCCTGGTGCAATGGTAAAATCGGTACCCTGGGCTGCTCTTCCACCGCGGAATGGCAGATGGCCGTTGCTGCCCTCGACCACCCGGCTCACGCAGCTATGGTCCCGCAGGGCTTTGGAGCGGGTGTGGGAAAGGTAGGGCCTTACTACGAACAAGGGAACTGGTATCGGGGCGGCGCCGGCCAGATGTTGTTCACTGCCTGGCTCTACGGTACGCAAAACGATGCCATCCGGCCCCAGTTTCCGGCCAACGCCACCCGCGAACAACTGGTACACGCGTCGCGCTTCTTCGACCTGGCTCCTGAAAACCCGCCCGTGGACTGGTCTAAAGGGTTGGCTCACCTGCCTATACAGGATATCCTTAAAAATGTGGACGGCCCGGTTGGCGTGTATGAAAAAATGATCCGCCGCAAGCCAAACGACCCGGATTGGTACAAAGGAGGCCTCTACCACGACAACATGCCCTTCGGCGTACCGAGTTTCTGGTTCGTCTCCTGGTATGATGTGTCGAGCAGCCCCAACCTGGCTTTGTTCAACCACGTCCGCAAAACAGCTGCCCCCGACGTGGCCAATAATCAGTACCTGGTCATTGCCCCGACGCTGCACTGCTCGTTCAAACGCGCAACGGAGCAGACCGTCGTGGGCGAACGCAACGTAGGCGACGCCCGCCTGAACTACGACGAACAAATCTACGGCTGGTTCGACTTTTGGCTCAAGGGAGAACAGAATGGCTATCCCGCCCGCTTACCGCGCGTCCAGTACTACACCATGGGGCTGAACAAATGGCAACAGTCGGAAACCTGGCCGCCAACCGGTGCCGAGATGACCACCTACTACCTGCACAGCGCAGGGAAAGCCAACAGCCTCTACGGCGACGGCAAACTGAGCCTCCTCAAGCCGGGAAAGGAGAACAGGCCCGACAGCTTTGCCTACGACCCCATGAACCCGGTGCCTTCCTACGGGGGCAACGTCTGTTGCACCGGGAACGCCGTACAAGGCGGGGCTTTTGACCAACAGAGGATGGAGACGCGCAACGATATCCTCGTCTATTCGACCGAGCCCCTGCAGCAAGGGGTCGAAATCAGTGGGTCCATAGAGACGACTCTATACGTATCCTCCGATGCGAAAGACACCGACTTCACGATCAAACTAATCGATGTCTATCCCGACGGCCGCGCCTACAACCTCGACGAAACTATCCTCAGGGCCCGCTACCGCGAAGGGTTTGACAAGGAGGTATTCATGGAAAAGGGGAAAGTCTATACCCTCAACCTGAGCGCTATGTCCACCAGCAATTATTTTGCCGCCGGCCACCGCATCCGCATCGAAATTTCGAGCTCCAACTTCCCGCGTTTCGACCGCAATATGAATACGGGCGGCAACAACTACGACGAGGCAAAAGGGGTGGTGGCACACAACCAAATACACCACAGCGCGATGTATCCCTCCCAGATCCGCCTACCCATGGTGCGCAGGTAAGGAGAGGGCTGCCTCAGGGCTTCATCTGGCTGAGCTCAAAGTGACCGAGGGAGATAGGGATGTTGTCTATTGCGCTCAGCCGGTCCAGGAAGTCGCGGATGCGGAAGGGAAGCTGGCGGGCTTCGAGCTGCCGGGCGTATTCGGCCAGGGCGTCTTCTACCAGGTATTTGCCGGTGATGTAGCTGGTGCCGTAGCCGGGTTGGCGCAGGTAGAGGTGTTGTTCAAAGAGGAGCAGGTCTTTTTCGGTTTTCATCCACCCGCGGGGGGTGTATTCCGAATGGATGCCGCCAGCTTCTTCCATAGTCATCTCGTTGGCATGGGCGTAGAGAGAGCCCAGGCCCCGGGCGGCGCGCTGTGCGATGAGGATATAGACGAGTTCGCGCACCCTCGGGTTGTCGTCGTACAGGCCCGCCTGAAGGAACAGTTCTTCCACCGCTGTGGCGAGGCCTTCGTTGCGCGAATCGAAGATGTTGTACAACAAAGCTCCTCGGCGGATTTCGCTGGCATTGGGCTCTTTGTCCATGCGGGCGAGTTCGAACCAGTGGTAAAAGTGGGAGTACAGGGGCCTCGGGTCGTAATGCATGGTGATGTAGAAGAAGTGGCGTTTTTCCACGGGCACGAACCGGCCTAAGTGTTCCCGCAGGGCGGGCTCGAAGTAGGGTTTTACCGTGACGATTTCCTCCTCTTCCAAAAAGCGCATCATGCTGCGCGCTGAGCGTTCTGCCAGGGCGTCGTACTCCTCCGGCGTTTGGGCTTCTTTTAGGGGAGGGAGTTTTCGGTTGCGGTGTTCTTCGAGTTTCAGGGCTGTCCAGGCGCGGGCTAGTTCCCGCTTCAGGATCATGACTTCATCCTCCCAGGTCAGAGGTACGAGGTGTACATTTTGCTGGTACCAGGTGTAGTTTTCCTTGCCTATGCCCGAGGGGCCCGTCTTGGAAGCGGCCTCCTTCTCCAGCCAGGCAATGAATTCCAGGGTTGAAGCTTTGGCGGCTTGTATGGCTTTGACGAGCTCGGAATCGGCAGCTATGCCCGGTAGGGAGCCCATATTGTCGAGGTCTTCGGCCTGGAAGCGGATTTCCCGGATGCCGGCGATCCATAGTTCGCGGGCGTTGCCGGTGAGGTTTTGGCGCGCTTGCGCGTTGAGCGCGGGGATGACCCGAAGATCGCCGAGGAGCCGTTTTTTGGCAGCCCCGTCCAACGGAAAGGCGTAGGTCCAGAGTTCTGTGGTGGCGTGGTGGGTGGGGCCTTCGTGCGCCGGCACGTCGCTGCGGTCGGTCCATACCGATTTATAGAACGCGGGGTCGCGCGCCCAGGGCATCAAGACGCGCTGGTTGAAGTCATACCCGTTCATCTCTGCCCGCACGATCTGCCAGTCTGCCCGCTGTGTAGCACTCCAGCCAGCGGTGTCTATGGCCAGGAGGCGGTCGTATAGCTTTTGGAAGGTGGGTCTGCGCGCCGCGAAAGTGGCAGCGCTGTAGTCGGGGGCACCGTCGCGGAACGGAGGCTTTTCAAAAGAACGCCATTCCCGAAACAGGGCGGTCAACTGTTCATACGGGCTTTCCGAACGGGGAGAACCAGCCAAAGGGGAGTATGCCCCCGAGAGCATCACGGCGAGGGCTGCTAAACACATACAGGTCTTACGCATGGTATCCAGGTTTTTTTAAGAAAAGACTTATGGCGAGGGGTCAGCAAGGAGGGAAAAAGAGTCCTTTTTTATCCACATGAAGGCTTTAGAGGGAGTCTAACGGTGCTATAGGACCGAAAAAGGCACATCGTGGGCGAAAAAGGGCCTTTTTGAGCCCTTGCAACACGTCCAAAGTATAAACTTACGGGCAGATGGCCAAGTGGGCGATGGAAAAAATCCCTTTCTTCGCCTTCGAAACAGGATTACTTATCAAAAAACGTTTAGTATGGAGGAGACCAGCCGCAAGCCAACCCTTTTTTTGGATCGGGACGGCGTGATCAACGAGCGTCTTCCGGGGGATTACGTTCGCTGCCGGGAAGAGTTCCGCTTTCTACCCGGAGTGTTGGAGGCGCTGCGCTATTTTTCAGAGTATTTTCAGCATATCGTGGTGGTGACCAATCAACAAGGTATCGGCAAAGGGCTGATGACAGAAGCAGATTTGGCGGAAATCCACGAAAAGATGCTGGAGGAGATACAGGCTGCCGGAGGTCGGTTGGACGGCATATATTACTGCCCCGAGCGCACCACCTCTTCGGGCAGTTGCCGGAAGCCGGACCCGGCCATGGCATGGCAGGCAAAGCGCGATTTCCCCGATATAGATTTCGGACACTCGGTGATGGTCGGCGATTCGGCCAGCGACATGGAGTTTGGCCTGGCGTTGGGGATGCAGGTAGTGTTGATTGAAGGCAAAGAAGAAGATGCGGGAAAGCTAAAGGTGCTGTACCCGCGCATAGCGTTGCGCTTTGCCGATTTAGCGGGCTATGCAGGCTATCTGGCAGCGGGGGGCCTACGCTAAAAGAGCAGTACTTCGGTAGCGCCGTAGCCGTATTTGGGGTGGTATTCGTTCTTGAAGGTCACGACTTCCGGCATGCGCAGCAGGCGGGAGGCGATGGCGTCCTTGAGCCGCCCCGTGCCGAGGCCGTGGATGATAAAGACCCTTTCGAACCCGAGGCGGTGTGCTTTTTCGATATATTCCTCAAACACTTTCAATTGGAGTTGGAGTATTTGGGCATTGTTTAGTCGGGAGGGGTCGGGGACCAGCTTTTCGGCATGTAGGTCCAGTTCGGGCAGGAACTCGGCGGCTTCGCGCACTTCGTGGCGGTCGCGTTGTTCGACGGGCACGGCGAGTATGGCGTTGGGACGCGCGTTCCGCTTGGTGTAGTCCGACAGATCCTCTTCTTTTCCCGGTTTTGGGCGGGAGGCCTCCAGGCGTTCGAATAGGGGGAACACGTGTGCCCGACGCCCTATCAGGGGGGCTTCCATGAGGCGGCCAAAGAACACCTTTGGTTTGATGCGGAGTAGCTTTTCGTGTTTGCCCCCGGTGCCATCGGTGGTGATGCGCCAGCATTCCGCTTCTATTTCCGGGGAGTCGTTGAGGTCGTCAAAGGAGATATGGCCGGTATCCAGGGTATTTCCTGCGCTGAGTTTCCCGTTCCGGCTGATGCGTTGCTGGTTGCCTACGTAGAGGTCGAAGGAGTAGATGATGTCCGCTTCGGTATCGTTGAGGAGAAATACCCGGAAGGCCTCGGGGGTGCCGTCGTTTTTGAGCACCGGGTCGAAGGCGACCAACACGCCGGTATTCGTGGTATTTGCGGGCGCAGTTGCCACAGGTTCGGGCCGGGCGGGGGTGTTTTTCCGGGGTTCCTGAGGCGGGGGCACGGGTTTGGATTTGCGCAACCCGGGGTACTTTTCGGGTTCAGCCAGGGCAAGGTCGTCTGTGGAGACTGGGATTTCCATGTCCCAGTCGGCGACATATACGCTTACCATCTGCTCGTCGAGGTGCTCGGTGACTACGCCGGTGTGCGCCGAGCGCAGGAAAATAACTTTTGCGCCTATTGGTAGAATCATACGCAAATATACGTACTTGTCCGGCAAGTATTAAATATTCTTTTTAGGGGTTGAGGGAAAAAGTTCTATCGCTGCGCCGGGTATTTCCGTAGTATCT
>CAZSMU010000078.1:0-17484 GCA_964607915.1 uncultured Haliscomenobacter sp.
CGCACGTAAATATTGGCACGATTGGTCACGTTGACCACGGCAAAACGACGCTGACCGCAGCAATCACCACGGTTCTGGCAGAGCAGGGCCTGGCTTCCAAGCGCGATTACGACTCTATCGACGCTGCACCCGAAGAAAAAGAAAGGGGTATTACCATCAATACAGCTCACGTAGAATATGAAACGCTGAGCCGTCACTACGCACACGTAGATTGCCCCGGCCACGCGGACTATGTAAAGAACATGGTTACGGGTGCTGCCCAGATGGACGGTGCTATCCTGGTAGTAGCTGCTACGGACGGCCCGATGCCCCAGACGCGGGAGCACATCCTCCTGGCTCGTCAGGTAGGGGTACCCAAAATCGTGGTTTTCATGAACAAGGTGGACATCGTCGAGGACGAAGAAATGCTCGAGCTCGTAGAAATGGAAGTCCGCGACCTCCTCGATACGTATAAGTTCGACGGTGGCAGCGCAAGCGTTATCCGCGGCTCCGCCCTGAAAGCCCTCGAAGGCGACCCGGAATATGTACAAAAAATCCGCGACCTGATGGACGCTGTGGACAAAGATATCCCCGAGCCCACCCGTCTCGTTGACCAGCCCTTCCTGATGCCGGTAGAAGACGTCTTCTCCATCACGGGTCGTGGTACGGTCGCTACTGGTCGTATCGAGCGCGGTGTGATCAAAGTAGGCGAAGGTGTGGAAATCATCGGTATGATGAAGCCTGGCGAAAAGCCCCTCGTATCTACGGTTACGGGCGTGGAAATGTTCCGCAAATTGCTCGATCGCGGCGAAGCGGGCGATAACGCCGGTCTGCTGCTGCGCGGTATCGAAAAGACGCAAATCCGTCGCGGGATGGTTATCTGTGCCCCGGGTTCTGTCAAGCCGCACATGAAGTTCAAGTGCGAGGTGTACGTCCTGAGCAAGGATGAGGGTGGCCGTCACACGCCATTCTTCAATGGCTACCGCCCGCAGTTCTACTTCCGTACGACGGACGTTACTGGTGATTGCATCCTCCCGACTACGGTCGAGATGGTAATGCCTGGCGATAACGTTTCGTTGGAAGTGAGCCTCCTGAGCCCCATCGCTATGGAAAAAGGTCTCCGCTTCGCTATCCGCGAAGGTGGCCGTACCGTAGGCGCTGGTCAGGTCACGGAAATCCTGGACTAATTCGCCCCTCACAGGGTAGTTCAATACACAGCAAAATAGGGACGCGATCCTTCGAAAACCTCGATTTATCGCGTCCCTGTGTTGCTTTATCAACGAATATATTGCCAAACACGGGCATAGCTCAAGTGGTAGAGCGACGGTCTCCAAAACCGTAGGCTGAGGGTTCGAGTCCTTCTGCCCGTGCCAATATCAGATAGATATAGCGCTATGGAAAGTATAAAAAAGTACGTCTCGGAAAGTTACAGCGAGCTGGTAAACAAAGTCACCTGGCCCAACTGGGCAAACCTGCAAAGCAGCACAATCGTCGTGATTGTCTCCTCGATTCTTTTTGCTCTGCTGGTTTTCGTCATGGATGTCATCTCCAAGTCGGCCCTCAACTTGATTTACGGTATCTAATCATTGCAAAGGGGCAGGCATGTCGGAAGAAAAGAGATGGTATTCTTTGCGGGTAATCAGCGGTAAAGAACGCAAAATCAAGGAACGCCTTGAAAAAGAAATTCAACTCAACAGTTGGGAGGAATTTATATTTCAGGTGCTGGTGCCCACTGAAAAGGTCTATAAAATCAGAAGCGGCAAAAAAGTTATCTCCGAGCGAAACATACTCCCCGGATATATCCTCATTGAGGCTCTCCCCTCCCGCCTTTCCGGCGAAGTAATTCAGGAAATCGCCAATGTGCCCAATGTCATTCACTTCCTGGGCAAGAATACTCCCACTCCCATGAAGGAGTCGGACGCGAATCGCCTCCTCGGCAAAGTGGACGAAACACAGGACGCCGGAGAATCGCTTATGGAGCCGTTTATCATCGGAGAAACGGTGAAAATCATCGACGGCCCCTTCACTGAATTCGTTGGGGAAATCCAGGAAATCAACGAGGAAAAGAAAAAACTGAAGGTCATCGTGCGCATCTTCGGACGCGGTACGGAAGTCGAACTGAACTTCATGCAAGTAGAAAAAGCATCCTAAGCGGAACTATTTTAGATAAGGCTCGCCAGCCAGGTTTTCGTCTTGGTCGCTTAAACGACCTGGAACGCTTCCCAAGGCCAAGCTGTCGGCAAATTAAAACGAACCATATATCATGGCAAAGGAAGTAGAAGTTTTTATCAAACTTCAAGTCAAAGGCGGTCAGGCCAACCCCGCACCTCCCATCGGTCCGGCTTTGGGTTCCAAAGGGGTCAATATCATGGAGTTCTGCAAGCGCTTCAACGCGGCAACCCAGGATAAAATGGGCAAAATCCTGCCGGTAGTGATTTCGGTGTACAAAGACAAATCCTTCGAATTTGTCATCAAAACACCCCCGGCGGCTATACAGCTTCTCGAAGCAGCCAAAATCAAGCAGGGATCTGCTGAGCCCAACCGCAAAAAGGTGGGTAAAGTGTCCTGGGATCAGGTGCGTGCTATCGCGGAAGATAAAATGCCCGATCTCAACTGCTTCACCCTGGATTCGGCTATGAAAATGATCGCCGGTACCGCCCGTAGCATGGGAATCACGATCGACGGTACCCCTCCCTGGGTAACAGGCGAAGGGAAATCGGACAATTAGCGCTATTTTCTAACGAAGGGAGTTCGACGGGCTCGCCCCGCCGGATGTTATTACCTCAAATCTACCGTTCATGTCTAAGAAAATCAGCAAAAAAAGAGCTGCAGTAAATCCCAAAGTGGATCCGGCTAAACTGCACACGCTCGAAGAGGCCATGCCGGTGGTCAAAGAAGTCAGTACGACGAAATTCGACGCTTCGGTGGATATCCATATCCGCCTCGGGGTGGATCCCCGCAAACCAGACCAGGCACTCCGCGGCACCGTCGCCCTGCCGCACGGAACCGGTAAAGTAAAACGCGTCGCTGTGTTTTGTACCCCCGATAAGGCGGAAGAAGCCCGCGCAGCAGGAGCAGATCATGTGGGTCTCGAAGACCTGATGCAAAGAGTGCTCGACGGCTGGACCGACGTGGATGTGGTAATCGCTATGCCTCAGGTCATGGCACAGGTAGGCCGCCTGGGACGTATCCTCGGCCCTCGCAACCTGATGCCCAACCCCAAGACGGGCACTGTTACCACAGATATCGCAGGTGCCGTCTCCGAGGTCAAGAAGGGCAAAATCTCCTTCCGCGTGGATAAGTACGGCATCGTGCATACTTCGATAGGCCGCGTTTCCTTCAGCCCTGCCCAACTCGTGGAAAATGCCCATGAGGTACTTCATACGCTACAGCGCATGAAGCCCGCTACGGCCAAAGGTACGTATATGAAGTCCATCACGGTCGCTTCCACGATGAGCCCCGGGGTGAAGGTGGACCCGAAAGTAGTTCGTTAATATTAAAACCTGAAAGGCAATGAACAAGGCTGAAAAAACGGCTACGATCGAGGTACTGAAGGACCAGTTCGCCAACAACTCGTTCTTCTATCTGACCGATACGACCTCCATGACGGTGGCCGAAACCAATAAGTTCAGGAGAATGTGCTTCGAAAAGGGCGTCGAAGTGCAGATGATTAAAAACACCCTGATCAAGAAAGCCCTCGAAGATGCTCCTGCGGACAAGAACTATGCCCAAATCGTAGATATCCTCCACGGCCCGACCGTAGTGATGTTCTGCGAAACGGCAAACCTGCCCGCCCGCATCCTCAAAGACTTCCGCGGCTCTGCAGACAAGCCTGTCCTGAAAGGCGCCTATATTGATTCTGCCGTTTTCATCGGCGACGACCAACTCGACGTACTGTCTAAACTCAAGAGCAAAGAAGAGCTCCTGGGCGAAGTGGTCGGCTTGCTGCAGTCACCGGCAAAGAATGTCATCGGCGCCCTGCAGTCCGGCGGGCAGAAAATTATGGGTCTGTTGAAAACCCTGGAAGAACGCGGCGCATAAGCACCGCAGCGCACGCGCCCGGTAAGCGGCCCGGTCGTTTGTGCCCCTAAATTTGGCTTCCAAGCTCACCGCACATATTTTTAAACACATACGTAAAAAATCAAACCATGGCGGATTTGAATGCTCTCGCGGAAACGCTGGTAAACCTGACAGTAAAGCAAGTCAACGAACTGGCGGATATCCTCAAGACGGAGTACGGTATTGAACCTGCAGCAGCAGCAGTTGCGGTAGCTGCACCGGCAGCAGGTGGCGATGCAGGCCCGGCAGTCCAGGAGAAAACGGAATTTGACGTTATCCTCGCTTCGGCTGGCGCTAAGAAACTCGATGTTGTAAAAGAAGTTAAAAACCTTTTGGGCCTCGGTCTGAAAGAAGCAAAAGACCTGGTTGACGGGGCTCCGAGCCCGCTGAAGCAGGCCGTGTCCAAAGAGGAAGCTGAAATGCTGAAGGCCAAGCTGGAAGAAGCTGGCGCTCAGGTCGAACTGAAGTAATCCTCAATGACGCGACTTGACCAAGACCAACTATGTCTATATCGCTGATTGGTTTTTAAGTTCTGTTGCAACCATACGGGCTTAGCGGATTGTGTGCAATCCGCTAAGCCTATCGTCATATTACTACCACGTGTGATGGAGCTATGGTTTACCCCAAAGCTCATTCGTTTTTAATACTTCGATGGAGACAGCCTCGGCTGCCCCGTCCGTACTCATAAATCAGAATCGCAGATGACTTCCAACGGAAAGGTCCTTTCTGCCGAAATGCAGCGCATCAGCTTCGGCAAAACTAAATTCGCCTCCGATTACCCGGATTTTCTTGAAATCCAGTTGAAGTCCTTTCAGGAATTCTTTCAATTGGAAACCACCCCGGAAAATCGTATCAATGAAGGCCTGTACAAGGTATTCCAGGAAAACTTCCCTATCATGGATGCCCGGAACATCTTCGTACTGGAATTCCTCGACTACTTCATCGATCCGCCCAGATATACGATCGACGAATGTATGCAGCGCGGACTGACCTACAGCGTGCCGCTCAAAGCCAAGCTGCGCCTGTCGTGCAACGATGAGGAACACGTGGACTTCCAGACGATCGTCCAGGATGTCTTCCTCGGAAATATCCCCTACATGACCCCCAAGGGAACCTTCGTGATCAACGGGGCAGAACGGGTTATCGTCTCCCAACTCCATCGCTCCCCGGGGGTGTTCTTCGGACAAAGCGTACACCCCAACGGCACGAAAATCTATTCGGCCCGGGTAATCCCCTTCAAAGGGGCCTGGATGGAGTTCGCTACCGATATCAATACGGTCATGTATGCCTACATAGACCGCAAAAAGAAATTCCCGGTCACGACGCTCCTGCGCGCCATCGGCTATGATACCGATAAGGCTATCCTCAATATCTTCGACCTGGCAGATGAAATCGCCGCTAACCGCGACAACCTCGAAAACGCCATCGGTCGCAAACTGGCCGCTCGCGTCCTGCGCTCCTGGCTGGAAGACTTCGTGGACGAAGATACGGGTGAAGTCGTGACTATCGAGCGCAATGAAATCATCCTCGAGCGCGACGTGGTACTGGATGAGGAAAATATCGAACTTATCCTGGAATCCGGTACCGATGTGGTCGTCCTCCAAAAAGAAGGTATCGAACTCGATTATTCCATCATCTACAATACGCTGCAAAAGGACACGACCAATACCGAAATGGACGCCGTCCGCTACATTTACAAGCAGCTCCGCGGCGCCGATGCACCGGATGACGATACGGCCCGCGGCATCATCGAAAAATTGTTCTTCTCCGACAAGCGCTATAACCTCGGGGAAGTGGGCCGATATAAAATCAACCGAAAACTGGAGTTGAACTCGAGCGAAGACACGCTCGTGCTCACGAAAGAGGATATCATCTCTATCGTCAAATACCTCGTCAGCCTGATGAACCAAAAGGCTGATATTGATGATATTGACCACCTGAGCAACCGCCGGGTCCGCACGGTAGGGGAGCAGCTCTTCGCCCAGTTCGGCGTAGGCCTGGCCCGTATGGCCCGCACCATCCGCGAACGGATGAACGTGCGCGATAACGAAGTGTTCACCCCGGTGGACTTGATCAACGCGCGTACCTTGTCCTCCGTCATCAACTCTTTCTTCGGTACCAGCCAGTTGTCTCAGTTCCTCGACCAGACCAACCCGCTCTCGGAAATCACCCACAAACGCCGTATCTCCGCGCTGGGCCCGGGCGGTCTCTCGCGCGAACGCGCAGGCTTCGAAGTCCGCGACGTCCACTACTCCCACTACGGTCGTCTGTGTACCATCGAAACCCCGGAGGGACCCAACATCGGTCTTATCTCTACCCTCTGCGTACACGCCAAAATCAACAAAATGGGCTTCCTGGAGACCCCCTACCGCAAGGTGCTGGACGGGGTCGTCGTAAAAGATGGAGGCCCGCTCTATCTGTCTGCAGAAGGCGAGGATGAATACAAAATCGCACAGGCCAACGCCCCGCTCGACAACGACGGCCGGTTCCTGGATGACAAAATCAAGTGCCGCGACTCCGGGGAATTCCCCGTCCTGTCGCCACCGGAAATCGAATACATGGACGTCGCACCCAACCAAATCGTAGGGGTGTCCGCTTCCATGATCCCCTTCCTGGAAAACGACGACGCCAACCGCGCCCTCATGGGCTCGAACATGCAACGCCAGGCAGTACCCCTGCTGAAGCCGCGCTCGCCCATCGTCGGTACAGGCCTCGAGGGAAAGGTGGCCCGCGACTCCCGCATGTTGTTCAACGCAGAAGGCAACGGGGTCGTCGAATACGTGGACGCCAACCGCATCGAAGTGCGCTACGACCGCACGGACGATGAACAACTGGTCTCCTTCGAGGACAGCCTCAAAGTATATGACCTGATCAAGTTCCGCCGTACCAACCAGGGGACCTGTATCAACCTGCGCCCCATCGTGCGCAAGGGAGACCGGGTGGAAAAAGGCCAAATCCTTTGCGATGGCTACGCCACCGACAACGGCGAGCTCGCCCTCGGACAAAACATGAAGGTGGCCTTCATGCCCTGGAAAGGATACAACTTCGAAGATGCTATCGTCATCTCGGAGCGCGTCGTGCGGGAAGATGTCTTCACCTCAGTACACATCGAACACTTCGAACTCGATGTGCGCGATACCAAACTCGGCGAGGAAGAACTCACCAACGATATCCCCAACGTGAGCGAGGAAGCTACCAAAGACCTGGACGAAAATGGTATCATCCGCGTCGGCGCCTGGGTCAAGGAAGGCGATATCCTGATCGGGAAAATCACTCCCAAAGGGGAATCGGACCCTACCCCCGAGGAAAAACTGCTGCGCGCCATCTTCGGCGATAAAGCCGGAGATGTGAAAGACGCATCCCTCAAGGCGCCCCCCTCCATCAATGGGGTCATCATAGACAAGCAACTGTTCTCCAGGGCTAAAAAGGACAAAGTCCAGAAAACCCAGGAAAAAGATCAGATCACCCGCCTCGATGATCAGCATAAAATCGAACTCAACGAGTTGCTGACCAAACTGGTGGACAAACTGATGCTCCTGCTGAAAGACAAGGCCTCCAATGGGGTCAAAACAGTCTATGGTGAAATGGTCGTCCAAAAGGGCTCCAAATTTACTCCTGACGTGCTGCGCGATGTGGAATACACCTCCGTGGACTACAGCAACTGGACGGATACCCCCGCTACGAACGAACTGGTAGCCAAGCTACTGCACAACTACAGCATCAAGGTGAACGAAGAAATCGGGCGTACGAAACGCGAAAAGTTCAACATCAGTATCGGAGACGAACTCCCCGCTGGCGTGCTCAAGTTGGCCAAGGTGTATATGGCCAAAAAACGCAAACTGAAAGTGGGCGATAAACTCGCCGGCCGACACGGGAACAAGGGCATCGTGTCCCGTATCGTGCGCATCGAAGATATGCCTTTCCTGGAAGACGGCACCCCCGTGGATATCGTGCTCAACCCCCTGGGCGTACCTTCCCGTATGAACCTGGGCCAGATCTTCGAGACCGTACTCGGTTGGGCAGGGGAGAAGATGGGCGTGAAGTTCGCTACTCCCATCTTCGACGGAGCCAGCCAGGAGGAAATCGAAACCTGGATTCAGAAGGCCGCACTCCCTTCTCTGGGCCAAACCTACCTGCACGACGGCGAGACCGGCGACCGATTCCACCAGCAAGCTACCGTAGGGGTCATCTACATGCTCAAACTGTCGCACATGGTGGACGATAAGATGCACTCGCGTTCTATCGGCCCGTACTCGCTCATCACCCAGCAGCCGCTGGGTGGTAAGGCACAGTTCGGGGGCCAGCGCTTCGGGGAAATGGAAGTGTGGGCACTCGAGGCCTTCGGCGCCGCCAATATCCTCCAGGAGCTGCTCACGATCAAGTCCGATGATATCAACGGGCGCGCCAAAGCATACGAAGCCATCGTCAAAGGAGATAACTTGCCGGAACCGAATATCCCGGAATCCTTCAACGTATTGGTACATGAGCTTCGCGGCCTGGCCCTGGACGTCAAGTTTGAATAACCGCTTTAAACATCGCACAATATGTCTTTAAAGAAAAAGGCAAACCTGCAACGTCAGGATTTCGATAGCATCACCATCAGCCTGGCATCTCCCGACGAGATACTGGAGCGCTCCTATGGCGAGGTGCTGAAACCGGAAACCATCAACTATCGCTCCTACAAGCCCGAACGCGATGGCTTGTTCTGCGAGCGCATATTCGGTCCGGTAAAAGACTACGAGTGCTACTGCGGCAAATACAAGCGAATCCGCTATAAGGGTATCGTGTGCGACCGCTGCGGCGTCGAAGTAACAGAGAAAAAAGTGCGTCGGGAACGCATGGGACATATCAAACTGGTCGTGCCGGTAGTGCATATCTGGTTCTTCAAGTCCCTGCCCAATAAAATCGGATACCTCCTCGGCCTTTCTTCCAAAAAACTGGAATCCATCGTTTATTACGAGCGCTACGTGGTCATCAACCAGGGTCCGGTGAAAATGGTGGGCAACGAGCCACTCAACCGACTGGATTTGCTCGACGAAGACAAGTACCTGGATATCATTGATAGCCTGCCCCAGGATCACTTTGCCCTCGACGATTCAGATCCCAACAAATTTGTGGCCAAAATGGGCGCCGAGGCAATCCGGGATCTGCTCAATAGCCTCAAACTCGACGAGCTATCCTATGAACTGCGCAACTCGGCAGCTAATGAAACGTCCCAGCAGCGCAAGTCAGAAGCCCTCAAGCGCCTCCGGGTAGTGGAGTCGTTCCGCGAAGGGATGACCCGTATGGAAAACCGCCCCGAATGGACGATCATCCAGTACCTGCCCGTCATCCCGCCGGAATTGCGACCCCTGGTGCCTCTGGATGGTGGCCGCTTCGCGAGCTCGGACCTCAATGACCTGTACCGCCGCGTCATCATCCGCAACAACCGCCTCAAGCGGCTCCTGGAAATCAAGGCGCCGGAAGTCATCTTGCGCAACGAAAAGCGCATGCTCCAGGAAGCAGTGGATTCGCTGTTCGACAACTCCCGCAAATCCAATGCCGTCAAAGCAGAAGGCGGCCGCCCGCTCAAATCACTGAGCGATATCCTCAAAGGAAAGCAGGGACGCTTCCGCCAGAACCTGCTCGGGAAACGGGTGGACTACTCCGGCCGTTCGGTAATCGTCGTAGGCCCTACCCTGAAACTCCACGAGTGCGGTATCCCCAAGTCTATGGCGGCCGAGTTGTTCAAACCTTTTGTAATCCGCAAACTCATCGAACGGGGCATCGTCAAAACAGTCAAGTCCGCCAAGAAACTGGTGGACCGCAAAGACCCGGTCATCTGGGAAATCCTGGAAAATATCCTGAAAGGACACCCGGTACTGCTGAACCGCGCCCCAACGCTGCACCGCCTTTCCATCCAGGCCTTCCAACCCCGCCTTATCGAAGGGAAAGCTATCCAGCTCCACCCGCTGGTTTGCGGCGCTTTCAACGCAGACTTCGACGGCGACCAGATGGCCGTCCACGTACCGCTGAGCCAGGCATCCATCCTGGAAGCCCAGGTGCTCATGTTGTCCTCGCACAACATGCTCAACCCGCAAAACGGCACACCGGTAACCCTGCCGTCCCAGGATATGGTACTCGGACTGTACTACATTACCAAAGAACGCAAGTCAACAGCTGATATCAAGGTGAAAGGGGAAGGCATGCGCTTCTACTCTCCCGAGGAGGTCATCATCGCCTACAATGAAGGCAAACTCGACCTGCACGCTAAAATCAAAGCCCGCTTGCGCGTGGAAAATGAGCAGGGCGAGCTGACCCACCGTTTGATCGATACGACGACCGGTCGCGTAATCTTCAACCAGGTCGTGCCGGCCAGCGTCCCTTTCGTGAACGAACTGCTGACCAAGAAAAACCTGAAGAAGGTCATCGGAGAGGTTATCGAACGCACGAACTTCGCCGTCACCGCCGATTTCCTCGACGATATCAAGGACCTGGGCTTCACCTGGGCGTTCCGCGGCGGCTTGTCGTTCAACCTCGGAGACCTGATCACGCCTTCTATCAAAGAAGCAGCGCTGGATGATGCGCATGCAGAAGTGGACGAGGTTTGGGACAACTACAACATGGGCCTCATCACCAACAATGAGCGCTACAACCAGATTATAGACAAGTGGACCTACGCAGATAACAAAATCACCGAAACGCTGATGCGGGAACTGGCTTCCCACAAGCAGGGCTTCAACTCGGTGTACATGATGCTCGACTCCGGCGCACGGGGCTCCAAACAGCAAATCAAACAGTTGTGCGGCCTCCGGGGCCTGATGGCCAAACCCAAAAAGTCGGGTGACTCGGGAGGGGCCGTTATCGAAAACCCCATCTTGTCCAACTTTGTGGACGGATTGTCCGTACAGGAATACTTCATCTCTACCCACGGTGCCCGAAAGGGTCTCGCAGATACCGCCCTGAAGACCGCCGACGCCGGCTACCTGACCCGTCGTCTGGTGGACGTCGCCCAGGATGTGGTCATCCATGAGGAGGATTGCAATACCTTGCGCGGTATCGAAACGTCTGCCCTGAAGGAAAGTGAAAAAGTCATCGAAAACCTGGCATCCCGCATAGAAGGGCGCTATACGCTGCACGATATCTATCACCCGCTCACGGATGAGGCCATCCTGCGCGCCGGGGAATACATTGATTCCCGCGTCGCCAAAGCTGTCGAAGATGCAGGGGTCGAGACCGTGACCATACGCTCCGTGCTTACCTGCGAGACCAAACGCGGAGTGTGCGCCAAGTGCTATGGCAAAAACCTGGCAACCGGACGGATTGCAGAATCAGGGGACGCCGTGGGCATCATCGCTGCCCAGTCTATCGGCGAACCGGGTACGCAGTTGACCCTCCGTACCTTCCACGTAGGGGGCGTCGCCTCCTTGTCGAAAACGGAATCGGAAATCACTTCCAAATTTGACGGCCGCATCGAGTTCGATGGCATGAAGGTCACCCAATACGATGTAGAGGGAGGCGAGAGTTCTTTCACCGTCCTGTCGCGCACGGGCGAAATCCGAATCGTGGATATCGATACGGGCCGGCAGTTCGTATCTCTTCATATTCCATATGGCGCACAGCTCTATGTGAAAGATGGGGAAATCACTAAAAAAGGACAACGCATTTGCGACTGGGATCCGTTCAACGCGGTCATCATCTCTGAATTCAGTGGTATAGCCCGCTTCGACAGTATCGAAGAGGGGGTCACGTTCCGCCTGGAACGCGACGACCAGACGGGCTTTGCGGAAAAGGTGATCATCGAAAGCAAGAACAAGCGCAAAATCCCGGTCATCTCTATCGTCTCCGCCGATGGCGAAGAAATCAAGAGTTATACTCTCCCGGTAGGCTCCTACCTTTCGGTAGAGGATGGGCAGCAGCTCGGTGCAGGCGATAAAATCGCCAAAATCCCGAGGAGCCTGGGCAAAATCCAGGATATCACGGGCGGCCTGCCGCGCGTAACGGAATTGTTCGAGGCACGCAATCCGTCAAACCCAGCGGTAGTTTCCGAAATCGACGGCGTCGTCAATTTTGGCAAAGTAAAACGGGGCAACCGCGAAGTTTCCATTACGGCCAAAGACGGCCAGGTGCGCAAGTATCTCATCGGCTTGTCCAAACACGTGCTGGTACAAGATGGCGACTTCGTGCGCGCCGGTACTCCGCTGTCAGACGGCTCGGTAGCCCCGCGCGATATCCTCAATATCAAAGGCCCATTCGCCGTACAGCAGTACCTGGTGAACGGTGTACAGGAAGTGTATCGCTCCCAGGGTATCACCATCAACAACAAACATATCGAGGTGATCGTCCGCCAGATGATGCGCCGCGTACAAATCGAAGATGCCGGCGATACGAACTTCCTGGAAGGGGAAGCCGTAGACCGCTACGACTTCCTGGAGCAGAACGACTGGATATTCGATAAAAAAGTAGTCACGGAATCGGGCGATTCCAACCGCCTAAAACCGGGCCAGTTGGTGACCCTGCGCCAAATCCGCGAGGAAAACTCCTTCCTAAAGCGGAACGACAAGGCCCTGGTTACCTATCGGGACGCCGTGGCTGCAACCTCCAGCCCGCTGCTTTTGGGAATCACCAAGTCGTCGCTGGGAACGTACAGCTGGATTTCCGCTGCATCGTTCCAGGAGACGACCAAAGTACTCAGCACTGCTGCTATCGGGGCCAAGGTAGATAACCTCTCTGGCCTCAAGGAAAATGTCATCGTCGGAAAACGCATCCCGGCAGGTACGGGCCAGCGCCAGTTCGATACGATTATGGTCACCCATAAAGACCGCGCAGCCGAACTCGAAAATCGCCATCAATACTTCGGCGAGGAAGAAGACTTCAGCGACGGCCTGTAGCCCGGGTGGCTGATCAGACTAATGGTTAAGGGGCGGCAAGGAAGTAAAAACCTTTTCGCCCCTTATTAGTTTTCCTCGAAATAAACCTTTTTAAAAAACGGAAACATGGATAGCAACCAAAGCAAGTGCCCTTTTTCTAACGGCGTGTTGAAAAAGGTGGCCGGAGGGGGTACCTCCAACCGGGACTGGTGGCCCAATCAACTGAAATTAAATATTTTACGCCAAAATTCTTCCCTGGCAGACCCGATGGGGGAGGAGTTCAACTACGCAGAAGCGTTCCAGTCGCTGGACCTGGAAGCCGTCAAGAAAGATATTTTTGAGCTGATGACCAGCTCCCAGGACTGGTGGCCGGCAGATTACGGCCACTACGGGCCTTTCTTTATCCGCATGGCCTGGCACAGCGCCGGTACGTACCGTATCGCCGATGGCCGCGGGGGAGCAGGTTCCGGTACACAGCGCTTCGCCCCGCTGAATAGTTGGCCGGATAACGCCAACCTCGACAAAGCTCGCCTGCTGCTCTGGCCCATCAAGAAAAAATACGGCAAAAAGATTTCCTGGGCCGACCTCATGGTCCTCGCCGGCAACTGCGCCATGGAATCCATGGGTTTCAAAACCTTCGGCTTCGGGGGCGGACGCGAGGACGTGTGGCAACCGGAAGAGGATATCTACTGGGGCTCGGAATCCGAGTGGCTCGGCGATAAGCGCTACAGCGGCGATCGCGAACTCGAAAATCCCCTGGCCGCCGTTCAGATGGGCCTCATCTACGTCAACCCGGAAGGCCCGAACGGCAACCCCGACCCTCTGGCCGCCGCCCGCGATATCCGCGAGACGTTCGGCCGTATGGCTATGAACGATGAGGAAACCGTGGCCTTGATAGCCGGTGGGCATACGTTCGGCAAGACACACGGTGCCGCCGATCCAGGTAAATACGTAGGTAGGGAACCTGCCGGTGCCGGTATTGAGGAACAGAGCCTTGGATGGAAAAATACGTACGGCAGCGGTAACGCAGAGTACACCATCACCAGCGGTCTGGAAGGCGCATGGACCACTACCCCTACACAGTGGAGCAACAACTACTTCGAAAACCTGTTCGGCTATGAGTGGGAACTGACTAAAAGCCCCGCCGGTGCCCACCAATGGAAACCTAAAGGGGATGCAGGAGCCGGCTCTGTGCCAGATGCACACAATCCCGCCGTGCGCCATGCCCCGATGATGCTCACCACCGACCTCGCTCTGCGCGTGGATCCGGCTTACGAAAAAATCTCCCGCCGCTTCTACGAAAACCCGGACGAATTTGCCGATGCCTTTGCACGGGCATGGTTCAAACTCACGCACCGCGATATGGGACCCCGCGCCCGCTATCTCGGCCCGGAAGTCCCCGCTGAAGAGCTGATCTGGCAAGACCCTGTGCCCGCCGTAGCGCATCCATTGATCGGCGAACAGGATATCGCCGCCTTGAAAGCAGCTATACTCGCCTCGGGACTGTCCGTCTCCCAATTAGTTGTTACGGCATGGGCCTCCGCTTCTACCTTCCGTGGCTCCGACAAGCGCGGGGGCGCCAACGGTGCCCGTATCCGGCTCGCTCCGCAAAAGTACTGGGCCGCCAATAACCCGGCGCAGTTGTCCAAGGTGCTGGATGTCCTGGAAGGCATCCAGAAAACGTTCAACAGTGCGCAGGCAGGCGGCAAACAGGTGTCAATGGCCGACCTTATCGTATTGGGGGGCTGCGCAGCTATCGAGAAGGCGGCAAAAGATGCCGGCCATGAGATAAAGGTGCCGTTCAGCCCTGGCCGTACGGATGCCTCCCAGGCACAGACCGACGTAGAATCCTTTGCTGTGCTCGAACCGCTCGCAGATGGGTTCCGCAACTATACCAAGTCCAAATATGCCGTATCGGCAGAGGAAATGCTGGTGGACAAAGCGCAGTTGCTCACCCTTACCGCACCTGAAATGACGGTGCTGGTAGGCGGGATGCGCGCACTGAACGCCAATTTCGATCATTCCTCACACGGCGTGTTCACGCATCGGCCAGGGGTGCTGACAAATGATTTCTTTGTCAACCTGCTCGATTTCGGTACGAAATGGAGTGCGACGTCCGATGCTCAGGACCTGTTCGAAGGCCGTAGCCGCAGCACCGATGAGGTCTTGTGGTCGGGAACCCGCGTGGACCTGATCTTCGGTTCCAATTCAGAACTCCGCGCCCTCGCAGAAGTGTACGCCTGCGACGACGCCCGCGAAAAGTTCGTTCGGGACTTCGTGGCGGCATGGGATAAAGTGATGAACCTCGACCGCTTCTAGAGCGAGGGGAGAGGTTTCAAAAAGTTGGGCCGCCCACATATTGGGTGGCCCAACTTCTTAAAACATAAAAGAACTACCCTGTAAGGCAGGACTACTTGCAAGGTCCTTTCGTATAATCGCTTATCCCGGCGCAGTTCGCCTCGCAGGAGTTGCCATAGGTAACTTCATTACAACCACATACCGGGTCGTAGAGGGCGATGCAGGCGCAATCCTCCTTTTTCTTTTCTACGCAGTCTTTCTCGCAACTGCAAAGGAACCCGCTGAGCAATAGAAAGAGAAACCAACTGTTCTTTTTCATATAAATGGTTTTTGGTTATGGCATGCCGGGCTTACCGGGGGCGGCAGATGTAGCCCGCCATACGCCTGCCACAAAAATAGGGGAAAAAGCAGTGGCATGCCAGAAAAAGGATAGAGGGTTCAGCTGTCCTTTTCGTATCTTTCTGCCTCAAACAGCAGCACATGAAAAACGCCGTACTCTTCCTGCCCTTTATGCTGCCCGCAATGCTCTGGGGCCAGCACCACTCCGAAGCCATCCACCTGAACCAACTGGGGTTTTATCCCGATGCGCCGAAGGTAGCCATCGTCAGCGCTGCGGGCGATGCCCGGGATTTTTTCATCACTTCTACCCATCTCAGGGATACCCTCTACCGAGGGGTGTTGTCGGATACCATCCACTCTCAGCACGCATCTCTCGTCACGCGCAAAGCGGATTTTTCTTCTTTCACCCAAACAGGGGCCTTCGTGTTGGCCGTACCCGGACAAGGGCTTTCGCCGGTGTTCAGGATTGGGGATAACCTGCTTTCCGAGGTTGGCAAAGCCTGCCTGAAAGGCTTTTATTACCAACGCTCATCAACGCCTCTGCTGCACGCCCATGCGGGTAAATGGCAACGCTCGGCAGGCCACCCGGATACCGAAGTGCAGGTACATCCGTCTGCCGCCTCTAAAGAGCGCCCCGCAGGAACCCGGATCCCCAGCCCCGGAGGATGGTACGATGCGGGGGACTACAACAAATACATCGTCAACTCGGGCATCACCATGAATACCCTGCTTACGGCCTATGCCCATTACCCAGGGTACTTTTCCACCCTGGAAACCAACATTCCCGAATCCGGCAACGGCGCCCCGGACATCCTGGATGAGGCCGTCTATAACCTCCGCTGGATGCTCACCATGCAAGATCCCGCCGACGGCGGGGTGTACCACAAATGTACGAATGCCGCTTTCGACGGGATGCTGATGCCGGGCGTAGGCCGCGAACCCCGCTATGTCGTGCAGAAAAGCACGGCAGCCGCACTCGACTTCGTGGCCGTAATGGCTCAGGCTGCATCGGTGCTGGCTCCTCTGGGCCGCCACTGGCCCGGACTGGCCGATAGCTGCCGCGCAGCGGCCCTGAAAGGCTGGGATTGGGCACTGAAAAACCCGGCCATCCTCTATGAACAAGATAAACTCAATCAAATCTTCAAGCCCGAACTCTCTACCGGTACCTATGGCGACGGTACTATTGCCGATGAATGGCTGTGGGCTTCCGCGGAAATGTTCCGCATGACGTCCGATGTGCAATACCTGAAACTCCTTAAAAACGTGAAGGATATACCCTTGACGCTCCCTACCTGGAACCAGCCGGGACTGCTCGCGTGCTACGCCCTCCTCGACATGAGAGGGGAATTCCCCGCCGACTATCAGGAAGAGTGGATGTTTATGCGCAGCACCCTCCTCCGCATGGCCGACGCGTACGTGAAGTACCAGGCGATCAGCGCTTTTTCAGCGCCTATGGGCCAATCCGTCGGCGATTTTGTGTGGGGAAGCAATTCCAATGCCGCCAACCAAGGCATCCTCTTGCTGTATGCCTATCGGCTGACCGGAAAGGAAGTGTACCGGGAGGCGGCATTGGCGAATGCAGACTATTTGCTGGGAAGGAATGCGACCGGCTACTGCTTCGTCACCGGCTTTGGCAGCAAATCCCCGATGCGCCCGCACCACCGGCAGTCGGTGGCCGATGGCATCACAGAACCCGTTCCGGGACTGCTGGTGGGCGGCCCTAACCCCTTCCGGCAAGATCAGTGCAGCACCTATACTCACATAGAACGGGAAACAGCGTACACCGACGACGATTGTTCCTATGCCAGTAATGAAATCGCCATAAACTGGAATGCACCGGCTGTTTTTCTCTTCAATGCCCTGGAAGCAATCCGGCTGCCGGCAAAGAAATAGAGGTCAGACGTTAGACTGGTTGCAAGGGGTCGGCGAGGAGGGAAAAAAGTGCCTTTTTGACCCCTCG
>CAZSMU010000079.1:0-17120 GCA_964607915.1 uncultured Haliscomenobacter sp.
CCCGTGGGCGCTGGATGGCCCGCAAGCCGATATTTGCACTGGATGATGCTTATTAAACCATAATCAGACTTGTTGCGAGGGGAATTACCGAGGGGGTTGCGTAATACGTCCCATCGCTCCCCCGCAATAAATCTATTATTTCCCAACCTATGAAACCAACTTTATTAGTTCTGGCTGCTGGTATCGGGAGTCGCTACGGCGGTCTCAAGCAAGTAGACGGGATAGGACCCGGAGGGGAAGCAATCCTCGAGTTTTCCATCTTTGACGCTATACGGGCCGGATTCGGCAAGGTGGTGTTCATTATACGGCACAGCATCGAACAGGAATTCCATGAAAAAATAGGTGCAAAAGTCGAGGGTCATATTCCAGTGGAGTATGTATTTCAGGAATTGGATTCCCCTATTTCGGGGATTTCGGAATTCCCGTTTCGCGAAAAGCCCTGGGGTACGGGGCATGCTGTATTGGTAGCCCGCGAGGTCATCCACGAGCCGTTTGCGGTAATCAACGCCGACGACTACTACGGAATCAGTGGCTTTCACAGTATGGCGCGATTCCTGGAGGAAGCCTGTACCCCCCAGGATTATTCCATGGTAGGCTATGAATTAGGCAAAACGGTATCTGCTTTCGGTAGTGTTTCCCGGGGTGTATGCGCCATGGACGCATCGCGCCAACTGACGAAGGTAGTAGAGCGTACAAAAATCGCGCGCAGCGACGGCGGGATTTACTTCGAAGATGCAGGCGGGCGGTTTGCGCTGGAAGAAAGTACCTTAGTTTCTATGAACTTCTGGGGTTTCCATCCGCGCGTATTTGACTATTTCCACGAGGATTTTCTACGCTTCGTTCGCGAACAAGGTGAAAATCCCAAGGCAGAATTCTTTATACCCCTGACGGTCAATCGTCTGGTAGAAGAACGGGCTGCGGCTGTCCACGTGCTGCACAGCGAGGATAAATGGTACGGCATCACTTACCGGGAAGACAAACCGGAGGTAGAAGCTGCTTTTCAAGAATTGGTTGCCGCAGGCCGCTATCCAAACGGCTTGTGGAAATAAGGCACTATGTCCATACAGGAAACCGAACAAGCACGATTGAAGGGTATCGCCGGTGCTTTTTGTGCCCGGCAAGTACAGCAGGTGCAAATCCTGCCTCTGGGAGCGGGTAATATCAACGATACCTACCTGGTCGCTTCGCCCGATTTACCGAAGGCTTTCGTGCTTCAGAAAATCAACCGCCACGTATTCAAGACCCCCTGGGACGTCATCGAAAACTCCGGCAAGCTGTACAGGCATTTATCCCGTAAAGCAATCGCGCTGACTTTGCCAGAACCTTTGCCGACACAAGACGGAACGCTCTGCTACATAGATGAGCAGGAGGATTATTGGCGTGCTTTCACCTATATTTCCCCCTCCCAAACCGCAGAGTATGCCACAACGCCCGATATGGCTTTCCGGGCGGGGGAGGCGATGGCCCTGTTTTTATCGGGGCTCAGCGATTTGGACCCGGATGAAATTGTGCCGGTCATCCCCCATTTTCACCATAGTTCGCTTCGGTTGCTGCAATTCAGGGAGGTTTTGGCGGCCGACCCGGTGGGGCGTGCGTCTGTTTGCGGAGAAGAAATAGAGTTTCTCCTCAAGGAGTGCGATGTATTCCGGCAGGTAGATGAATCCGGTTTTCCACAGCGGGTGGTACATAACGATGCCAAGATTGGGAATATGTTGTTTCACCCCGAAACGGGGCAAGCTATTGCTGTCATTGACTGGGATACGGCGATGCCTGGTGCCATCCCCTCCGATTTCGGGGATATGGTGCGCACGATGACCACGACGCTGGGTGAAAACGACCCGCGGTACGACCAGGTACATCTGCGCAGGGATTGGTTTGAGGCTCTAGCCCGGGGTTTTGTACCGCCCCTTCGCCAGGTTGCATTCCCGGTAGAGCTGGAAGGCCTGGTACTGGGGGCCAAATGGATTATCCTTGAGCAGATGATGCGCTTTTTAGGCGATTACCTACAAGGGGATACCTATTACAAAACGGCTTATCCCGACCACAATGTGGTGCGTGCCCGCAATCAAACCGCACTCTACCGTTCCTTGCTGCAGCAGGAAGACGAGTTGCAGCGCATTGTAGTCCGCAAAATCGGGTGAATATGAAATCCTTTTTTCCTTTTCTTTTTTTGTTCTGTATAGCTGCCCTTCTCTCCGCCCAGTCAGTGCCCGAATGGGAAAACCCGCTCGTCAGCGAGGTGAACACAGAAAAACCCCACGCGACGTTCTTTCCCTTTGAAAACAGGGCGAAAGCGCTGTCTCTGGAGGCAAAAAACTCTGTTTACTATCAGTCGCTCAACGGTATGTGGAAGTTTCTATGGGTTCCCGCCCTGAGTGGGCGACCGGAGGGATTTCAGGAACCCAGGTTCAACGATGCGGCCTGGGGCGAATTCCCGGTACCTTCCAATTGGGAGTTCAAGGGGTATGGGGTACCGATTTACGTGAACCAACCCCACGAATTTGCCGTCCGGAACCCCAACCCTCCCGATGTGCCCGACGATACTCCGGTTGGGTCGTACCGGAAAGTATTTCGCGTACCCGATACCTGGAAGGGCCGGCGCGTACTCCTTCACTTTGGGGCGGTGAAGTCGGCGTATTACGTCTGGATAAACGGGCAAAAAGTAGGGTATAGCGAAGACAGCAAAACCCCGGCGGAGTTCGATATCACCTCTTATTTAAAGGAGGGCGACAACCTCCTCGCCCTGCAGGTATATCGCTGGAGCGACGGAAGTTATTTAGAGTGCCAGGACTTTTGGCGCATCAGCGGTATTGAGCGCGATGTGTATCTCTATGCAGCGCCCTTGGTACACGTGCGCGATTATTTTGTAAAAAGCGGCCTGGATGCTGCTTATAAAGATGGAGTATTTGATATCGAGCTTGTACTTGGAAATGCGGGACCGCAGGAAGCCAAGGGCTATTCCCTGGAACTGGAACTACAGGATGCCGGCAAAAGGACCGTCTTTTTAGAGAAACTCGATTTAGGTACCCTCAAAACCGGTGCCGAAGACCAGGTATTCCGCTTTTCCAGAGGAGTGGCCTCTCCTAAGCCGTGGACGGCAGAGACCCCCAATCTGTACCTCCTTTTGATGACGCTGAAAGACGCCGGGGGAAATACCATAGAGGTCATCCCCCAGCGCGTAGGATTCCGAACGGTAGAAATCAAAAATGGACTATTTCTGATAAACGGGGTGCGCGTTTTGATAAAAGGGGCAAACCGACATGAGCACGACCCGGCGACCGCACACGTCATCAGCCGGGAAAGCATGGTGCGCGATATCCAGTTGATGAAACAACACAACCTGAATGCCGTGCGCACCGCCCACTACCCAAACGACCCGTTATGGTATGCTTTGTGCGATGAATATGGCCTCTATGTAGTGGACGAAGCGAATATAGAATCGCATGGTATGGGCTATAACCTGGACCGAACCCTGGGCAACAACCCCCAGTGGAGGGAAGCCCATCTGATGCGTACCCGGCGCATGGTGGAGCGCGATAAAAATCATCCGAGTATCATCACCTGGTCCCTGGGCAACGAAGCGGGCAACGGAGTCAATTTTTACGCTACCTATGAATGGACGAAAGGGCGCGACAGCACCCGGCCGGTCCAGTATGAACGCACACAATTAGGCTGGGGGAATACCGCCACCGCAGAGTGGAATACGGATATCCTGGCACCCATGTACTTCTGGAAAGAGGGCATGCTCTCCATGTTGGAAAAAAATCCCTCCAAACCGATGATTCTATGCGAATACAACCACACGATGGGCAACAGCAGCGGAGGGTTCAAAGAATACTGGGATTTTTTCCGCACGAACCCCCGATTGCAAGGAGGCTTCATCTGGGACTGGGTGGACCAGGGCGTATATAAAGTGACGGCTCAAGGCGATACCATCTTCGCATACGGCGGCGATTTTGGTCCGGCGGGTACCCCGAGCGACAACAATTTCCTGTGCAACGGTCTGGTACAGCCCGACCGGCGCATCAACCCGCATTTGCTGGAGGTCAAAAAGGTCTATCAATATATTCGCAGCGAAGCTCTGGATCTGCCGGCGGGTAAAATCCGAATCCATAACGAATATGCATTCATTGGCTTGGACGATGTCTATCTCGAATGGGATCTCATGGCCAACGGGGAATCGCTTGCAAAAGGCCGCTTCGAGCCGGGTAGTGTCCCCGCCGGGGGCAGTCTGGATATAGAGCTGCCCCTGCCCGAGTTCCCTGCCGACGAGAGGGAATACTTCCTGGACTTGTCGTATCGTACCAAAACAGGTGGGCAATTGCTACCTACCGATTATGAGGTTGCAAAAGAACAATTTGCCTTTGCTGCCCAGGCCAAAGTGTTCGTCGGTGCACGGCGCGCGTCAAAAGCTCCTACCCTTTCCAAAAAGGCCGACGGCTGGATGGTGGAAGGGAGCAGTTTCCGTATCCACTTCAACCAAAATGGACGGCTGACCGCATACCAATACAAGGGGCAGTCATTGATTCAATCCCCTTTGGTGCCTTCCTTCTGGCGTGCGCCTACGGACAACGACTTTGGGGCAGCCTTGCAAAAGCGCTTAAAAGTATGGAAAACGGCTGCCGAAAATGCTGTTCCCGGAACAGCGGAGGCCCGTATGACTGGGGAAATGGTGGAAATCCAGAATACGCATACCATAGCAGAGGTACAGGCGGTCGTCCGGGAAACGTATCAGGTAGCTGGGGACGGCAGCATCCAGGTGCGCTATGCTTTTGAACCGATTGGAGAGAGCCAGCAGCCCCCTCTTTTGCGCATAGGTATGCAGACGGACATGCCGAAAACATTCGACCGCATGAGTTGGTATGGGCGAGGGCCGGAAGAATCGTACGAGGACCGCAAATACGGTGCGCATATTGGCCAGTACCAGGGAACCGTGCGCGAACAATTTCATCCGTATATCCGCCCCCAGGAAACCTCGAATAAGTCGGATGTGCGCTGGATGGCGTTGCGCGACGCCAGGGGCTTCGGATTGCTCTTTGCAGGAGATATGCCGCTCAGCACGAGCGCCCTGCACTTCTACGCCGGCGACCTCGATCCCGGGGAAGAAAAGCAACAGATGCATGCCGCTGAACTCCGGGAGCGCAATCTGACGCATGTGCGCATAGATTATCGCCAGAGCGGCCTGGGGGGAATCAATAGTTGGGGCGCTTTGCCTTTGGAAGAATACCGCCTGCCCTACCGGGCCTATTCGTATAGCTTCCGCATATATCCCCTGGCATCGGGGGAACGGATTGATCAGGTAGTCCGATAGCCTAAAGGGAATCAGGCGGGTCGTGGAGGGGAGCTTTAACGAGCTCGTCCACGGCTTTCCCGGTTTCGCGGGCGGCTTTTTCCCAAAGATGAAAATAGGCGAGGCATTGCAGGAGGAGTTCTTCAGGGGGCAATGAAGTATCTATGCCGAGGGTATGCAATACCTGGAGCTGTTCTTCCGTGAACGCTGTTCTCCGGGAGCCCAGTAGGAGCATGGTATAAACAGATTGGAGGAGTTTTTCGTCCATTGGGTGGGTACATGTCAGCAAAACCAGAAAAAATCAATCCCAGCCTGCAGGCCTTGTGCGTTCAGGGCGTCGTCTATATCTTTCTGTTCGTTTGGACCGGATACGGCCAGTATGATTTGGGGATGCCCCGTTTCACCGATGATTCGGGTACTTTCCATTCGGATACCATAGATCAGGTGACCCCATTTTGAAGGGGTATCACAGCACCAGCGGAAGGGGATATCCCGAGCTACCAGCATAGAGGCTAGTTCTTTTCCTTTTCGGCCAGCCCCCCACAAGATAAGGGGCCGCTCCGGCCGGTAGCTGATTTCGAGGAACCAGGGCAATTTTATGCGGAAATATTGCTGATTGGCATGGCTTTCCAGATTTCGGGAGCTGCGCAGGGTATGGTCGCGCCAAAAGTGCAGTACTTCGGGTACGGGGAGTACGGACAATCCGCTGTGAAAAAAGCGGAAGGCCAGGTCGTAGTCTTCCGGATTGACATCGCGAGTATGACCGCCTGCCCGGGTGAAGTCTTCCCGAAACGCCATCCAGCAAGGGGAAGGGATGGTACATTCGCGGTAGATTTCGTTCCAGTTCCTTCCGGTTCGGATAACGTCGTTCAGCCACTGGGCGTAGCGCTGATAGCCCGGGCCGAGTTCAAACTCATCGGAGAAGTAGGCTACCAAGGCAGTGCTGATATACCCGGGGCCGGATTGGAGCAGCGGTCGCCGCAGAGCTTCCAGCTTGTGGGGGGCCATGTAGTCGTCGGCATCCATCCGGGTAATGAAAGTACCTGAGGCAGCGTCTACTGCGACGCGCAGGGCGGGGATAATCCCTTTTTCCCTGCTGCTGAGGACGCGGATGCGCGGGTCGCGCCGGGCGTATTCTTCGAGGAGGCTTCGGGAGTCGTCGGTGGACTGGTCGTCCACGGCGAGCAGTTCCCAATCAGGGGTGCTTTGGCTGAGGATACTGTCCAGGCAGAGCGGCAGGTGCTTGCTTTCGTTGAAAACGGGCATGATAATGCTGACCAGTTTGGGCATCTTGCGCGAAGATTTTTTATTTTCTTTGGTTTATGAACTCAAAAGCGTAAATTTGCAGCGTTTTTCAAGAATCTGCTTTATTTATTCTCAAATATCAGTACTATGTCGAATATCGGTCACGTCAAACAGGTTATCGGGCCCGTGGTGGACGTTGCATTCCCGAATGCGAGCAGTCTTCCCGAGATATACAATGCGCTGGAGATAAAGCGCCCGAATGGGGAGCACCTGGTGCTCGAAGTGCAGCAGCACCTGGGCGAAGACAGTGTACGCGCCATTGCCATGGACTCTACCGATGGTCTCAAGCGCGGGACGGATGTCGAAGATACCGGCCGCTCTATTTCAATGCCGGTAGGAGAAGAAATCCGCGGCCGTTTGTTCAACGTCATCGGTAAGCCCATTGATGGTTTGGGAGAAATCAAATCGAAGCAGACATACTCCATCCACCGCAAGCCACCGGCGTACGAAGACCTCTCCACGGAAAAAGAGGTCTTGTTCACGGGCATCAAGGTCATTGACCTAATCGAGCCCTACCTGAAAGGGGGTAAAATCGGCCTCTTCGGAGGTGCTGGTGTGGGCAAGACGGTCTTGATCATGGAGTTGATCAACAACATCGCCAAAGGATATGAGGGGATTTCAGTATTCGCAGGCGTAGGAGAACGCACCCGCGAGGGAAATGACCTGCTCCGGGAAATGATCGAGTCGAATGTCATCCGCTACGGTGAGGACTTCAAGCACTCCATGGAGGAGGGCAGCTGGGACCTGAGCAAGGTGGACGGCAACGAGTTGAACAAATCCCAGGCCACCCTGGTGTTCGGGCAGATGAACGAGCCCCCCGGAGCCCGTGCGCGGGTCGCCTTGTCGGGCCTTACTGTTGCTGAATACTATCGCGATGGAGACCTTTCCGACCCCACCGGTGGCCGCGATATTCTCTTCTTTATTGACAATATCTTCCGCTTCACGCAGGCTGGCTCCGAGGTATCCGCCTTGTTGGGCCGTATGCCCTCGGCAGTAGGGTACCAGCCTACGCTGGCTACCGAGATGGGTATCATGCAGGAGCGCATCACCTCTACCCGCCGGGGTTCGATTACGTCTGTACAAGCGGTTTACGTCCCTGCAGACGACCTTACGGACCCCGCGCCGGCAACAACCTTCGCCCACCTCGATGCGACTACGGTACTCAGCCGCAAAATCGCTGCCCTGGGTATCTATCCGGCCGTTGACCCACTGGATTCTACCTCCCGCATCCTCGACCCGCTCATCATCGGGGACGAGCACTACAACTGCGCCCAGCGCGTGAAGAACATCCTGCAGCGCTACAACGAACTCCAGGACATCATCGCCATCCTCGGTATGGAAGAACTTTCTGACGACGACAAACTGGTGGTACACCGCGCCCGTCGCGTACAGCGCTTCCTGTCGCAACCTTTCCACGTGGCCGAGCAATTCACAGGTATCCCGGGTGTGATGGTGCCTATTGAAGAAACCATCCGCGGTTTCAACATGATCATGGATGGCGAGACGGATGAATATCCCGAAGCAGCGTTCAACCTGAAAGGTACTATTGACGAAGTAATGGAAGCGGGCAAAAAGATGCTTGCGGAAGTTGCTTAAATCCCGACTTTGCCATGATGAACTTGACAATGCTCACTCCTGAGCGTGAAATATTCAGCGGAACGATACAATCCATCAAGGTTCCGGGCGCATCGGGGCAGTTCCAGGTGCTTCAGAACCACGCCCCTATTGTGTCGGCGCTGGAATCCGGTACGATTGCCGTAGTCACGGCAACGGGCGAGAGTTTGTATTTCGATGGGGAGTCCGGCTCGCTGAAAACAGTGGATCAGCCGGGCAAGCAGCTTTCTTTCCAGATCAGCAGCGGGTTCATCGAAGTATTGCAAAATAAGGTCACGGTGCTGATTCAAGGCATGCGTTGATACGCACACTGACCAGCGTGTAAAGAGGGTATATTTTGGAGATGGCGTTTGCTGTCCTAAAATATACCTTCTTTCGTTTCGGCACTTTTTTTGTCAGGGCTGGTTATGAAGGGAATCCGACCGACCCTCTGTGCCGTTCTCTTTGCTCAGTTTCGATTCAATTTCAATAATTTCCTCTTTGTTGTAGTCGGGGAACCACTGCCCTATTTTGGTCCTGGCTTTGGCGCGTACATCGTCGTTCACATAAGAAGCGATAGTGACGAGACCGACGGTGAGGATGCCTATGTCGTCGGTAAATCCGATGATGGGGGCCAGATCGGGGAGAAAGTCCAGCGGGGCGAGTAGGTAGCCCAGTACGCCGAGAATGATATTTTTTGCCCAAAAAGGGGTTTCTTTCCGCTGGTAGGCGTAAAACATGAGCAGGGCGGTATAGACAGCCTTGAGCCCTATACGTCGGGCGTACCGGCCAAGTTTTGCCCAAAAATCCCGCTCGCTGAAGAAACGGCGGTATTTATCGAGTTTTTGGAGGTTCCATTTTTTCATCGCTCATCAGGCATTAGAGGGTGAAAAGAGCAGCGTTAGGGAGAAGGAATATTTTCTCACCCACAAGCCTAATATAGAACATTCCGGATTCATTTGCGATGATTTTTGACGGAATGCGTCTGATTTTCGATAAAGCCGGCCTCAAGCGTTGAGGCGGCTCAGGCGTCCGACTATTACGTCGAGGTACTGTTCTTTTAAGTCTTCGCTGAGAAAACTTTCCATGACGAGTTCCCGGCAGGGCAGGTAATTTTTTTGGAAGCCGGATATTAAGAACTCTACGGTTTCCGCATTGAGGCCGAGGAGGTCGCGCGCAATGGTCTCCCGGAAGTCCGAAGCGCTGAACCCCCGTTTTTTTCCACCCACAGACAAGCCGAATTCTCTTTCTGAGGTTCCGAGGGGTAGTATGCTGTTGAAAAAAAGAGATGCTTGTGCCAGCTCGATTTTATGGGCTACTTTTTGGAAGGCAAAACAGGAGATGTCCTGGGTTTCAAACCCCGTAAGCCAGGAGAACAGGACGCGCTGGAAGAGTTTGTATTTCTCAAGGACAGGAAACGTGCAGCTTTCTTCTATACGGGCTACGAGAAACTCGAGGGAATTTTCCTGTTCGTGCCGGGCAGAAATCGGGTGGAGGCATTGTACGGTGGCGGGAAGTTCCACGAAGCAGGTCATGGTTCCATCTTCGTCGTGAATCAGCCCGTGGAAAGGTACGGGCAGCCCGAGGCACTGGGCCAGTCGGAGGCTTAGGTCCAGGTTTTGAGGGATTTGGGCATACTGCTTCGAGGGAGGGAACAAGAAGAACTTTCCCTTGTACCGAACCGGCTCCATGCTCTGTCGCCGGGCATTTACCCGGCCGAGTGCCGATGCGAAGGGCCACACCGCGTTCGATATGCCTGAATCGGAGGAGTGCATGATTTTAGACGCGTCGAACGGTAGCAGCAGACTGAGGCCCCGATTGAGCTTTTTTAGCCCCTGCTGGCTGTATTTCTCGGGGCTGCACGACGCATAGGTGATTGGACACTGACTCATAGCCTTTCCCTTAAGGTGTGTTCGGCCTTGACTGTTGCATCAGGAGGGGACTGGAAAGGGAGAGGGATATGTTTAGAACATTCAACAGTTTGAGCAACGTATCGAGTTGCACGGAGGCCTTTCCGTGTTCGATATCATACAAGACTGTTTTACCGATACCTGCGAGGCGCGCACATTCCATGCGACTCAACCCGCTGGCTTGCCTGTGCTCCCGGACGATTTGCCCGAGGTGGCCAAAGTTATCCAACTTTCTCAAAGCTACTTTTTTCAATTAGAATACAAAAGTAGAGGAAAAAACAGGTTAAAGTCAACCCTGTAGATCTTTATTACCGTTATAGCGGCAAAAAAAAGAATATTATTGCATGATAAACACATTCTTTGAGAAAAAGATGTACATTTAACCTGCTTATTATGAGAAGCCAACTCAGTAAAGCGTTGTTTCGATAGACTTGTGAAGAGAAAAATGCCAGGTGGAAAAAAGGACCGCCCGGTCTTCCCGATGTTTTCTTCCGAATCAAGTCCGAGCTTTAGGTATAGATAACATCAAATATGCAAACGAAAGGATACCTCTGGATGGTCGTTTCCTTGACCTGGTATTTTTCTGTAAATGCCCAGGATCGGGAAGCGAAGCTCGAATATGCGAACAAGTACCTGAACCTTGCCGTCCAGGAGATGGGCCGGGCGGGCGTACCGGTCAGTATCAAACTGGGTCAGGCCATCCTGGAATCCCGCTGGGGCACAGGCGAGTTGGCCGTTCTTGCCAACAATCACTTCGGTATAAAATGCGGGGGCGTGTGGGATGGTCCAACGTACTATAAGGACGACGACGAGTACGATGCGCAGGGTCGTCTGATAAAATCGTGTTTCCGCCACTTCGATGCGGCTGAAACGAGTTTTTACGCCCATTCCGAGTTTCTCCGCGACCCGACCAAACAGGATCGCTACGGGTTCCTCTTCGAACTGGATCCACTGGATTACAAGTCCTGGGCGCGAGGGTTGCGGAAGGCGGGCTATGCGACGGACAAGGATTACCACCATAAGCTCATCCACATTATCGAGTCGCTGGAGCTGTACCGCTACGATGCCCTGGCCATGCAGCAAATCGCTTCGAATCCCGCGCCGCGCTTGTCGCTGCGCCCGGGAGCAGAGTTAGCCGTACTGTCCCCCCTGGCCATGCGCTGGATACGAAGCATTGAACAGCCTACGGACAAAGGCAGGTATCGGGCGGGCGTTTACCCCCTGGCACTTTGGTGCTACAATCCTTTTTCGGACCATCCGTCGCGCGTGCTGACGTACCTGAAAAAAGCGCTCCCCTCGTCGGAAAAAAAGCGTGGAAAGTCCGTTCCCGACTGGCATCGGGTGCGCCCCAACGAATTGATGGCCGATATATCCGGGCAGTATGGCCTGTCTGTAGAGGGCCTGTACCACCGTAACCGCCTCTCGGAAGGCGTCGAAGTAGCGTCTGGGGAAATGGTGAAACTCAAGGGAGGGCGCGTAGATAAAGCACCTGCGCTGCGCCCTGGTCTTCTGCAACATACCGGCCCCGTTCCTACGACTACGACTGCGAGTAACGGCAAAGCGGATCCATTCTTCCAGCCGACCCCCAAAGTCAGGCAGGTGAAGCCTTATTCTTCCGTACCCATAGAGGTAAAACAGCCCATGGGGGTTGAAGCGGAACCTACTACGCCCATGGGGGCAGCACCGGCCGATCCCGGAACGGTCACTCCGAGGCAACCGGTGGTACAGCGATACCACGTAGTGAAATCCGGGGAGACCCTTTGGTCTATCGCCCGGCAGTACGAGTTGTCGGTTGAACAGCTCAAAACCATGAACCGCTTGTACAACGACGTGATTGTACCGGGCGTAGCGCTGCGGGTAGAATAGGTTTTGGATCGCATTTTGTCTCGGCCTGCTTTCACAAAAAAACGGGTAATTCTGCTATAACACCCTACCTTTGCACAAAATCAAGCATTATGGGCAAGAAGGGAGTTGTTTGTCGCCTGTTTTGTATCGCGGGTATGTTTTTGGTGGGCTGGCAAGTCGGCAGCGCGCAGAGTTATGCGTTTGGGCTGAAAGGGGGGCTCACCGTGGCGAGCCAGCGCTGGGACAATAGTTTCCAGCAGGAGCCTCTGCTGCGGCCGCACGGGGCGATATTCATTGAAACCGCAGAAGAAGACGAGCCGCTGGCCCTCTTCGCACAGGGGGGCTACCATGTCAAAGGGAGCGCCATACGCACCTATCGCTCTGTCTTTACCCTGCCCGATGGCCGTCAGGTCGAAGCACCGTCTTTCTCCTGGCCCTTTCTGTTCAACAATGCCTCTGTTTCGTTGGGGGCCAAGCAGAAATTCGATTTTCGCGGGGATAAAAAACTGTATTATATCCTGGGTATTCGCGGCGACTACACCGTAAGCACCGACCTCCGACCCGAAGATCTCAGCGCATATCTCGTACCGATTTTCCCGTTTGACGAGTACGTCAACCGCTTTAATTACGGGGCGATTGCAGGAGGGGGTATCGAACTGCCGTTCACGGAACTGGTCGGTATGATGCTGGAATTTACCATCAACCCGGATTTTACCAAACAATATAACCAACCGCTCATCCCCAACGTCATCAATCCGAACCCGTTTGGGGGTTCAAATGTTATTGATATCCCGCAGCGGCAAATCACCAACGTCACCTTTGAGCTGTCCCTGGGGTTCCGCTTTGTGAATAAAATCGTCTATATTGATTGAGCGCCCATGATCCTGCACAGCGAAAAACTATTCAAGATGTACGGGCCGCGCACGGTCGTCCGGGAAGCCAGTATCGAGGTACACCAGGGCGAAATCGTAGGTCTGCTCGGACCCAACGGGGCGGGTAAAACGACTACGTTCTATATGGTCGTCGGCTTTATCAAACCCAACGGAGGCAAGGTATTTCTGGACGATGAGGAAATCACCGACCTGCCCATGTACTTGCGGGCCCGCCGCGGCATTGGCTATCTGCCCCAGGAGCCGTCGGTATTCCGCAAGTTGTCTGTAGAAGATAATGTTCGGGCCGTATTGGAAATGACCCCGCTGAAAAAACCGGAGCAAAAGGAAAAACTGGAAGAGCTCATAGAGGAGTTCGGCCTGCAGAAGGTGCGCAAAAGCCGGGGCGATACGCTCTCGGGGGGCGAGCGGCGGCGGACGGAAATCGCCCGTGCGCTGGCGTCCAATCCCAATTTTATCCTGCTCGACGAACCCTTTGCTGGCATAGACCCCATCGCCGTGGAGGACATCCAGTCTATCGTGGCTAAGCTCAAGACAAAAAATATCGGTATCCTCATCACCGACCACAACGTGCAGGAAACCCTTTCCATCACCGATCGCGCCTATCTCATGGTGGAAGGCTCCATCATGAAATCGGGCACGGCACAAGAGCTGGCTTCTGACGATATGGTGCGCAAAGTCTATCTCGGCTCCCATTTCGAACTCCGTCGAAAAGTACTGTAAGGATGATGTACCCGCATACGCCCCCCTCCCGAACCAAGCCTCCCTGCCGTCCTTCACCTATGAGGGGCCTGGCCCTTGTCTTCCTGCTTACCCTCGGAGCTTGTTCGGAACCGCCCCCGCTCAAGTTGACCCTCACCCAGCGCGACCTCGTAGATACCTTGTACCTTCGCCGAGTCAACGGGCTGGGGCCGCAACTCGACAGCGCGTGCAAGGCACAGCGGGAACCCGAGTTGAAGCGCCTGCTGGACTCCGTCCTCCTCGTACGCCGCAGCGAAGAAGAAAAATTGCGCGCCAAATACCAGGGAAAAAGCAATTAATCACCTATCATACCATGGCACAGAACGCTGTTTTCAGGTATTTTTGCCGCTTTAAGCGGAATTATGGACTGCTTTTTTTCCTGACTCTCCTCCTTCTGCCCAGCGCCTGCCTCACCCGGGAAGAATACAGTGCCGAGGACGTGCAGGCTCTGATAGATAAAGAAGTGGAAGAGCGGGTGAGTGCCTACACGCGTATTAAAATAGACGGCTGCCGCGACGAACTGCTCAAAGAGGCCAACCGCCTCGCCGACTCCATCCTCATCGCCGAGGCGTTTTTTGAACGCGATACCACCCAAAGGCCGCTGAAACCGGAGAAGCCGGATAAACCAGAGTTCAAAGTTTCAAAAGATACGACCCCGATTAAACCTCTCTTTGATCGAAAAAAACTGCTCGAAGGAGAGAAAAATCCCCCCGGGGAGACGGAGAACGGGGTTCCGGAAAACTATATTTTTAAAATATCAATATAAAATACAATTTATATGCATTCAATTGATATTGAAGCGATAAATCAGCAAATTTACATAGACAGTGCGTTTATCGCGCGCTTGCAGGCGCAAACAGCCCAGGTCATTGTGGGGCAGGAGCGCATGGTAGAGCGCCTGCTGTTGGGCCTGCTCACGCGGGGCCATGTATTGCTGGAGGGTCTGCCTGGTCTTGCGAAAACGCTGGCCATCAAGACGCTGGCGCAATCTATCCACGCGCGGTTCAGCCGCATACAGTTCACGCCCGACCTGTTGCCGGCGGATGTATTGGGCACGATGATCTACAACCCGGCGAAGAACGAATTTTCCGTCCGAAAAGGCCCGATTTTTGCCAATTTCATCTTGGCCGACGAAATCAACCGTGCCCCGGCCAAGGTGCAGAGTGCCTTGCTCGAAGCCATGCAAGAGCGGCAGGTGACGATCGGTACCGAGACCTTCCGCCTGGAGGAGCCCTTCCTCGTACTGGCCACGCAGAACCCGATTGAGCAGGAAGGTACCTATCCCCTTCCGGAGGCACAGGTGGACCGCTTCATGCTCAAGGTCAAGATTGGCTACCCCAGCAAGGAGGAAGAGCGCGAAATCGTGCGCCGCAACCTGACGGGCGAAAACCCGGGCGAGCACATCGAGCCGGTCGTGCAGCCGGAAGATATCCTGAAGGCCCGCCAATCGGTACACAAGGTGTATATGGACGAGAAAATCGAGCGCTACATCATAGACCTCGTCTTCGCCACCCGCAAGCCCGGCGATTACGGCCTGTCCGACCTGGAAGGCCTCATCAGCTATGGTGCTTCGCCACGGGCCAGCATCAACCTGGCGCTGGCAGGTAAAGCCCAGGCCTTCCTCAAACGCCGGGGCTACGTGGTGCCGGAAGATATCCGCGGCATCTGCCACGACGTGCTGCGCCACCGCATCGGACTGACGTACGAGGCCGAAGCGGAAAATATTTCGCAGGAAGACATCATTAACCGTATCCTGAATATTGTAGAAGTACCCTGACCCTGCGTATGGAGACCTCCGAACTGCTGAAGAAAGTCCGCAAGATAGAAATCAAGATAAAAGGCCTGAGCCGGCACCTGTTCTCCGGGGAGTACCACAGCGCCTTTAAGGGGCGCGGTATGTCGTTCAGTGAGGTGCGCAGTTATCAGTACGGCGATGATGTGCGCAACATAGACTGGAACGTCACGGCCCGCACGGGGGAACCGCACGTGAAGGTGTACGAAGAAGAGCGCGAACTGACGGTATTGTTGCTCGCCGACGCCAGCGCTTCTTCCCTGTTCGGCTCGGTGCGCCAGTTCAAATCCGAAGTGGTGGCGGAAATCTGCGCCCTGTTGGCGTTTTCGGCCATCACCAACAACGACAAGGTGGGATTGCTGCTGTTCACCGACCGGGTCGAGTTGTTCATCCCCCCAAAGAAGGGGCGGGGACATATCCTGCGCATCATCCGCGAACTATTGGACTTTGAGGTGAAAGGACGGGGCACCGACCTCGGAGTGGCGCTGGAATATTTCCAGCACGTCATCAAAAAGCGCTGTATCGGCTTTGTGCTGAGCGACTTCCTGACAGAAGGCTACGAGGATGCCCTTCGCATCGCCGCCCGTCGCCACGACCTCATCGGGGTGCGCGTATCCGATCTGCGCGACGAAACCTTGCCCGACATGGGCCTGGTACAAGCAGAAGACCCGGAAACCGGAACCATCGCCTGGCTGGATACGGGCTCGGAAGCGCTGCGTACCCGCTATGCCGAGCGATTCCGGGCATACGGCCGCTACTTCAAGGGTGCTTTCCTGCGCGCCGGGGCGGATACCGTAGATATCCGCGCCCATGAGTCCTACATCCAGGCATTGCTGCAATTTTTCCAAAAAAGAGCAGGCCAATGAATCGGATAGCTCCCCTTCGAGTCCTTGGGTTCTTTCTTGCCCTGCTCCCGTTGGCGCTCGGAGCACAATACCGCGCTGAGGCGCGGCTTGACAGCACCTCTATTCGCGTCGGTGACCCATTGCGCCTACGCCTGGACGTATGGCTGCCTCCGGGCGCCACCCTCGGCAAAATCGGGATAGATACCCTGGACGCCATTTCCGATATAGAGCGCCGGAAAACGGCGCCCCTGCGCTCGGAACAGGGCCGTTCCGACATCCACTACACTCAGGAGTACATCCTGACTGCTTTTGATACCGGCCACTTCCGCCTGCCGCCCATCCCTGTCGAAGTAGTGGACGAGGGAGTGAACACCCGCATCGCCACCAACGACCTGGCGCTACACGTGCGCAGCACGCTGCCGGAAGGCGGCGAGTTGCGGCCCATCAAGGACATCGTGCGGGAGCCCTTGCGCCTCAGCGACTTCTGGTGGGTGGGGGTTCTGCTCCTGCTTCTCGCGGCAGGCTATGGCCTGTACCGCCGCCTGCGCCGCCCCGCTCCCCCGCCCGTGGCCCCGCCTGTCGCCCCGCCCCCTGCCCACGAAATCGCCCTCGAGAAGCTCGCTGCGCTCGCTGCCTCGGATTACCTCTTTAGCGGCAATTTCAAAATGTACCAAAGCGAGTTGACGCATATTTTGCGCGAGTACCTGTCGCTGCGCTACAACTTCAATGCCCTCGAGGCCACTACTGAGGAGATAGAGCGCCAGTTTGCAAGCCGGGGAATCCCCCGGGACTGGGAGGGTCGCCTGTCGCAACTGCTGCGCCGCGCCGACCTCGTAAAGTTCGCCAAAGGGGAGCTGCCGGCCACAGAGCACCGCGAGGCCCTGGAAGAGGTGCGCGGATTTGTAGAGG